>JAQICA010000092.1 GCA_027858775.1 Salinivirgaceae bacterium | reverse complement strand
TGTGGTATTTTTGCATCACACGTAATATGATGAAGTAATTTTTTCAACTAAATACTGGTTCATATTTTGAGAACCCTGCCAATTATTTTAAAAAATGGGTGGTTTTCTTGCCAGCACTAGTTAGCTAAATGAAATAAAGCCCCGTGTCTTATGACCCAGAGCTTCAATATGGTTCGAAATACTATTTAATACTATTTAATGAAAATGCTGCATTACTCCGATAATGTAACGGAATAAATTTGCAGGACAAACCAGCCCTCCAAAATAAGCCCTTCGCTTCAGTTGAAACTAATAGCCATATGGTTGGGTAAATTTATCAACGTCCACACAGCCTCTTTTAGAGTTAATTCCAAAAGCTACTCTTCTATTTCCATCATTTTGAATGGAACTTTAATAATTGACTGGTAATCTTCTCCGGCCTCGAGCATATCCTCATCATCTTCTTCGTAATGCCAGTTAATTACTACTTCGTTACCACCTTTGTAAATAGATTCTAGCTTTTTAAATACATCTAAAATACATTTCGAGGAACTGGTGTTAAAATATTCAAGTTGAATATTCACCTGTGTTAGTTCTTTGGGGTTCTTGATGTATCCCTCAAGCCAGTCTACGAGAGGCTTGTAGAACTCAATAGAGTTTTCCGGTATTGAACGCCCCTTAATTTCGATGCTTCCTTTTTCGGAATCAAAAATTACGGTTGGGGTTTTCGGTGTTCCTTCAATTTTTATTGGATCCATACTCTTTATTCGTTTATTGTTTTATTTCTATACAAAAGTCAAAAAAAGATAGTGAATTTTTATCAGAATAAAAATTATAATCGATTTTACTCTCTGCTTTTCGTGCTATATCGATAAGTCCAAGGCCTCCACCTCCTTTTTTACTAAAGGTTTGATTGTTTAAAATCTCTTTTTATTCCAGCTTGAGCTCATCGCGTGATAAATTATTAATTTTTTCGATATGTTTGTTTAAAAACTGTACTTTTTTCTGGGTAAGAAAATTTCCGGTTCTTATTTTGTATCCTCCGTTCTTTTGGGTAATAAACATCACCATGTAACGCGAGTGCTTTTTCTGTGTGCCGTTTAAGTAAACTTCATCAGAATGATGAAACAAGTTTTGCATCGATTCAATGGCAACGTTATATAGCTTTTTTTTTAGTTTTCGGCTACCAGTTACTTTCTCTATTTTTTCTTCAATAATCAATAATAATTCGGTTAGCATGGACTCAGACAATTCGCCTTTAAAGGCGAAAATCACATCCTCCTGCTCATTAAATGCAATCCAGCTATCCAAATTAAAACTCATTGATAAAGTTATGTTTACTGACAAACAAATATAAATATTTTTTTATCAATCATAACCCAAATAGCCAAAGATTGTTTAATACAAGCCTGTTATTTATCTATGTTGACACATTTTTAAGTCTATTATCCAATTTTCATTGAGTATGAAGTGTGGTCGCTCAAAAGGTCGTTTATTTGCCTTTGTTCGGGTGTTTGGTTGAATAACCCGTAAATTGCTGATCCACTTCCGCTCATGGATGCATAGCTTGCTCCCATCGCATAAAGCGTTTGCTTTATTTCATGTAGTTTTGGATGGTTTAAAAATAGGTGGTTTTCAAAATCGTTTACCAATGTGCTTTTCCATGTGTCGCAGGGTTCGGAAATTATCTCACACAATCTGTTTTTCGGTTTTTTTGGCGTTATTCCTCCATACGCCTCTGGTGTCGAAATGTGCAACTTAGGAACCACTAAAAGTAAATAATATCCTCGTAACGAAATGTTTATGGGAGATAAAATGTTGCCGCGACCTGTAGCCAATGATGGTGTGTTTTTAATAAAAAATGGGCAATCGCTTCCAAGTTCTGCTGCCAGTTCTTCCATTTCTTTGGATGCGAGCTTTAAATCGAAAAGGGAATTGAGTGTGGTTATGGTAAATGCCGCATCCGCAGAACCTCCGCCCAATCCGGCACCGCTCGGTATATTTTTGTGTAAACGCATTGCTACCGATGGAATTTTGTATTGCCTGTGCATTAATTGCCACGCTTTATAAATCAGGTTGTTCTCTGTGGGGCAGTCGTCAGGTACTAATCCTGTAGTTTTAACGGTAGTTGTTTGAGCCGGAAGTATTTCCAGAATATCGGAAAATGGAATGGCATACATTACAGATTCAATCTCATGGAATCCGTCAGGGCGTTTTTTTGTAACATGTAAACCAAGGTTAATTTTTGCATTAGGAAATACAACCATTTTTAGTAGTGTTTTATATGTTATAGATTAGATGGCGCAAGTTAGTAAATTGTCAATTATCTCGTTAAATGAATAGTTAATTTTGGCACTAATTGAAGAATTTCCCAATCAAAAAAGCTAACTTTGTTTCCCCATTTTCAAATTGGGAAAAACCACAATATATTATGGCAGATAAGGAATTTAAACGAAATTATAAGCGTGAGAACTCTTCAAGAATGGTCGACAATATGGCTATTGAAGTAGGGAAGGTTCCACCGAATGCAGTAGAAATTGAAGAGGCTGTGTTGGGTGCGTTGATGTTGGAAAAAGATGCCATTTTTCGGGTTGTAGATGTGTTAAGCCCAGATGCCTTTTATAAAGAAGCTCACCAGCATATTTATCAGGCTGTTATGGATTTGTCCAGAGAGAACGAGCCTGTTGATATGATTTCTGTAATCGAGAAATTGAGGAAAAACAATACACTTGAAAAAGCTGGTGGCGATTATTATATTACTCAGTTAACATACAGAATTGGGTCTATTGCCCACTTGGAGCATCATGCCAAATTAGTGGCAGAAAAGTATTTACAACGAGAATTGATTCGAATTTCCGGCGAAATTCAGCGTCGTGCATTTGAGGATTCTACCGATGTTATTGATCTGATCGATTTTTCCGAACAGGAGATGTATAAAATAGCAGAAGGTAATATTAAGAAGCAAACCAACTCCATGGGTAGCGTTATTGAGCAAGCGCTGGACGAAATTGAAGCGGCTTCGAAAAATACTGGCGATTTGAGTGGTATTCCTTCCGGATTTACCGATTTAGATCGGGTTACTAGCGGTTGGCAGCGCTCCGACCTGATTATTATGGCAGCACGCCCTTCCATGGGTAAAACGGCATTTGTGCTCAATATGGCCAGAAATATGGCCATCGCTAACCATCCGGTAGTTGTGTTTTCCCTTGAAATGTCGTCGGTGCAGCTGGTTAAACGTATGATTTCTACTGAAACTGAAATTCCACAAGAGAAAATAAAAACCGGAAAACTTGAAGATTGGGAGTGGCAGCAGTTGGAAAGTCGGTTGCCAGCATTGAGTAATGCTCCTTTGTATGTTGACGACACGCCGGGACTATCAATCTTTGAATTGCGAGCAAAATGCCGCAGGCTACATCGCGAAAAAGGGTTGAGTTTAGTTATTATTGACTACCTTCAATTGATGAATGCAGCCGGACAGTCGAGCAGGGAACAAGAGGTAAGTGTTATTTCACGTTCATTAAAAGCACTTGCAAAGGAACTTAATGTGCCAGTAATTGCACTGTCGCAGCTTAACCGTTCGGTAACGACAAGGCAAGGCGAAAAAAGACCAATGCTTTCTGACCTTCGCGAATCGGGTGCAATTGAACAGGATGCGGATATTGTGTTATTTATTCACCGTCCGGAAATGTTGGCAATCGACCAATACGAAGATGGAACACCAACCGAAGGGATGGCCGATATTATTATTGCCAAACACCGTAATGGTGCCGTAGCCGATATAAGACTCCGATTCGAAGGGAAATATGCTCGATTTGTTGACCTCGATAAAACCGGCCTGGCCGATATCGATGGAATTCCTCAAAACGGAGGAACAATTGTCGGATCAAAAATGAACCAGGATGCAAACGATGCATCGGCAGGTCACGCTACTTCTGCTGATATTACACCAAACTATGGTTTCGAAGAGGGCGATACGCCATTTTAGCAATAAACGTAATGCGATCGTTCTTGCAAATAATTCGTGCGCCTAAGCAACAGATGAGTAAGCCCGGATTTGACAGGTATACTTGTAACAATTCGGTCGTTGAAGCGTTATAAATAAAGAATCGCATTTTGCCAATGAATTTTTAAAATTATGAAGCCCCATTATGTTGAAAACTCTTAAACTTTTAGCCATACTTCTTGCTTTAACACTTGTATTGCCGCAAGGCTTAAAAGCTGCTTACCTAATTGTGCCAATGGATGAGGCACAGAAAAACCATTTGAAAGCTTATGGAATAACATATTGGACTTTGCAAAATGATGTTTCATCGTGGTGGTTGCTCAATTATCGAGGGGGTAGTTTCTTATTTGCTCATCACAAAGAGATTGAAAATGAGTGTATTATCAGAGGAGTGTCGTACGATATTATTTCAGATGCTAAACGTAATGCCATTGTGAATGAAATATCGCGACCCGATGTCAATATGGACGTAGTAAAGCTCGATAAGGCACCCGAAATTGCAGTGTATAGTCCCAAAGATAAATTGCCGTGGGACGATGCTGTTACATTGACACTTACATATGCCGAAATTCCTTATGACATTTTATACGATAGGGAAATAATAGAAGGTAAGCTTACCGATTATGATTGGTTGCACATGCATCACGAAGATTTTACAGGACAATATGGAAAGTTCTATGGAGCCTATAATCACACAGCATGGTACCGGAATCAAGTGCGCAGCGAGGAGGAAAAAGCACGGTCGATGGGGTTTGAGAAGGTGTCGCAAATGAAACTTGCAGTTGTTCAAACCATAAAAACGTACGTTAATAGTGGTGGGTTCCTGTTCTCGATGTGTAGTGGTACCGATTCGTTCGATATTACGCTGGCCGCCCATAATACCGATATTTGTGCTGCCCAGTTCGATGGCGACCCAATGGATCCCGATTTTCAAAGTAAACTTGATTACTCCAATACATTAGCATTTACCGATTTTTCTTTAGTGCAAAACCCTTATGAGTATGAGTTTTCCGACATAGACAGAACGCAGAACAGGAATGTTAATCAGGATAAAGATTATTTCACGCTTTTTGATTTTTCTGCAAAGTGGGATCCCGTTCCCACAATGTTGTGCCAGAATCATACCGATATTATTAAAGGTTTTATGGGACAAACAACCTCTTACCAACGCGAACTAATAAAGCCCGACGTGCTTGTTCTTGGCGAAAATAAGGCACTTGAAGAAGCTCGTTATATCCATGGAACTCAAGGTAAAGGGTTTTGGACATTTTATGGCGGTCACGATCCCGAAGACTATCGCCATTTTGTGGGTGATCCACCTACGGACCTTAATTTGCATCCTAATTCGCCGGGGTACAGGCTTATTTTAAATAACGTGTTGTTCCCTGCTGCAAAGAAGAAAAAGTTAAAAACGTAACCTTTATATTGGCTCCAATTAAAACTTGCGAATACGATCCATTTCGCGTTTCATGTCCTTTTCCTTAATTGATTGGCGTTTATCGTGTATTTTTTTACCGCGGGCCAATGCTATTTTCATTTTCGCCCATCCATTTTCGTTAATAAACAGGCGAGTAGGAATAATGGTGAAGCCGCGCTCTTTTAGCTTGCGCTGCAATTTTCGCAACTCTTTTTTTGTTAACAATAGTTTTCGTTCTCTGCGGGTTTCGTGATTGAACCGATTCCCATAACCGTACTCCGAAATATGCATGTTCTTTACCCAAAGTTCATTGCGGCCAAAGTAGCAATAAGCTTCACCAATGGAGGCTTTCCCCATTCGTATCGATTTAATTTCCGTACCCGTAAGTTGCAGTCCGGCTATAAATGTATCAATAAATTCGTATTCGTATGATGCCTTTTTATTTCGTATGTTGATATTCATAGTTTTCGTTTTTAGATTTGTTGCCGAGTCCAAAATTTGGTGCAAAAATAGAAAATGTAACTGTTATACTCGATTTTTTTCGGTATTCATATCAGTTCAAATTTATTTTTAATGACTTGTTTCTGCTATAAAAATGGCTCTGGAAATGTTTTGTCCGTTACGGAAATAGAATGTCCCATAGTCGTAACGCACCTCCAGGTATTCCGAAGCTATTCTGTTTTCAATTAAAATAACCCGCTTAATTTTTTTTCCGGGCAATTCATAATACTCCGTTGTTTTGCCTTCCGGATAATCTTTTGCAAGGCCGGTAAGAAACCCTTTGTCCCGTTCTACTTTCGTGAAATTTGGGAATTTGTCTTCGTTTACTGTGCTTTTTCTATCAGGGTAAAGTGTTTTATCTATTTTCTCTACTTGAATTTGTGGATATACTTCATTTGGAAATATTTGGAGTGCTTTTAAATACACTAACCGGGCAGCGCTCAGTGAATTTGCTGCAAAGTATCTGTCGCCCAGGTTGATGTATTCTTTATACTTTTTCGACTTTTCATTTTCGCCTTGTTTTCGGGCAACTTGGCTTTGAAGGTATTTAATTTGCTTCATCGCATACGTGTCGCCGGTTTGTATGCTAAGAGCTTTATTGTAAAACGCAATAGCTTTTCTGTAGTTGGCCTGACTAACGTATTGGTCAGCTGTTGATAAAAATTCGCGGTACTTTTGCAATCGAATATACGAGGGGTCAAACTGGGGTTTTAATACATTTATTTTCTCAATCATATAAGTGGCATAGGCACTTTTACTGAAAATGTTCAGCGCTAATTCATAATGCACTTTCGCCTGCGAAAACCGATGGTTTGCAAATAGCGAATCGGCACTGCTCAGCAGGTTAATGTATTCTTGGTATTTGGCTACAGATTTTTTTAATTGCTTATCTATTTTCTGAATTTGCTCCTGAGCATAATCATTTGTTCGGTCTAGCACTGCACTTTTTCGATAGGCATTAAGCGCCTGAATGAGTTCGTTTTTTTGCAGTAAAATATCGGCTTTGTTTATAGATGCGTCATAGTATGTTGCTCTTTTGTTGTGGCTGTCCTCCAGTAATTTATTTATTTTCTGGTGTATTAGTCGCGTGTATTCGATGTTGTGGTCGAATTCACCATAATTTTTATTATAACTGATTTTCCCCACCGATTCAGTTTTTAAAAAACTAAAGTCGATTCCCGGTATTTCTGGGAAAAGATCAACTGTAAACTGAAATGACCATATTCCTAATTCATTCTCGCGGACATGTGTGTCGTATTCAATGAATTTTGTCACATAAAATTCCCGGCTAAATTTAATTTTATATGATCGGTTTAGCTCTAAAATGAAGTTAAAATTGCCGGTAATGTTTGTCTGATTAACTTTGAGAAGGGTATTATTTGCGTATATCTCAATGTATGTATGATCTAGCGGACGGATACCATCTTTCACTATCCCGTTTACCTCAACATAGCCCAACGATTCTTGCGCAATAAGTTTTTGTCCCGGGCAACTTAGGGTTAATAATAATATTGTAAGTAATTTTATAGGCATGTGCCGGCGTTTAAGCAAAATTCGTGCTAACGGATAAAAGTACAAAATTACATCCGATTCGCAAGAAAAATATAGTGACATTGGAACTTGTATTTATTTGATTTTTACTTGTCGATGCATTCCCGTGGTTCATAAATGAATGGTTTTTTTTTTCAACTCATTAATTGTCTGTTCCATTGCATTAATTGAGTGCCTCCTGCAAATCTCCTGTGATATTTTCTTATGTGATTTTGGCTAATCAAAAGATTGGGTTAATTTGCACAGTGAATTGTAGGTGATTTGCGAATTTTGTTTGATTATCCGTAATTGTGAAAAAAATGAGGCTTTTTGTAAGGTGTTTTTTGTTTTTAGTATTGCTGTCGATTACAGGTGAGATGTTTTCACAGGTTATAAATATCGAGGAGCAGCGAAAAACGGCAAAAGGAAATTTTTATGGAAATGTCGACCTGTCTTTTGAGCACGAACGCAGTAAAAGTGTTATTTGGAAAACGAGTAACCGTAGCAACTTGTATTTTCGCTACAAGAAAAGCCTTTTAATGTCATTTACCAATTGGACTTTTTCAAATGCGGGTGGAGAAAAGCTACAACACGAAGGGTATCAGCACATGCGCTATAATTTGTTAGTCGATACGGTTGTTATTCCCGAAGTGTTTGGCCAATACCAGTTTAACGATATCCGATACATCGATTATCGGGCTTTGGCAGGGGTAGGTGTGCGGTTAAATCTTTTTTCGAACGATACTGCAAAATGGTATTTGGGAACTTCTGTAATGTATGAAGAACGTCAGTTTACCTACGATAGTGTAGGGCAATACAACTGGCGCATGAATTTATATATGAATCTGGATTGGAATGTCACACCCACAATGAATTTGTCGGGAATTATTTATTTTCAGCCCTCTTTTCATGATTTTTACGATCAAAATATTTCTATGGAAGGGCGTTTTCGCGTCCACTTAATTAAGCAGCTAAGTTTAGTAGTAACTGCCGAATTGGCCTACGAAACAAATCCTCCTGTGGGTATTAACGAATACTATTCCAAGCTAAAAAGTGGCTTCTACTATAGTTTTTGACTAAAATAATTAAATTTGATCCGGAGAGT
The DNA here is from genome assembly GCA_027858775.1 of Salinivirgaceae bacterium. Taxonomy (GTDB): domain Bacteria; phylum Bacteroidota; class Bacteroidia; order Bacteroidales; family Salinivirgaceae; genus Salinivirga. The sequence goes on along the minus strand of JAQICA010000092.1, from coordinate 54,295 downwards.
GGAAGGTCTCAAACAGTTTCTTTTCTCTGTTTATAAATGTTTTGAGGTCGGTCGGTTTCTTTCCTGTTAGTTTTTCGTAAAAATCAGATATAACGGGTTCTTTCTGAAACCGTGGTAAAAAGTGCAGCAGAATCATTACGATAATCATTCCTTTTTCCATGCCTTCCCTTTTTTTAATTCGGTAGAATTTGAATGGATTAACATTTCTAAATCGAATGGGGTTTTCAATCTGCTTATTTATTAATGAAGTTACCTGGCCAAAACTTTCGTTTTCTAACCCGGTTATTTCAATTGCTTGATTTTTATAATCTTCAAACTTATTAAGTAAGATTGCTCCAGCCTCTCCAATGTTCTCAATATCTATCCAGTTAAATTTTGCTTGCCCCGATGGTAAAATAATCTCTCTTTTTAATCGAATATCGCTTATTAATGTTGTGGTCAGGTTTTGCATAAAGTAACCGGGGCGGAGGAAAATGTAATCCAACCCATACTCGCGCACCAAATTTTCAATTTTGTTATGAGGGATTATCTTGCTTTTTTCGGCTCCCTGAACCGATAGAAAAACAATTTTCTTAATGTTGTTTTTCTTAATTGTTGAAATTAAGGGTTTAAAATACTTGTCAATATCTGATATGTGCGGAGGCCTCAAAAGAAATACTTTGTCAATGCCGCTTAGCGCATTATCAAATGTTTCGGAATTTTCGAAATCGAAATGAACATAATTTAATTTTGGATACCCGGCAAACTTGCTTTTTGCCTGGTTTATATTTCTTACCCCGGCAACTATTCTTTTAGAAGTGTCAATTTTGTCCAGAAATCGTATTACCTCAAATCCTACATTTCCTGTTGCTCCTGTTATAAGTATGTTGTTCATTTACAGTATGCTCTAGCTGATTATGCCTTCGGTCAGTTATTCGTCTTTTGCCATGCCGCTGAAAAGGGCTAGCCCACCAGTCGATGTTTCTTTGTAAATATGCGGTAAGTCGTGGCCGGTTTGTTTCATTGTTTGAACTATTTTGTCGAAACTAATGCGATGCCTGCCATCGTTTAGCATTGCATAGGCATTATGGTTTAGAGCACGAGCAGCAGCAAAGGCATTGCGTTCAATGCAGGGAATTTGTACAAGTCCGGCTACCGGGTCGCATGTAAGCCCAAGATGATGTTCCAGCCCCATTTCGGCAGAGTTTTCTACCTGAAATATTGTACCTCCAAACAACTGTGTGGTTGCTGCAGAGGCCATGGCACAGGCGGTGCCTATTTCGCCCTGACAGCCAACTTCGGCTCCCGAAATCGAAGCATTCATTTTCACTACGGCTCCAATGATGCCGGCTGTGGCCAATGCACGAATAATTTTTATTTCGGGAAAATTATGATGTTTCTTCAGGTAGTAAAGTACCGATGGCATTACGCCTGCCGATCCACAGGTGGGGCCGGTTACAATTTTACCGCCCGCAGCATTTTCTTCCGATACGGCCAATGCGTAAGCGAATACTAAGGCGCGTTTTTTCATCGACCCTTTGTAAGCATTAGCCTTGATGAAGTAGCTGGCTGCTTTGCGTGGTAGTTTTAAGTGGCTTGGTAAAACGCCCTCGTTTTTTAGTCCCCGTTCTACGGCCGATTTCATTATTTCCCACACCTTTTGCAAATACGGAATTATTTCATCGTCTTCGTATTCCAATGCCAGTTCCCAAATGTGCATTCCGTTATTATTGCAATAACGTAATATTTCCTCCAGATTTTTGAATGGATAAATGTGGGTTTCCTTCACATCGGTATTGTCATCAACAATGGCTCCGCCACCAATTGAGTAAGCTGTCCACTCTCCAATTTTTTTATCGTGAGCATCGAAGGCTTCAAATTTAAGTGCATTCGGATGGCGTTTAAGGTAGGTTTTCGGCTCCCACTTAATTTCCAAATTTTCAGTGCCAAATACCGATTCAATGGCTAAGTCTGTTAAGTGGCCCTTTCCCGTAGCTGCTAAGCTGCCGTAAAGTGTTGTAACGTATTTTTCTGCTCCGGGGTATTTTTCTAAAAATTGTTCCGATGCCTTCTTTGGCCCCATGGTGTGGCTGCTCGATGGCCCATTGCCTATGCGGTAGATGTTCCGAATGCTTTCCATAATTGTAAAATGTTTGTGCAAATATCATAAAATTACCGCATTTTATACGTGTTTTTCATGCAGGTTTATCTTCAATGAAAATGCTTTTTTGTTTGTCAAGCTGCAAAAATGTAATTTACGCCTTCTTTGTAGCCCCGTTTGTGTAGATGGTCGGCTATCTCTTTTTTTATATCGTGATGTGGCATGTACACCACAATAAAGGCTTCTGAAGCCAATGGGAGGTTTTTGTAATCGATGATGAGCTCATCAATTTGTCTGCGTGTGTTGATGTCAATGTAGCCCAGAATGTTTAATACATATAGCCCTGTAAATTGTGCGCGTTTCCGTACACGCCTACTGGCTCCCCAAATATAGATATTCGGAAAATGTGGATTGTGTTTTTTGAGCCACTGGTGCAAATAAGGTGTTTTTGTTTTGTAGAACGCATCAAAACTGTAACGGTTATCGGTACGCGTAAGGCGCGATGGGAGGTCGTTCCATTGTAATACTACTTCGGGAACTTTGGCTATTTTAACTCCTTTCGATAACCAGCGTAACCATAGCTCATAATCTTCCGGAAAATCGCCGTGTATAAAGCTGCCGGCATAAAGCTCGGTTTCTTTACGCCACATGGCTGTGGGGTTTATAATTGGTGATTCTGAGAATTGATTGAGTACAATATCTTCATACGTAATAATGGCATTGTTCCAGTCTACAAAACGTTTCAAACCCGCCGATTTTTGTTCGTCGCCGCCAAACCTGGCTAATCCGCCAACTGCACCATAGTCGGGATGGCATTCCAAAAAGTGGTATTGCAGCGCCAAACGGTTGGGTAATGCAATATCGTCGGCATCCATTCGGGCAATGTAGAGGCTTTTTGCAACGTGGCTTCCTTTGTTTGATGCATAACTCACTCCCTGCTGTTCTTCATTCGTTAAAACTACACGATCGTCTTGTTTTGCCAGCGCATCTGCAACAGCATTACTATTATCCGTCGAATTATTATTTATTAAAATACACTCAATGTCGTTAAATGTTTGGTTAAGAATACTTTCGACAGATTGTTTGAGCGTTTTTTCGGCATTGTAGTATGGAAGAATAACAGATACTTTTGGCATGTTAATTTCGTTCAATAGTTATTATTTATGCGGTGCGTAACGAAACGTGTGGTCGGGAATGTTCAATAATTCCGTTATGAACGAACAAAGAAATGTTTTTCTGATTGATCTTTTAGCGTTCAGTGAATTATTTTTTCTTTTGCTCATGTGGTAGTTTTATTTGGCAACTATTTTCTGTATACCTTTGCGTCTTTTATGAGACATTGTAATTGAAAAAACGAATGATAAACATATTTTAACTGTGAATAGTTTGATTAGACTGCTTTTCCTTTTGTTAGTATCTGTGCTTTTAGTTCAGAGTTGTGCCACCTTAAATCGTACCGAATTAAATTCAGTGGAACGTGTAAAACCCGATTCGCTTGTGCTGCTCCCCATGCTCGATGTATTTGAAGAACGTGTTGATGTGATACGTGAGAAAACAAATGCCGATCAAATGCATAACGAACAAGGTGAGACGGTGGTTCCGTATCATTCAGTCGGTTTTTACCTTGGCAACGGTTTATTTTACGATTTAAACGGAAATTTGTCTCTTTTGCCGCTTAAACTTTTAGATCTGTCGCCACACAAAACATTTCGTGTGGAACTTACAAAGGCTCGGAGTTTACTGAATAATAGCGTTGTAATTGATTTTGATGGCCACACATTGGAGAAACGTGTGAAGTCAGGAATAGGGTTTGCCAAATCAGTCGACATAGAAATTGATGATTCGCTCATCGTGCTGCGTCATAACCGCATAACTTCGCTTTCTTTTCAGCAAAATGCAAAAGGGAGTTATAAGTATGAAAAACCGCTTGGCGGCAGACATATTGAATTGATGGAAAATGGGTTTTATATTAAACAGTTACTTGGCAAACGTACATTTGTAAAGCAAAAAAATGAATTGTATCTGGAGCAACGCATCGTTGTAAAGCAGAAATCAACAATGATTGAGGTCTATTCCGTAGATTGGGGAAGTGAACGATTACGGTTTCAAATTATTTTTGCCGATGATGCCATGTTTATTTACTCCAAACGTTTTACGGGGTATAAGATTGAATTTGTTGAAAATGGCGTAAACATTTATGAAAACCAGCGGTTAAAGTACCAGTATCAAATTGTTCAGCAATAAAAAAAGCTATACCTCAGATGAAGCTACAAAGTCAGATTATTGGAAATGGTCATCCACTTATTATTTTGCACGGATTGTACGGTTCTTCAGATAATTGGTTAACTCACGGAAAAGCTTTGGCCGACGAGTATACCGTTCATCTTGTAGATCAGCGCAATCATGGAAATTCACCACATACTGACGAGCACAATTATACAGCTATGGAGGGCGATTTGCTCGAATATCTTGATCAGCACCAAATCGATCGAGCCATTATTATGGGACACAGCATGGGCGGTAAAACAGCTATGTTTTTCGCATTGGCACACCCTGAGCGGGTAAGCACACTTATAATTGTAGATATGTCGCCCATGGAATACGATAGTTTGTCAGATGCTAAAACGCTGTTTCATAAAGAGATTTTTAAAGGACTTTTATCCATCGATTTGCCAAAGTTGAAAAACCGGACTGATGCAGAAAAGCAACTAAAACCCTATATTCCACAAGTGCGTATTCGTAAGTTTTTGCTGAAAAACCTTCAGCGAAACCCCGATGATAAATCGTTTCACTGGCAATTAAACCTGAAAGGATTATATGAAAGCTTAGACAATATTTTGGAAGGAATCGATCCCGAAATGGTAAGTCCCATAACTGCCTTCCCTATTTTGTTTATCAAAGGCGAGGAGAGTGAGTATATCAATTCTGATTCTATCCCGATTATTAGAGCTATTTTTCCTTATGCCGAAATTAGTACCATTGCAGAAACAGGTCACTGGTTGCATGCCGAAAAGCCCGAGGAGTTTATGAAGATTGTTAAAAATTTTCTTGAATAATCGCTTGTTCGGGAATTGTTATTAAGTATTGGCTATTTCGATGTCATTTTCGCTAAATAGCGGTTCGTTTCGGTATTTTCGAAACAACTGTATTATGGCTACTACATCTTTTTGGCAGTAAATTACAATTCGTTTCAGGTCGTTTTTCTGCCAGTATATTTCATAAACATCGCTTCCCTGAATATCGTCTTTTGGAGTAGGAATATTAAATACATGGGTTAGTAATGCTAGCGATGTGTAGTTTTTGTAATCACCAAATTTCCACAGCTCCATCGTATCTAAATGGTTGATTTCCCACGGTTTTTTGCCCGCAATTTGTAATATACCTGGTAGTTTTATGCCGTTGATGAGCATGCGCCGGGCAATAAACGGAAAGTCGAATTCTTTTCCATTATGGGCACATAGAATTTTTTCGGCACTGGCATAGCTTCCGTTAAGTAGAGATGCAAAGTCGTTTAGCAGAATTTGCTCATCGTCCGATGCAAACGATTTTATCCGTATCTTGTTGTCGGGCGAAACAAATCCGCAAGAAATGCACACCACTTTCCCAAATTCGGCATAAATTCCTGCTCTTTGGTACAGCTCCTGCGGAGTTTGTTCCTCTGTTCGGGTAATTTTTAATGCTTTTTTATCCCACAGTGTACGAGTTGTTTCATCCATATCTTCGTATGATGCCCACAATGGTACGGTTTCAATATCTAAAAAAAGGATGTTCCCAATTTTCATGTCGTAAAGCCCGAGTTCTTGCATATCTATGTGTGGATTTTTTTGAGCGTCAATGGCTCAATTTGGGTTAGAATGTTTTTGGCTACTTTAGGTTCATTTTAATAATCTGAGTTAATATGTCAATAGCCACTTTATTTTCGCCACCCTGTGGAACAATAAGGTCAGCGTGCGATTTAGATGGTTCAATAAACTGCTGGTGCATGGGCTTGACGGAGTTGTTGTACCGCTCTAATGTTTTTTCTATAGATCGCCCACGCTCTTCAAGGTCGCGGCGTATTACACGAATAAGGCGTTCGTCGGCATCGGCGTGCACAAACACTTTGATGTCGAACATGTTGCGTAGCTGAGGGTTTGTTAATACCAATATTCCTTCTACCAAAATAACCTTTCGGGGTTGCACTACTGTGTATTCTTCTTGTCGGGTGCAAGTCACATACGAGTAAATAGGCTGGTTTACCGCTTTGCCTTTCTCTAATTTTTTTATATGATCGACTAATAAGTCAAACTCTACAGACTGTGGGTGGTCAAAGTTTATATTTATTCGGTCTTCGAGTGGTAAGTGGCTGTTATCCTTGTAGTAAGAGTCTTGTGATAAGATGCTTACTTCTCCCATTGGGATCGATTCAATTATTTTACGTACTACAGTTGTCTTTCCTGAACCTGTTCCGCCGGCAATTCCTATTATCATTTTTGCCCCAAAGTTAAAAAACCTTTGTTTAATATGCCCAAAATTGGAAGGAGTTTAGCCCATAATTTACAAATAAATTTAAAGTGTTTTTTGTTTTTTTTCTCTAGTTGCCATTTTTTAAGGTATTAAACTGAGGGTTTGATTTTTTCTTCGACCGATTGTTGCCAAATAGACGTATTTTCTATATTTTAAAAATAAACCAATGTTTTTTCCAAATTTTATGAATTATTTGCGCTTATTCAGTAGCTTTGCCGACGTAAAATGGTAGTGCATTATGAGGTTGTAAATATTCTGCATTTACCCAATTAAGACGTTCGTTATGAGTGAATTATATCCATTGAAATTTGCCCCTATCTATAAAGAAAAAGTGTGGGGAGGGCAACGCTTAAGAACCCAACTGAATAAAAATACAGATCGCGATCTAGTTGGGGAGAGTTGGGAGTTGTCGTGTGTTGAGGATAATATTTCGGTGGTAACGAATGGTTTTTTGAGCGGAAACGAGCTGCATGAACTTATTGAGATTTACATGGGGGACTTGGTAGGCGACCGAATTTTTGAACAATTTGGAAATGCATTTCCTTTGCTTTTTAAATTTATTGACGCTAACGATGTATTATCTGTTAAGGTTCATCCGGACGATAAAATGGCAATGGAGAAGCACGGTGTGCCTGGGAAAACCGAAATGTGGTACGTTGTCGAAAGTGAGCCCAATTCTTATGTTTATACCGGCTTTTCCGAAAAATTGAATAAGGCAAAGCTTAGGGAGCACATCAAAAACAACACGGTTGAAAATAGTCTAAATAAAGAAATTGCCCATCGTGGCGATGTGTTTTTTGTGCCTGCAGGGCGAATTCATGCCACAGGTTCAGGAGTGCTGTTTGCAGAAATACAACAATCATCTGACATTACTTATCGCGTTTATGATTGGAATCGGAAAGGAACTGATGGCAAAAGTCGTGAGCTGCATATTGACAATGCCCTGGAAGCCTTGGATTTCTCGAAAGTCGATAGCTATAGATCAGATTATAAAGATAACCTGAATGAGCCGGTAGAAATTACAAACTGTCCTTACTTTGTGGTCAATAAACTGGTTATCGACAGTATGATCCAACGAGATTATAATAAGCTCGATTCTTTTGTTGTACTAATGTGTGTAGAAGGTTCGGCTGAAATTGACTACGGGCAAAACGAACATGAAAAAATATTTAAAGGCGAAACCGTTCTTATTCCGGCGGTGCTTGAATCTGTAAAAATTATACCCACTAATGATGCTCAGTTACTTGAGGTTTTTGTTCCTGCCGATTAGTATTCTTCTCGTGCCTGTTTCGGGTAAGATGGAAGCTGTAAAAGGTTGTGAACAAGACAAGTCATACTTGCAAAAACTCGATTCCGTAGCACAAAATGCGGAAAGTGTCTATTTCTGCATGGAAATTCATGCTCGAATGCTGGACGGGAATTATCGCCAAAAGGCCGTTTTTAAAATAGACCGGCACCCTCTTAAAATTTATTACCGGCAATTTATGCGAAGCAATATCGAGTTGCTTTACGATGAAACGCTCGATAAAGAAAAAGCAATCGTGTATCCCGATGGCTTTCCATACACAAGCATTAAGTTGTCTCCATATTCGCCACGTATACTCAAACGTCAGCATCATTCCATTTTTGAATCCGATCCTACTTTTACCATTAGTCAAGTAATGAAAATGATTACAGATACTCGCAACGAAGCCTTTCGGTTTGTGGTGAATGATACGATTTTTGATGGACAAAATGGCTTGTCCATGAAGTATTATCAGACTGATTATCACATAAAAACCATTCAGGTGCACGACAATATTTCGCTCCTGAATTTTGCAGCTAGGCACAACGTAAATTTTTATTCCATTATTTGGAATAACCCCTCATTATCGGTATCGTCTAAACTAAACCCTAGCGATAGAATTAAGGTACCTAGTGCCTATGCAAAGTCAGTAGAAATAATAGTCGATAATAATAACTACAATCTTTTACAGGTTGTTGTAAAAGATTGTGGTGGAGTTTTTGAAAAATATACATACTCAAAATTTACATGGAACGCCCATTTTACATCATCGGATTTCGATAGTGAGAACCCAGACTATAACTTTTAATTATGGAAATAAAAAAAGCAGCCTTTATCACAAGTAATCAGGACTATCGTAATTGTCCTGATCATCAGTTAACTGAGTTTGCTTTTATTGGGCGCTCAAACGTTGGGAAGTCGAGCCTGATTAATATGCTTACAAACCAGAAACGACTGGCCAAAATATCCGGAAAACCAGGAAAAACACTGTTGATAAACCATTTCCTGATGAATGATAATTGGTATCTGGTCGACCTGCCTGGATATGGATTTGCCCGTATTCCTAAAGCTATGCAGCGCAAGCTACAGCAAATGATCGAAGCGTATATTTTGAAAAGAGAAAATCTAACACAGTTGTTTATATTAATCGATGGACGCCACGAGCCAATGAAAGTTGATATTGACTTTATAAATTGGGTAGGAGGGCAAGGTGTGCCATTTGCGCTAATTTTTACGAAATCAGATAAATCGAAAAGAAGAGAATTGAACAAAATTTTGCAGTTATATGAGGAGCGGCTGAAGGAATCGTGGGATGAACTGCCGAAAATTTTTGTTACTTCTGCAACGAACGGAGAGGGGAAGGCAGAAGTGTTGAAGCATATTCAGCAAATTATTGAACAAGTGTAACCCAACAAGAAAGACTCTTGGAAAATGGAAATTTATTCCAGTATAATGCGTTAAAAGTCAAACAATTATATAATTTTGCATTAATTCGATAAACTCTACAACATGTCAGCAGATTCGCAAATTAAACTTTTTTCAGGTGAGAAATCAACTTATGTAGCTGAACAAATCGCCAAAGTCTATGGCGTAAGCCTTGGCAAGTACACATTGCAAAAATTTAGCGATGGTGAGTTCCAACCTTCTTTCGAAGAGTCCGTTCGGGGCGATCAGGTATTTATTATTCAGTCTACCTTTCAGCCAAACGACAACCTTATTGAGCTGCTCATGATGATTGATGCAGCCAAGCGTGCCTCGGCCTATAAGATTGTTGCCGTAATGCCCTACTTCGGTTTTGCAAGGCAGGACCGAAAAGACAAACCCCGTGTGAGTATCGGTGCCAAAGTAGTGGCCGATATACTTTATGCCACAGGAGTTTCGCGCATTATGACAATGGACTTGCATGCCGATCAAATTCAGGGCTTTTTTAATGTACCTGTCGATCATCTTTATGCATCGTCGCTTTTTGTTCCCTATATCAAATCCCTGCAACTCGACAATCTCGTAATTGGTTCGCCCGATATGGGTGGAACAAAACGAGCCAATGCATACGCCCGCTTCCTGGAAACTCCATTAGTGATTAGCCACAAATCCAGAGAAAAAGCAAACGTAATTGGCCAGCTCACAGTTATTGGGCCGGTAAAAGATAAAAATGTTGTAATTGTAGATGATATGATCGATACTGCCGGAACTGTATGCAAAGCAGCAGAAATTATGAAACATCGCGGAGCAAAAAGTGTTCGAGTTGTAGCTACCCATCCTGTACTGTCCGGTCCGGCTATAGAACGCATTCGTAACTCCGAAATTGAAGAAGTTATTGTGAGCAATAGTATCCCGCTAAGAGAAGAGTGCGATAAGATTACCGTGCTATCGGTTGCCGATATTTTTGCCGACACGATTAAAAAAGTTTATAATAAACAGTCGATTAGCGGTAATTTTATCGTCTAAAATATGTATATTTGCGCCCTGAAAAAATGACGTTTAAGGTGTGATGGGAAACTGTTACCCTTTGATCGAGAGTTTTGAGTAACACAAAAAACGTTAAAAAAATGAATGTATTTGAATTAAAAGTAAAAGCGCGGGAGATAACTGGTAAGAAAGATGCCAAAAAACTCCGCAAGCAGGAAATGGTTCCCTGCGTAATTTATGGTGCAAAAGATGTTAAGCATTTTTATGCTCACAAAAACGATTTTAAAGGTCTAGTGTACACCCAAAATGTGTATAAAGTAGCTTTAGATATCGATGGTGCCAAGCATGAGGCCATTATGAAAGATCTGCAATTTCATCCAGTAACTGACGAGTTATTGCACATCGATTTTATGGAAATTGAGGATGGAAAATCCGTTGCCATGAATGTTCCTGTGCGTCTTGATGGAACAGCTCCTGGACTTATCAAAGGTGGTCGTTTACGTTTTCGTAAACGCTATGTGAAAGTTTCCGGTTTGGTTACCGACATACCTGATTTTATTGATATCGATATTTCTAAGCTCGATATTGGTGATGGTATTAAAGTTGGCGATTTGTCTCGCGACAAACTGACCTTCCTCGATAAAGAGGATCAGCAAATTGTAGCCGTAATTTCAGGTCGTGCCGTTGCCGCAGCCGCCGATGCAATTCTTGACGCCGCTGATGCTGGCGTTGAAGATGCCGAAGATGGAGAGGAAGCTCCTGCAGAAGACTAGATTTTTATTTTGGAGTGTGAATAATACGTATCACCTCCATTCAACCACAACATTAATTTTCCGGTGAAGTATTTAATTGTTGGATTAGGAAATATTGGAGCGGAGTATCAAAATACCCGACACAATATAGGATTTAAAATATTGGACGCCTTAGCTGAGGCGTCCAATATTACTTTTACACCCGACCGATATGGGAGTAAAACTGTCTATCGTTTTAAAGGACGGCAATTTGTACTAATTAAACCGGCAACTTATGTAAATCTTAGTGGTAAGGCTGTAAATTATTGGATGCAGAAAGAGAAAATCCCTATCGATAAGGTTATGGTTCTTACCGATGACCTTGCCCTGAATTTCGGCCATATTCGTATTAAGGCCAAAGGCTCCGACGGCGGCCACAATGGACTAAAAAGTATTAACGAGGTGTTGGGTATGAATAACTATGCCCGGTTACGGTTTGGTATTGGTAATGAGTTTTCTATGGGGCAACAAATTGACTATGTTCTCGGTGAATGGGATGCCAGAGAGGAAAAAGCTCTTCCCGAGCGTATCGGTAAATGCATAGAAGTAGTAAAAGCCTTCGGCACTATTGGTATTCAACGTACAATGAATCAATGTAATAATAAGTAGAAACCGAAACTATCGGTTTTTTGGGTGGAATAATATATTGAATATCCGTTTTGTACCAAATCTATAACTAACAATCAGAAAACAAATTGTTTGCCCCAAAAGGAGTAATTATTTTTCTTCGCACCCCCTATGGCTAAATGGCATATGAAGGAAATTAGATGGCTAAAATGGGTAGCCATAAAATAAACTCCACAATAAATACATCTCCCCAAAAATTCAGTTTTTCTGATTAGTTTCCTTTCGATATTTGTGGTTCGCTGCATTCTGTGCAGAAACTGCTTTTTACTTCAGGGTTTTCAAACGCTCTGTAAGAGAAATGATTTCCGTCAAAAAGCATGCAATACCGATCCGGGTTCATTTGGTAAGCCACGTGTGTTGCGCGCGCAAACTTTCTACTTAGCAAGCGTTGTTCAAAACGGCTGCACAACGATAGATAAGTAAAAACTAATTCTTCTGGCGCACTTGGGTTTTCTATAAAAGCATCGAGTATTTCCAAGGCAAACTCATAGTCTTTATTGTGAATAAAAAGCTCAGCCAGGCGAAGAGAGTTCTCAATGTTTTCATCCCGAATATCAACAATTTCTTTAATCTTTTCCAGTCTGTCTTCTATAATTTTTTCGCTGTCGGGCAGGGAGTCGGCAGTATTTATTACTTTAAACTGATACCTCATGTTCAGGTTATCGACGGTTTCTTTTGTGAATGATTTGTAGTAGAATCGGTCAATATCGTTTTGTATATCGGTTATTTGTCTGTCGTCTGCTACAGGCTCGTATAGTACCCGACAAAGGACGTGATTAAAGGCAATGTATTCGTTATATCTGTCCAGTTCGAGCAAACGAGCAATTCGCTCTGCATAGTCGCCAATGGAAGAATTTGTTCCTTTCATTTCTAGCCACAATTTATTCATCAGAAGACCCGCAAACTTTTGTTTTTGCGGTATTTGCTGGTTATAAACAGCCGACATGGAATAGCGCCCATCCATAATTTTCTTCATTATATATTTTTGTATGGAAAGAGCTAACGGGAGATCGTTTTTCTCTATGGACTTGTTGAATTTGCTGATCACGAAATCTTGTTCTTTGCTGCCTGAAATGTCATACGTAACCTTCATGTCTATCTGAGCAAAACGGTGTTGCTTTAATATAGGCTCTAACTTTTTCGACAAATCGTATTTGGTAATATAGTTTTGAGCTTCTTGCATGCTCATCGATGCCAAGACGTTGTGCTGCGTGTTTTTAATGTCCTCCTTGAACGCTTCCCAAGCATGCTCAGTGTTTATTTCAGTGATAATGTCGTCGCGCTGGCGTTGACGTAGTGCATCAATAATGCTTTCGGCACGTTTCTTCTGGAGCATCTCGTTTTCTTCTTCTATACCCTCTATCGAAGAAAATGCCGATATTTTAAGTTCGTAAATAACAAAATCAGGCTCATTCAATAATTTTAAAAACGGTTCTATATCCTCGGTTTTATAGGTAAACTTCTTTTTCTCAAAAGGAATTTTGAACCGGAGTTGTGTACTGTCGGCAATGGGCTTATAATTAAACTTACTGTTAATGGTTACAGTATCTGCAAGTAATTCCAAAGGTTGCTTGTATACGCCTTCGCAGCTCGACAGGTACGATTCGGGTATACTGGCACACACATACTCATCCTGAATAAGCATGAGATTCAGTTCATAGTCGTCAGTCAATAATTCTTCCGGTACTTCTCCCAAAGGAACTTTTACAGATCTTGCGTATTTTCCCTCAATTTCGTTTTTTCGCCAAAACTCATTACTGTAAACTACAGGCAAACGCAAGCCTCTGTTTACTTTTGCATAGTCGACTTTGTTTGGTGTGCCGCATAAGTATTGATCTTTTGTAATAATATCAATTGCCAGCCCATCTTTTCGTTCCCGCAGAAAACGCTTAAACAGACGTGCATTGTCAAATTCAAGGTAAATCTGATTGTCACTGTTTACAGTTAATGCAGTTTGGAGTAAACTTAAATTTTCAAGTCTGTCAGTTTTTCTACAGCCACGTTCATCGTAGTGTTTTAGTCTGTTCCATTTGAAAAAGGCAGGGGAGGTAATTTCGAATGTTAAATCTTTGGTTAACGATGCCCCTTCGTTGAGCGAGAGGAAATCGCCTAAAATGACCGACACGTAAGCCCTGCGCTTTGAATTATCCAACGCCACTCCGGCTGAGGCCATTGTGTAGCGGTCAGAATATAGATATTTTGAATCGCGCGAAGAGTTAAACCAACCGAACACAATACTTTCTGCGAGCTCATTGTATGAGTAGTAAATGCCCCGCTTTTTTATAGATTCTCTCTCTGCAAGTTCGAGTCCTCTCCCGGAGCCTCCGCTGTAAACCAAGCGATCGAAGGTGGTGCTTAATTTCTTATTGTCATTCTCCAAAGTGCGATTGTCTTCCGATGCCATATAATCAGCTTGCAGTTTTGCCGATTGTTGAAGTACCTCGTTATCTGCATAAGCATCAAAACCTCTTTCGGTACGTATGTTATTTATCTTTAACCGAATCAGCTTTTCGACAAATGCCGAATGAAAATGATTCGGGTCGATGGCATCATTTGCATTCAAAATTTTAGTGCCAACCTTATAATTTTCGCCCGTTTGTGCTGCCAATGTCAATCCCAAAATAAAAAGCAGGGCGATTACGCTCAAAAACTTCCGCATATTCTAATTTTCAGTGAAATACAAAGCTAATAATATATTTTAAACTCTTCTACGTGATTTTTACGTATTTACAGTTTTTACAAACGAAATAATCCACATATTTGTTGTTCTTATTCAAGGATTAAGAAAAATTGAGGTTTTTATGAGTAATGACGGAGTCCGAGTTGATAAATGGCTATGGGCAGTGCGAATTTTTAAAACCAGAAGTTTAGCTGCCGATGCATGTAAAAAGTCCAAAGTACTGGTTGATGGAGAGGCTGTTAAGCCTAGTAAAACCATTAGCGTGGGAGCAATTGTTGATGTGAAAAAGCCGCCTGTCATTTATACGTATAAAGTATTGGAATTGGTAGAAAAGCGCATGGGAGCCAAGCTGGTGAGTGATTACTTGCAGGACTTAACTCCGGAAACTGAGCTCGATAAATTACAAATGATGCGGCATAGTATTGACGGGTTCAGAAAACGCGGAACAGGTCGGCCCACAAAGAAGGAACGCCGCGACCTCGATGATTTAAAAGAAAATTCATGAATTTTCCGGGTTAGTGTTTTTGATAATGTTTTGCTATTGAGAGCTAAAAAAATAGCAGCGAACTTTTTTTGATGAAAATTCGCTGATTGTATTGTTTCTGTTGTATTTTCTATGTGATACCAATTATTCCGCAAGCATTTATTCTTTTCAAAAATAGTTACGAATCTTGGTTGAAACCTATTCCCATTCAATTGTTGCAGGCGGTTTTGAGCTTATATCGTAAACTACCCGGTTAACTCCTTTAACCTGATTAATAATTTTATTGGAAACAGTGCTTAAAAATTCGTACGGTAAATGCACCCAATCGGCCGTCATGCCATCGGTAGATGCCACTGCGCGAAGTGCAACAACTTGCTCGTAGGTGCGTTCGTCGCCCATTACACCAACCGATTGAATGGGAAGTAAAATTGCACCCGCTTGCCAAACCTGATCGTAAAGTCCATCTTCACGCATTTGGTTAATGTAAATTGAGTCTACCTCCTGGATTATTCGTATGCGTTCGCGTGTAATTTCTCCGAGAATGCGAATGGCTAATCCAGGCCCGGGAAACGGATGCCTTCCAATAAGTTGGCTCGAAATGCCCAATGCTTTCCCCACTTTACGCACTTCATCTTTGAACAATAGTTTTAAGGGCTCAATAATTTTCAGGTCCATCTTTTCCGGTAGGCCTCCCACATTGTGGTGCGATTTAATAGTGGCCGAAGGTCCATTTACTGAAACTGATTCGATAACGTCAGGATAAATTGTGCCTTGAGCCAGCCATTTCACATTTTGTATTTTGTGCGCCTCTTCATCGAATACTTCAATAAATGTACGGCCAATAATCTTTCGTTTTTGTTCCGGTTCACTAACACCTTCCAATTGGTCAAGGAACTTATCTGTGGCATCAACCCCCTTTACGTTAAGTCCCATGTCTTTATAGGAAGCCAGCACCTCGTCAAATTCATTTTTACGGAGTAAACCGTTATTTACAAAAATACAAGTTAGTTGTTTGCCTATGGCTTTGTCAAGTAAAACAGCTGCCACACTGCTGTCTACTCCTCCCGAAAGACCAAGAACCACCTTTCCTTCTCCAATTTCTGTGCGCAGATCAAATATGGCCGATTCAGCAAATGCCGCCGGAGTCCAATTGGCGGTTACTCCACAAATATTTTTTACGAAATTTTCTAAAACAATTTTTCCCTCTGTGGTATGATATACTTCCGGATGAAATTGTATACCGTATGTGAGTTCGTCGGCAATAGAAAATGCACCATTTTTAACATCAGAAGTGCTTGCAATTACGCTGAAGTTTTCCGGGAGCGTAATGATTGTGTCGCCGTGCGACATCCACACTTGTGTGTTGAGAGATACATTATTAAATAGGTCTGTGCCAGATTCGATTGATGTTAACCTTGCACGACCGTACTCCCGATGCTGCGATGGTTCTACTTTGCCACCACAGAAATGCGCCAGATACTGAGCTCCGTAGCACACTCCCAGTAAAGGTAGTTTTCCCTTTATTTTCGATAAATCGGGAATGGGTGCTTCTGCATCGCAAACAGAAAATGGACTGCCCGATAGAATTACCCCCTTAACCGAGTTGTCTAATTGAGGTATTTTATTAAAGGGATGTATTTCGCAATACACATTTAACTCGCGTACTCTTCGGGCTATTAGTTGAGTATATTGTGAGCCGAAGTCTAAAATGATAATTTTTTCTTCTAAAACCATGTTCTGTTGTTTTTGCCGCAAACTTACGTATTTTTTCTCATTGTAATTCTTTCTAAATTGCGATTTCTCAAAGTAGAAAAACCTTTTTCGCAAAAGTATTGTGTAATGATGGTGGAGTAGACCATAGAGCCTATTAAGCGACATATGATGCGCCTCCTTCTGCTACGAATTATTTTGCATATCATGAAAATAAAAAAAGAGAATCCTAAATCGGGGCAAATTATTACTTATATTCGCCCTTGGCAGAATGTATAAAATTTGCTGAAAGATGTTTTTAGTTCTCGAACGATCATGAATTTTTTATAGATGCATAATTAATTCCCCCTTTTTGATATTGATAAACAAGATCCCTAGGGGGAAAATAGTAAGAAGCACGAACATGATAATAGGAATATATAGTAGGAGTATTACAATATCATCAATTTCGGTGTTGAATAAAATTATGACATTTCTATCCGCTAGAAATGTCATAATTTGTTTATATAAGCAAGTGTGTGATGACGATTGCCTTTCGCAATTGGAGGTGGAGCCAGATGCCTGGTATGACTCACATGAGCAGGTCGATAAGCATTGGGATATGATGATTAGCTTGGGCGGTGATGGAACCTTCCTCGAAACAGTCACTTATGTCCGCAATAAAGAAATTCCTATTTTAGGGATAAATATTGGACGACTAGGTTTTTTGGCCGATATTGCTCTGCCCGAAATTGAGGAAGCGCTTGCACTTGTTTATCAGAGTAAATTTTCAATTGAAAAGCGAGCCATGATAAAGTTAGTTGCCTCTGAACCAATAGACTCTTCTTTCAATTATGGGTTGAACGATTTTACAATTCGTAAAAGTGATAAAGCAACATTAATAAAAATCCACACGTGGATTAATGGCGAGTTTCTTAATACCTATTGGGCCGATGGTTTGATTGTCTCCACTCCAACAGGATCTACAGCTTATTCGTTGTCCGTAGGAGGTCCAATTGTGGTTCCCGAATCTAATAATTTTATTATCAGTCCTATAGCATCACATAATTTAACCGTAAGACCCTTGGTTGTTGATTCCATTCACGAAATTAAATTGACTGTAGAAAGTCGCTCACCTACACATATTGCTTCGCTCGATGCTAGAAGTTTTTATTTTGAGCGCGACTTGACCTTTACCCTAAGCAAGGCCGATTTTTATATTAACGTTGTTAAAATCGAAGGTCATTCATTTTTTAGTACTATACGCAACAAACTAATGTGGGGAATTGATAAACGGAATTGATATGTTAGTCAAAATGAGAAGGAAAAACCATAAATTATACCTAAAATTGCCATAGGCTTTTGATAGATTAGTAAATATGTATATTTTTACAAATTGGAACATCACAGCTTATTTAAATTCGATCGAATGAAGAGATTATTTGCAATTAGCCTCATACTATTTCTGTTGCCTACTTTTGTTATGTCGCAAAGTATGCGTTGGAAGAGAACTAGATATGAACTCTACGGTGGATTAGGGGCAACAAACTTTCTTGGAGAGCTTGGAGGAAGCGATGGGCCAGGTGGCGTGTTTTGGAAAGATTTTAATTTTTCTGCATCACGGCCACTCATGTCTGCCGGCTTACGTTACAAAATATTGGAACCTTTGGCCGTTAAAGGAGCCCTTTCTTTTGGCTACCTTAATGGAGACGACTCTCATTCTGGTAATGAGTACCGATATAACAGGAACCTACACTTCCGGGCACCTATTATTGAACTAGGCTTTCAGGCCGAATACTCAATAATTAAAGAACGTATCAGTAGTTACAGACGTTCGCGCAGAGGTGGTTTTTCGCTGGCTAGCCTTAACTTAAATACCTATGTATTCACGGGTATTAATGTATTTTGGTTTAATCCACAGGCCAAAGGACTCGATGGAAAATGGTATAACCTACAGCCCATTGGAACTGAAGGGCAGGGGAAAGTCTCTACACGCGACAAATATGGTCGCCTGCAACTATCTATACCCCTTGGAGTTGGCTTCAAATATCCGCTGACACAGAAAATTAGTATCGGCCTTGAGTATGGTGGACGCTTAACATTTACAGACTACATCGACGATGTTAGTTCAACTTACGTCGATAATGCCTACTTTACAGACCCGAATGAAGCTTATCTGGCAGATCCCAGTGAATTTTATAACGAATCTGGAGAACGAATCATAATGGGACCAAACGATATTCGCGGAAATCCTAAATACAACGACTATTACATGTTTATGGTAATAAATGTAACATATAAATTGCGCACCGGACGTAACGGAATGCCGAAATTTTAATTTATATTTGTTCAATGGAACGAAAAAACATTATGCAAAAACGATATAGTATGAAGTTTATAACGCGTTTTATCTTTATCAGTTTAATACTGACCTTCTTTGCAGGCAGTCTCGATGCACAGGTCTATCAATGGCAAAAGTTGCGTTATGAACTCATCCTAGGTGGGGGTGTTACAAATTTCATGGGCGACGTTGGTGCCCCGCTTGACGAAGGTCTTAATTCCTATTTTTGGACTAACCCCAATACATGGCGGCCTGTTGGTGTTGTCGGCGGGAGAATGGCCTTTGGTGAACGACACATGGTTAAGACGGTTTTGAGCACAGGTTTCTTTTATGCAAATGATGCATATGGAGATAAACGCAACAATCAATACGAAGTGCGTACGTTTTTTGCAGAATTATCGGGGCAATATGAATTTTATTTAATTCCCGAACAACAAAAAAGGAATATCTACCGTTTCATTGGAGCGTCGCAACGATTTAAAAATTTAAGGTTACCAACCTACTTATTTGCCGGCGTTAGTGGATTATTCTTTAATCCGAAGACGCTCTTTGACGATGAGTGGATTGCTTTGCAACCACTACAGACTGAAAAATTGTCCAATGGAAAAGATCAATACAGTCGGATTGCTCTTGCTGTTCCAGTAGGAATAGGTGTAAAGTTTAAAATAGCAAAATATATTTCCATGAACATCGAAGCTGGATGGAGATTAGCATTTACAGATTATATTGATGATTTGGGCTCTGGCGACTTTTACAACCTCCGGGAAATTGCAGAAGCAGGAGATTATACCCGGGCAGCAGTTTCATACCGTAGTCACGGTTATAGTAGATTGAATGAAGACTTGATAGAGCAATTGCTCGAACAAGCACCCACGGGTGGTTCAAGAGGTTCTGGAGAATGGTTCGATCAGTATCAATTTGTTACTGCAACATTAAACTTTAAATTGCAAACCGGTCGTAAAGGCGAACCAAGATTAAGGCTTTACAGATAAAAATATATGAGAAGAATAACTCTTTTAACGATACTAATTTTATTAACTTATGTCGGCGTTTCGCAAAAGAACGCCGACATTGGTTTTATAGTGGGTGGTGCTACTTATCTTGGAGACGTGAATACTGAAAATCCATTTCGCACCATAAAGCCCGGCGTGCAAGGGTTTTACCGGCATAACATACATAGTCGTTTGGCTGTGCGTGGGAATGCTACCTACGCCCGTATCGGAGGCCGCGATAACCTTTCCGACTTCGATTACCAGAATCTACGTGGAATTGAATTTGACGCTGATTTATTCGAAATTGCAGGCATGTTGGAATTTAACTTTTTTCGGTTCGAACAACTTCCTCGTCAGCGCTTTATTAGTCCGTACATTAACGGAGGCATTGGCCTTATGACGGTTGATTTTCAATTTAACTCAAATTTTAGAGAGTATTTCACCATCCCTTTTGGAGTAGGTGTGAAGATTGGTATAAACGAACGCTGGGCTGTGGGTCTTGAGTATTCATTCCACAGAACCTTTCGCGACGATTTAGATAAAATTCCCGATTGGCTATATACTTCATCGGAAACTTATCCGTTAAAGCAGAGGGCGAATGTTCAAAACGATGATTGGTTCACATTTTTTGGGGTATTCCTGTCGTATAATTTGAAAGATTGTGTAACTTGCCCGGCCAATTTATGATACTAACTGAAGTGCGAGGATGATGAAGACTTTGAAGGAACAAGTAATTGATAATCAATTGCCAAGGCACGTTGCCATTATTATGGATGGCAATGGTCGATGGGCAAAGAAAAAGGGGAATATCAGAATTTTTGGACATAAAAATGGCGTTGCCGCTGTACGTGAAACAACCGAAGCTGCAGCCGAAATCGGTATAGAATACTTAACACTGTATGCCTTTTCTACTGAAAATTGGCAAAGACCGCGAACAGAAGTCGATGCATTAATGTCTCTCCTGATACAATCAATAAACAACGAAACATCTACACTACAAAAGAACGATATACAATTGCAAACCATTGGTGATGTAGCCTCGCTGCCGGTAAATGTGCAGAAAAAATTAAATGAAGTAATAGAGGCAACGAAAAACAATAAGCGAACTGTACTAACGTTAGCTCTTAGTTACAGCTCGCGTTGGGAAATTACCAAAGCAGTGAAAAATATTGCAACACAAGTTAAACAAAATACATTAAATATAGAAGATATTAATGAAGAGCTTATTCCAACGTTCTTGAATACAGCAAATTTGCCCGATCCGGAATTGCTGATCAGAACTAGCGGAGAGCAAAGACTAAGTAACTTTCTACTCTATCAATTGGCGTATACAGAACTCTTTTTTACGCCTAAATTGTGGCCAGACTTCAGGAAAAACGATTTCTATGAAGCAATTCTGGCTTTTCAGGGGCGCGAAAGAAGATTTGGAAAAATTAGTGAACAACTGAAAAAATAATAATTGTGAAGGGAATGCGTAAATTTAATCTTTTTTTACTCGCCATAGTTTTTACCACATTAACCGGATTTTCACAGGTATCTCTTAACCCAGTTCTTAACGATATCGATTACAATAACCCACGAACTTATGAAATTGGTGGTGTTACGGTTTCGGGTGTTAAATTTTTAGATCATAATGTGTTAGTCGCATTATCTGGTTTGCAGGTTGGGCAAGAAATTGAAGTACCAGGGGAGAAAATATCAAAAGCTATATCGAACCTGTGGGAACAAGGCCTGTTTTCCGATGTTGAAATTGCTGCAACGAAAGTTATTGCCAATAAAATATTTCTGGATATTCAACTTCAGGAAAGGCCACGACTTGCCTCCTTCTATTTTAAAGGAATAAAAAAATCGCATGCATCAGATATTAAAGAGAAACTCAATTTGGTGCGCGGAACTCAAGTTACAAAGAGTAAAATTCAACGAGCCATTAATATCATAGAAAGTTTCTATGTAGATAAAGGTTACCTTGATACAAAAGTTGATGTAGTACAAAAAAATGATAGCGTACTCAATAACCATGTTGTAGTTGGATTCGTAATTGAGAAAAATGAGAAAATTAAAATTTCCGAAATCAATTTTTCCGGAAATATCATTTTCTCCGATGCTAAATTGCGTCGCAAAATGAAAGACACTAAGCAAAAAACATGGTACAATATTTTTAAACGTTCCAAATTTATTGAACCGGTTTATCAGAAAGACAAACAAAATATTATCGATTTTTATAACGAAAATGGATACCGCGATGCGAAAATTGTGCGTGACTCTATTTATCGTACCCCCGATAGTTTGGTGCAAATTGATATTTACATCGAAGAGGGCTCCAAATATTATTTCAGGAATATTGATTGGATGGGTAATACCAAATACTCAGGAGAAGTGTTAAGTGCCGTTTTGGGAATAAAACGTGGCGATGTGTACGATGAGGGAGTCCTTAACAAACGTCTACGTGGCGCCCCCGATGCGGTTAGTACCCTTTATTTAGACAACGGTTACTTGTTTTTTAATGTTTCACCTGTTGAAATAAGTGTTGCGAATGATTCTATCGATCTGGAAATGCGAATCTATGAAGGCAAGCAAGCGCGGGTCAATCGAATTACAGTGGTAGGAAATACCAAAACAAACGACCATGTTATAAGAAGAGAACTACGCACTAAACCCGGAGAGCTATTTAGCCAAACTGCCGTGCAGCGTTCCATTAGAGAGTTAGCGCAATTGGGCTATTTTAATCCGGAGAA
Organism: Salinivirgaceae bacterium; assembly: GCA_027858775.1. Lineage (GTDB taxonomy): Bacteria > Bacteroidota > Bacteroidia > Bacteroidales > Salinivirgaceae > Salinivirga. The sequence goes on along the minus strand of JAQICA010000092.1, from coordinate 31,676 downwards.
ACTAAATATTAACCCCAAACCGAATCCTGTTGATGGTACGGTTGATCTTGAATATATTGTAGAGGAGCGTCCTTCCGATCAGATTGAGCTTTCCGGTGGTTACGGAGCGGGTATGTTTATCGGTACTGTTGGATTACGCTTAACGAATCTGTCGTTAGGAAGTGTCTTTAAAAAAGATGCGTGGCGTCCACTTCCTACAGGCGATGGCCAGCAATTGTCCATTCGAGGACAAACTAACGGCACACACTATAAAGCCATAAGTGCCTCTTTTGTTGAACCTTGGCTGGGAGGAAGGAAACCAAATTCATTATCGGTGTCGTTCTACCATACTGTGCAATCAGTCGATCGAAGATTTTTCGATGTCATTCAATTCATGAAAGTAACAGGAGCCTCTGTTGGCCTTGGACGCCGCTTGGAGTGGCCAGATACATATTTCATGCTGACTCACAGTCTTAGTTATGAGCATTATAACTTAAAAGATTTCAATAGGTTTTTTATACAAAATGGACGATCGAATAATCTGAGCTTTACTACGGTGTTTTCCCGTAACTCAATCGATCAACCCATTTACCCACGAAAAGGTAGCTTAATTTCGTTATCGTTACAATTTACCCCTCCTTATTCATTGTTTAAATCAAATGATTTCTATAAACTCAATGAAGAAGAGCTTCAGGAGGTTGAAAATGATTTTGGTACTGATGCAGAACAACGAGCGGAAATTACAAAGCGTGAAAACTTAGAGCGCTACAAATGGATTGAATATCACAAATGGAAATTCAAATCATCCAATTTTACCAATTTAGTAGACAAACTTGTTTTAAACACCAAACTTGAATTTGGTTATTTAGGACATTACAACAACAATATTGGTCCCTCACCATTTGAAAAATTTCAATTGGGTGGTGATGGGTTATCAGGTTACAACCTGTATGGTACAGAAACTGTTGGTTTGCGAGGATATGCCAATGAGGGATTACCTGGCGTTTATGGTTCATTGACTCCTAGAAGGGGTGGAAACCTTTATGAGAAGCTTACATTCGAACTTCGGTATCCGTTGTCGCTTAATCCGAACGCAACCTTTTACGTACTTGGATTTTTCGAGGCCGGTAATTCCTGGTACGAAATTAATGAATTCTCACCTTTTGATCTTAAACGATCGGCAGGAGCAGGGTTGCGTATTTATTTATCAATGTTTGGTATGCTTGGAATCGATTGGGGATACGGTTTCGACGATATTCCGAACCTTCCAAATGCTAATAAAGGACAGTTTGCATTTACAATTGGTCAGCAATTCTAAAAATAGAATTTTGGCAGTATTTTAGAGATGTTTTGTAAATGATAGTGTTGAACTTAACTTTTATCACAATGAAAAAAATTATTTATTCCTTACTGTTAGTTGTGACTGTAGTATTTGCAGCACAAGCACAACGTTTTGCCTATGTCGATACAAAATATGTTTTGGACAATATTCCGGAATACGAATCGGCACAAAATCAGTTAAATATTATTACCGAAGAATGGCAGGATGAAATAACGAGTCGTTATGAAGAGATTGAAAAACTGTATAAAGAATATGAAATTGAAAAAGTTCTTTTAAGCAATGAGTTGAAGCGAAAAAGAGAAGAGGAAATACTCGATAAAGAGCGCGAAGTAAAGGAGTTGCAAAAGAAGTATTTTGGAAAAGACGGAGAACTGTTTAAAAAACGACAAGAGCTGGTTAAGCCTATTCAGGATCAGGTGTTTAATGCTGTTAAAGAAATTGGCGAAACCGGAAATTATGCTGTAGTGTTCGATGTAGCCTCCGGCATGGGTATTTTGTATAACGATCCAAAGTACGACAAAAGTGACGAGGTACTTCAAAAGTTAGGTTATCGCAATTAACTTTGTATATTTGTGCTTGTTAAACATGAAATTATAATTATAAAAATAGAATGATGAAACGATTATTAATCTTAGTGTTAAGTGTGTTCATGGCAGGTGGTTTTGCATTTGCTCAAAAAGAACTAAAGATTGGACATGTAAACTCAAATGTTTTAGTACAACAATTACCCGATTTTGAGAAAGCGCAAAAAACTTTAATGAAGCATCAGAAAGATCTTGAAGGTGCAATGGGAGAAATGCAGCAAGAACTACAGACAAAATATCAGGCTTACGCTGCAAAAGCAGATTCATTATCTCCACTATTGCGTCAGGCTAAGGAAGAAGAAATTACCGAACTACAACGTCGGGTAGAGAATTTTCGTCAATCTGCACAAGAAGATTTAAGAAAAAAGGAAATGGAATTACAACAACCCATTATTACCAAAGTGCAGAAAGCAATTGATGATGTAGCTCAGGAAAATGGCTACACCTACGTGTTAGACGCAGTTGAAGGTGGTTCTGTTCTTTATACTGCCCCCGGCAGTAACGATCTTACACCATTGGTTAAAAAGAAACTTGGTATTCAATAAAGAAACTATTTATTATTTCTTTGCAGAAGGCTATCTTTGTAAAAAGTTAGCCTTTTTTTATGAGAAAAAACCAACCAATAGGTGTTTTTGATTCCGGATTTGGCGGATTTAGCGTTTATAACCACTTGAGGCAATTAATGCCCAACGAGAACTTTATTTACATTGCCGACAGTTCTTGGTGTCCCTATGGCGAACGCTCCTACGAGGAGGTTCGATCCAGAGCTGTTCGTATAACTGAATACTTAATTCAGCGTAATGCTAAAATTATTGTTGTGGCTTGCAATACAGCTACAGCAGCGGCTATTGAGCTTTTACGGCGAAAATTTCCCAAAATGACTTTTGTGGGTATGGAGCCGGCAATTAAACCGGCAGCAAAACTTACTAATACAAATGTGGTTGGCGTTTTGGCTACTCAAAATACATTTAACGGGCAGCTTTATAAAGAAACGAAAAAAAAATATGCTGGTCATATTCGCGTAGTAGTCCAAATTGGTTTTGGTCTGGTCGAATTGGTCGAGAATAACCAGACTCGTAGTCCCGAGGCAATTCGTCTTTTAGAGAAATATATACAACCGATGCGTGAAGCGGGAGCCGATTATTTAGTGCTCGGATGCACTCATTATCCATTTTTGCTCCATTCCATAAAAATAGTAGCTCCTCAATTAAACGTAATCGACCCTGCATTGCCTGTTGCAAAGCGCGTACTTAGCTTGTTAAGCCAGAAGGACTTGCTCAATGACGGTTTGATGGATTATACAGCGTTTTATACAACGGGAGCGTTGGGGAAATTAAATGATTTTGCCCGAGCTTTTGTAACAGGGAATTATATAACTGACGCACTGCAATTATAATTATCACTTCTTTAATTTTTCGCCTTGTTTAAACAAATCTGATCCTGTATTAACCCCATTTTACTTTAATGATCATTGGTTCTTTTCCTCGTCTTTATACCAACTGGCATACATGGTGTAGTTATTTGCAATTTTGTTAATCATTTCTTTCGTTTGTTCTGGATCGATACTTTTTACTTTTTTTGCCGGTACTCCAGCATAAACACTGTTAGGTTCTACCTCAGTTCCAGTAAGAACAAGTGCATTTGCTGCAATAATTGTATTGCTGTGTATAATTGCGTGATCCAACACCGTCGCGCCCATTCCAATTAAGACATTATCGTGAATTGTGGCACCATGTATAGTCACATTGTGCCCAATCGATACATTATTACCAATATGCACTTGCGATTTTTGATAGAGCGTGTGAAGTACCGTTCCATCCTGAATATTAACTTTATTGCCAATACGAATACTGTTTACATCGCCACGTAAAATGGTATTGAACCAAATGGTGCATTCATCGCCCATTTCAACGTCGCCCACAATTGTTGCATTGTCGGCAAAAAAGCAATCATTGCCATATTTTGGTGTAAATCCGCGCACCGATTTTATTAAAGCCATACAAAAATTCTTTATAATTGATATAAATAGTATAATTGGCTACAAATGTATGAAAAACACATTGAAATTTGTTTGTCCAAATTTAAGATTGCCTTAACTTTGCCCTATAAAAATAATAACCAAAACGTTTATCAATCAATAGTAAAGAAGTTCTTTTAAAAATGGAACTTTACATTGAAATCCCGTAGCAAATAGTTTTCAGTGCTGTGTGAACGAGTTCGCACAGCATTTCTAATAAGCACGGGATTTGCTTTTTGTCTTTAAATAAATAAGCTATGGCAACTACAAAAAAGAAGATTGAAAAAGAAGAGGTTGTAATCCGGTTTTCTGGCGACTCTGGCGACGGAATGCAGTTAACCGGAACACAATTTTCTAACACCACTGCACTTTTGGGTAACGATGTTTCCACTTTTCCCGATTACCCAGCTGAAATTCGCGCCCCGCAAGGTACCGTAGGGGGTGTTTCAGGGTTTCAGTTGCACTTTGGGAATTCAAAAGTGTATACTCCGGGAGATTATTGCGACGTGCTCGTAGCAATGAATCCTGCGGCTTTGATGGCCAACCTGAAATGGATGAAAAAAGGAGGTACAATTATCGTTAATGGTGAAAGTTTCACCGATAAAAACCTTGCAAAAGCAGGTTACGATGAAAATCCACTTCCGAAATTTAAAAAAGGCGATTACAATATTATTGATGCGCCTGTTCAAACCTTAGTTAGAGAAGCCGTAAAAGGTTTGGGACTAGACTTAAAGTCAGTAGAACGTACTAAAAACATGTTTGCACTGGGTGTTACTTACTGGTTGTTTAACAGACCATTGGAACACACCGAGGTCTTTTTTGAACGTAAGTTCTCGAAAAAGCCGGAAGTTATTCAGGCAAATATTCTTGCACTACACGCCGGTTATAACTATGCCAACACTGTTGAAGCACTTGGTGCTCATTATGTTATAAAAAAGGCAGAGCTCACAAAAGGAACTTATCGTAATATAAATGGAAATGTGGCCACAGCCTGGGGCTTAATTGCTGCAGCGGAGAAAGCAAAATTGACACTTTTCTGTGGCTCATACCCAATTACACCCGCAACAGAAATCCTCCAGGAATTAGCTTTACGCCGCGATTTAGGTGTAAAAACGTTCCAGGCTGAGGATGAAATCGCTGGTATTGCTACTTCAATTGGAGCCAGTTTTGGCGGTCACTTTGCTGTTACCACCACCTCAGGTCCCGGTTTAGCACTGAAGAGTGAGGCCATCGGTCTTGCTATCATTGCCGAACTTCCACTTGTTATTATTGATGTTCAACGCGGTGGACCATCAACTGGCTTGCCTACTAAAACAGAACAATCTGATTTAATGCAGGCAATATACGGACGTCACGGTGAGAGTCCTTGCGTTGTTATTGCGGCTAGCAGCCCATCAAACTGTTTCGATTATGCCTTTGAGGCAGGGAAAATTTCATTGGAACATATGGTTCCTGTAATCCTGCTTACAGACGGTTTCCTTGCCAATGGTTCAGAACCATGGCGTATTCCTAAAATGGCTGATCTTCCTGATATTAAAGTACCATTTATAAAGGAAGGAACAGAAAATTACTTGCCCTATGAACGCGATCCAGAAACGCTAGTGCGCCAGTGGGCAATTCCAGGAATGAAAGGTTATGAGCACCGTGTAGGTGGTCTTGAAAAGATGGATAAAACAGGAAACGTTTCGTATGTTCCTGAAAACCACGAATTAATGACTAACTACCGCCAGCAAAAAGTAGATAAAGTTGCCAATGAATTTCCACTTCCCAAAGTGCATGGAAAAGATAGCGGAAAACTTTTGGTTGTAGGTTGGGGGGGCACATATGGTCACTTGTATAGTGCAGTTGACGAGCTAATTAAACAAGGAAAAGATGTTAGTTATGTTCATTTTAACCATATTTTCCCTTTGCCAAATAATGTAGATACCATTTTTGAGAAATTTGAGAATATTCTTGTATGTGAAATTAATATGGGGCAGTTTGCTAATTATTTAAGCATGCACTTGCCTCAGTTTACATATCAGAAATACAATAAGGTGCAAGGATTGCCTTTCACTATTGATGAATTAACAAATGCGTTTAATAAAATATTGGAGGATAAATAGCAATGGCTGAAGTACAAAAATTAACTCCGAAAGATTTTAAAAGCGATCAGGAAATTCGCTGGTGTGCCGGATGTGGCGATCATGCAATTCTGAACGCAGTGCAAAAAACAATGGCTAATCTTAATTTACCAAAAGAAAAATATGCTGTTGTTTCCGGTATTGGATGCTCCTCACGTTTCCCATATTATATGAATACCTATGGTTTTCATGGTATTCACGGGCGTGGTGCAGCTATTGCCTCCGGACTAAAAGTTGCTAATCCCGAATTATCGGTTTGGCAAATTACCGGTGATGGTGATGCTATGGCAATTGGTGGAAACCATTTTATTCACGTTATCAGGCGGAATATCGATATGAATTTATTGCTATTCAATAACGAAATATATGGACTTACAAAAGGTCAGTATTCACCTACATCCCGCTTGGGGGCTAAATCGAAAACGTCTCCGTTTGGTACAATCGAGCATCCGTTTCATCCCGGCGAATTAGTTATTGGCGCTCAGGGGCATTTCTTTGCACGAGCAATCGATGTACAGGTAAAGGTAACTACAGAAATACTCGATGAAGCAGCTCGCTTTAAAGGAACATCCGTTGTTGAGATTTTACAAAACTGTGTGATTTTTAATGACGGAATTCACGAAGAAGTTATCGGAAAAAATGTGCGCGAAGATCGTACTATTCACCTGAAACATGGAGAGAAAATTCTCTTTGGTAAGGAAATGAATAAAGGTCTTATCCGCGACGGATTAAAAATGAAAGTTGTAACTGTTGGCGAAGATGGTTATACGCTGGAAGATATCCTTACACATGATGCTTACGAAACAAATCCGGGTATGCACCTCATGCTTGCTAATATGAAGTATCCTGAATTCCCCGTAGCAATCGGTATTATTCGTGCCGTAAAATCGCCTACTTATGAAGAGCGTCTGGTAAAACAGATCGAAGAAGTTCAGAGTGAATCCAAAATTAAATGTATGGATGACTTGTTGAACTCCGGTGATACATGGGAAATTTAAAAAAAAACAAAATAGTTCACGTCAAAGAAAGGCTGCCTAACGGGCGGCCTTTCTATTTTGTGCCCCATTAGGCAAATCTTTCAAAATTAGCATTGGTTGAATTTTATCTGGATAGGATATTTTTTTTTCAAATCTGTATAAACAATTTTTACCTTTGCGATGTCATAATTCATTACAACTTATTATTTTTTACTAATTTTAACCGATTAAATGAACAATTATGATAACATTGAATGTTGGCGATAAAGCACCTGAATTTAAAGCATTAAATCAGAGTAACGAACCCATTTCTTTGACAGATTTTAGAGGAAAAAAGGTTATACTGTATTTCTATCCTAAAGATAATACCCCCGGATGTACTGCCGAGGCGTGTAATTTGAACGATAATTATGCTGATCTTACTGATAAAGGATTTGAAGTTATTGGGGTAAGTCCCGATAGTATTGAGTCCCATCAAAAATTCATAGCAAAATTTAACTTATCGTTCAATCTGATTGCCGATCCTGATAACGAGGTTATAAATAAATATGGGGTGTGGGGAGAAAAAAATATGTATGGAAAGAAAAGCATGGGGCTTTTACGTACCACATTTATTATCGACGAAGAAGGAAAAATTGAGCATATCTTCAAAAAAGTAAAAACAAAAGATCATACAAATCAGATTTTAGAAAAACTATAATAATATGGCAAAATCACAGGCAGCGAACGATGTAAATACTGAGAAGCAGAAAGCATTGCAGGCTACGCTCGATAAAATTGAAAAGAGCTACGGAAAAGGAACCATCATGAAAATGGGCGACCGGGTTGTGGAAGATATTCCATCGATTTCGACCGGCTCTATAGCGCTCGATTATGCATTGGGTGTTGGCGGTTTTCCTCGCGGGCGGGTAATTGAAATCTATGGCCCGGAATCGTCGGGTAAAACAACACTGGCTATTCATGCTATTGCCGAAGCACAAAAAGCCGGCGGAATAGCAGCTTTTATTGATGCAGAGCACGCTTTTGATCGGTTTTATGCCGAAAAGTTGGGAGTCGATATTGAAAATCTTTACATTTCGCAACCCGATAATGGAGAACAGGCTTTGGAAATTGCTGATTCGCTTATTCGGTCGGGTGCTATCGATATACTTGTGGTCGATTCTGTTGCAGCGCTTACTCCAAAGGCTGAAATTGAAGGAGAAATGGGCGATTCACGAATGGGCTTGCAAGCACGATTAATGTCGCAGGCGCTTCGAAAACTAACTGCAAACATCAGTCGAACTAATACCACATGCGTGTTTATTAATCAGTTACGTGAAAAAATTGGTGTGATGTTCGGCAACCCTGAAACCACCACCGGTGGAAATGCACTAAAATTTTACGCTTCAGTTCGGGTAGATATTCGCCGAATTAGCACCATTAAAGATGGCGACGAGATGGTTGGTAGCCGAACCCGGGCCAAAATTGTGAAAAATAAGGTTGCACCTCCATTTCGTAAAGCCGAATTTGATATTATGTATGGTATTGGAATTTCGAAAGTAGGCGAAATAATCGACCTTGGAGTTGATTACGGAGTGGTTAAAAAAGCAGGATCGTGGTTTAGTTATGGCGACATAAAACTCGGTCAGGGTCGCGAGGCCGTAAAACAGGTAGTATTTGATAATCCTGAACTCTCTGATGAATTACAACAAAAAATTGTGGACGCAATGAATACTTTAGAAAAATAGTTTTCAAACGCCTTAGGAAAACAGACCCTTTGGCGTTCTTTACAAAAGCGTTATGGTAAATGTACCCGGTAATTCACCGAGATAATAAAGAACCAGAAGAGTATTAGATAATGAGAAAATTTTTAATAGTACCTGCCATTTTTTTATTCTTGTTCGCTTGCAATAATGAACAAAAAAGTGCAACTGTAAAAGATCAATCAAAGCAAGAAGCTGCAGATCCAATTGCAATGAGAATTGACAGTCTTTCTAAGGAAATACGTAAAACTCCAATGAAGGATACCTTGTTTTTTCAGCGTTCAAGACTTTATGTGCAAATTGGTGATTTTGCCAATGCTGTAAACGATCTGGAAATTGCTAAAAAGCTGAATAAAGAGGAACCTCAGTATTATTTGGATTTGGCAGAGCTGGAAATGGGGCAAGGCGAAGGGCGTATTTCACTTGAATTATTACAACGCGCAAAAGAGAAATTCCCGGAAAATGTAACCGTAAAAATAAAGCTGGCGCGCCTGCTTATGGCTATGGAGCAATTTAAAGATGCTCGTACCCAATTAGTTCTTGCTTCGCGCATAGAACCACGCAACCCGGAATTGTACCTGATGAGCAGCATGATTTTTCAACAAATTGGAGAGTTCGATAAAGCAATTGAGGATTTGCAGAAAGCCGTAATGTATGATCCTCAATACTACCAAGGCCATGCAATGCTAGGCTATATAAATGCTCAATTAGGCAATAAATTAGCCATCGACCATTACGAAAATGCAATTCGGTTACAACCCGATAACCCTGAAGCAGTGTACAATTTGGCGATGTTTTATCAGGAAAATGAAATGTACGACAAAGCATTAGAAATGTATCGCAAAGGATTAGAGCAGATTAACCCTGATATGCAACATTTCCTTTTCAATACTGCCTATGTTTACGAAAACTTCAAAAACAATCCCGATACTGCCATTACCTTGTATCAGAAAGTAATAGACCGATTTCCTGAAGATTATCGGGCTTTTTATCGTATCGGTCTCTGCTATGAAGAGTTAGGCAGACCAAAGGAAGCTATGGCGCAATACGACATGTCCCTCAAGATTTATCCCAAATTTGAGGAAGCTTACAATGCGCTATCGCGATTAAGCGAAGAACGGAAAGGTAAATAACTTGGTGCCGGAAATTAAGATCGGAAAGAATATTGAAGTCGTAAAAGACCTCAATAAATGAGAAATTCCTAAAAATCTATTTATCATGAAAAATCTATTTTGTATATCAATTATTGCATTTCTTTTGGTTGGTGCATGTTCTCAGCCAACAACCAAAAAGAGCGAACCGGCACCGCAATTTAATTTAGAACTGACGAAAGCCGAAAAGGACGGAGGCGTTCTGACTCCTGAAATACTATGGAAGTTCAGGAGAATTAGCGATCCACAGCTTTCTCCCGATGGAACAAATGTACTATTTGGCGTGTCGGAGTACGATGTTCCAACAAATAAGAGCCGTACAACTATTTATATGATTCCAATGAAAGGTGGTGAACCTAAAAAAATGCTCGATTTAGCTGGTTCACAGTTCAATCAGCGATGGATTGGAACCGATCTATTTGCATTTGTGAGCACACACGAAGGCGACGCCCAGGTATATAAAGCAAAAGTGGGTTCGGGTAGCGTGGAAAAAGTTACCAACTTCGAAACAGGAATTAATAGCTTTGAGTACAGCCCCGACAGTAAGAAGATTTTATTCACGTCTGAAGTGAAGGTTGTCAAAGATATTTCGGACAAGCATCCCGATCTTCCATTGGTGGAGGTTTATGCGGCCGACGACCTTATGTATCGCCATTGGAATCATTGGAACGATGCCAGTTTTAGCCATGTTTTTTATGCGCAAGTTGGAAATGGCGTTATTAAAAAAGCCACCGACATTATGAAAGGTGAGCCTTGGGATGCCCCAATGTCACCCTATTTTGATAATACCGAAATGACGTGGTCGCCCGATGGAAATACAATTGCCTACACATGCAAAAAGCTGGTTGGCAAAAACGCAGCCGTATCGACTAATTCTGATATTTATTTGTATGACCTAATTGGGGGAGGAACCACTAACATTACAAAAGCAAATAAAGGCTACGATCGCTATCCTGTATTCTCGCCTAACGGAAAACAAATTGCTTATCAAAGTATGGAGACCGACGGCTATGAATCAGACAAAAATTGCTTGTTTATTTATAATGCGGAAACAAAAATGGCCGAAAACTACTCTGTAAACTACGAAGAGAATATCTCCGGAGTGCAGTGGGCAGAAGATGGAGAGACCATTTTCTTTGTAAGTGGCATTAACGCCACTTATCAGCTTTATAAAATGGCGCTGAATACAAAAAAGGTAGACCAAATTACTTCCGGACATCACAATTACCAATCCGTAATTGTTAATGGTAATGAATTACTGGGTGCTAAAATGAAGCACAGCATGGCTACAGAGCTTTTTACCGTAAATGCAAAAACGGGAGAAGAGCGTCAGTTGACACACATCAACAAACATATTTATGAGTATATAACTATGGGGCGCTCAGAAGAGCGTTGGGTGGAAACCACCGACGGCAAAAAAATGTTGGTTTGGGTAATTTACCCACCTAAATTTGACGAAAATAAGCAGTATCCCGCATTGCTTTATTGTCAGGGGGGACCCCAAAGTGCAGTGAGCCAATTCTTCTCCTATCGTTGGAATTTTCAGATGATGGCTGCCAACGATTATGTAATTATTGCTCCAAACAGAAGAGGTTTACCCACTTTCGGTCAGGAGTGGAACCGACAAATTTCAGGCGATTATAGCGGACAAAATATTGAAGATTACCTTGCTGCAGTAGATGCGATTAAAACAGAACCTTTTATTGATGAAAAGAGAATTGGTGCAATTGGTGCCAGTTATGGAGGATACTCCGTTTACTACCTGGCGGGACATCACGAGGGGCGTTTTAGTGCATTTATTTCGCATTGTGGAATGTTTAATTTTGAGAGTTTCTATGCAGCTACAGAAGAAACATTTTTCCCAAATCACGATTTAGGCGGAGCTTATTGGGAAGAAAATAATAAAGTTGCACAGCGTTCTTACGAAAATAGTCCACACAAATTTGTGAAAAACTGGGATACACCCATACTTATCATCAGTGGTGGGAAAGATTTTCGTATACCATACACAGAGTCGTTGCAGGCATTTAATGCTGCACAGCTTAATGGAGTAGAGAGCCGCTTGCTGATTTTCCCAAATGAATCACACTTTGTATTAAAGCCACAAAATAGCATACTTTGGCAACGAGAGTTTTTCGGGTGGCTAGATAAGTACCTGAAATAATTGACGATATTTTTTAGCTGCATGGCAGCCCTGTAATAATATTCAAGGGAGATACGAGGGGACGTATCTCCCTTTTTTGATGCCTTATTTTTAGTATTCCAGGTCTTTTTGTTGAAGACTATGTTTTACAATATGTTTTTTAGATAGATTCCCGTACAGATTTTGTCAACATAACTGTAAGACTTTTGTTAGAAATTAAAAAGTAGCGATATGAAAATAAGTATTATTGGAGCTGGTAATGTTGGCGCAACGTGTGCGAACGATATCATTAACTTTAACCTGGCCGACGAGCTGGTTTTGCTCGATGTAAAAGAAGGGGTTACAGAAGGGAAAGCGCTCGATTTGTGGCAAACTTCTTCTATTAACCAATTTGAAACCTTTGTGAGAGGCGTGACAGACGATTATGAGGCTACGAAAGATTCCGACGTTGCAGTTATTACAGCCGGTATTCCGAGGAAACCGGGCATGTCGCGTGACGATTTAATTGGAATTAATGCTGAAATTGTCCAAAATGCCACCCGCCAAATTATTAAGTATTCGCCAGATTGTAAAATTATTATAGTTTCTAATCCATTAGATGTGATGACTTATGCGGCACTTAAAGCTGCGGGAGATAAACCATCAGTAGAAATCTTTGGTATGGCCGGTATTCTCGATGCTGCTCGATACAAGGCGTTTATAGCACAGGAACTTAATGTGAGTCCCGTAAGTGTACATGCCATTTTAATGGGCGGTCATGGCGATACAATGGTTCCTTTGCCTCGGTATACAACCATTTCGTCAGTGCCGGTTACGGAACTATTATCGAAAGAAAAACTCGATACTATTATTGAACGAACCAAGTATGGCGGCGGTGAACTTGTTAAGCTAATGGGCACATCTGCCTGGTACGCGCCAGGTGCTGCTGTAGCACAAATGGTATCGGCAATTGTGAAAAATTCACGGCGCCTGTTTCCGGTAAGTGCCTATTTACAGGGCGAGTACGGATTAGATGATCTTTACCTGGGAGTGCCGGTTATTTTGGCCCGCCATGGTATTCAGCAAATTATTGAATTGCAGCTCAATGACGAAGAGCTGGCACTTGTGCACAAGTCTGCGGAGTCGGTAAAAAGCATGCTGGAAGTTTTGAAATAGACTTAGGTGTTTTGTTTATTAAATGATGGCGTCGAATAAAATTTTATTCGACGTTATTTTTTTTCTCCTTTTCTGCTTTAATAGCTGCTTGTGTGGCGGCAACGATATTCTCATTCATTTCGCCCTTTTTTTCCATCGCGGTAAGTACCGTTTTTATGTTTCCATAGGAATAATCGTCGCTAATTACCTGTTTTATCTCGTTTAAACGATAACTTTTAATGGTATGAGCTGCCTTTTTTATAAGTTCGTACGTATCGGGCGAAATAATGTCGAAAACATTTACTAACCCTTCTGCAATACACTTCGACATATGTGTTTCAATGGTGGAAACAGCAAGAGAACGGGCTTGTGCAATTTCTTCAATGTCGTTTCCTTCTTTTAGCAGGTTGTACGATAAAATGTGTGTAGGTGTTTTATCTTGCGGTTTCGACTTGTAAACTTGTTTTTCTTCCGTACGTTCTTCCGGCAGATATTTGAATGCTTCTGGAGTGGGAATGGTATTTTCGGCAAATGCTTTTGCCAAAACTTCTGCTTTGTGTAGTTGCTCAATTTTTTGCCAAACAACATTATCCAGCTCTTTAAGCTCTTTCATGTAGGTTTTGGTGCCTGACTCTTTGCTTACTGTTTGCGCATGTTTCTTAAGAATGTCGGTGAGTTTTTTTAGCTCCTTTTCGAAATATTGCCGGGCTGCTGTGGTGCGCTCCAGAACGTAAGCGGCCTGCTCCAAACCTTTGTCTTCTGTGGCTTTTCGAATAGTTTGAATGAATTTTTCGCCCGTTTCATTGGTTTGCATGGGCATGCGTGCGAATTTTTCCGCCCAGGGCATGTGTTTTTGTTTTTTTGATTGTTTTTCCGATTTATTATACGTTTCTACATGGTCTTTGAGTTTGTAAATCAGTTGCTTGAAACTAAACGCCGTTTGTATGAAACTCAGTAAATACTGCCATGCTTCATTTTTAAATGCCGATTCTAACTCGCTATTTGGGCGTTTATATTGTGCAAATGTTTTTAATGCAACTTCTGTTTCCGGAATGTCTGTAGGAATTTGTCCGTTCAGCGTCAGTCCATCAAGTGATGTGAGCCTCGACAATGCAACATAAATTTGGCCGGGTGCAAATGCACGGGAAACATCGATTATAGCTTTTTCGAACGTTAATCCCTGGCTTTTATGCACCGTTACTGCCCAGGCCAGCTTGAGCGGATAATGTATGTATCGGCCTTTTATTGCCATTTCCAGCTCATTTGTATTCATGTTGAGTTTGTATCGCTTGTTTTCCCACGCGTAGGGCTCTACAATAAACGGATCTGTTCCATCTTCAAAACTTACCACAGGCCCATCGCTATCTAATTTGGTTACAGTACCTATTTTTCCGTTGTAATATCTGCCTTCTCCCGAATAATCATTTTTTATGAACATTACCCGTGCGCTTTTTTTTAGTTTTAGCTCTTGCTCAATGGGGTATGTGTTGGGCGGAAATTCATTTTCGATAACGGCTTTGTAAACTTTGCTTTTCCCTTTAAGTTTCTCCAGTTCCCGACTATTAATGCCATCGGCCAGTTTGTTGTGAGTTGTGATAAATATGGCGTCGGATAACCCTTTTTTCTCAATTTCCGGATCGTAATGCTTATTGAGAGTATCAATATCGGTTTGTGTAATTTTGTTGTTACGTAAATTGTTAAGCAGCCCGAGAAAATGATCGTCAGATTGCCTGTAAACTTTTTCCAGCTCAATGTAAAGCGGAGGGCTGTCTTTTAGTGCTTGAGCATTGAAAAAGTACATGCTTGAATAGTATCTCGATAAAATGGGCCATTCGTCTTGTTTTACCACCGGTGGCAATTGTAGCATATCGCCAATAAAGAGCATTTGTACACCACCAAACGGGGTGTTGCGCTCTTTGCGAATGGTTTTTAGCGTTAAGTCAATGGCATCCAGAATGTCGGCTCTGAGCATACTCACTTCATCAATAATCAACAATTCTATGCTTTGTATTAATTGCCGTTTTGCTTTATTAATTTTTAAATTCTTGATTAATGTTGTGGGTGTGTTCAGCTCAAAGTTTATGTTGCCTTGCAAATTTCCATTGGGCAATGGAACAAATGAGCCAAACGGTAGTTGGAATAAGGAGTGTAGCGTTACCCCACCGGCATTTATGGCTGCAATTCCTGTGGGCGCAGCAATTACCGTATTTTTATGTGTTTTTTTAACAATGTCGCGCAAAAAGGTGGTTTTTCCCGTTCCTGCTTTTCCAGTCAAAAATATATGTCGATTAGTGCTGTTAACGTAGTTTGCGGCAATTTGCGCCGATTGGCTATATTCCATGCTAAGTTAGTTTTTTTAGAACATCGCAATTTAATGGAATTGACAGGTTTTCACAAATTTTTGATACTTTTGCCACAGAAAAATTTAACGCTATGACACAATTTGAGTTTGAAAAAATGGTAGTCGAGGGTATCCCATCTAAATTACCCACTCCAAAAGCCTATGAACAAGGAGTAAACCATGCTCCTAAACGTAAAGATATACTGACAGTTGAGGAAAAGAAATTGGCTTTGCGCAATGCTCTCAGGTATTTTGAGCCTGAGCATCATGCCGAGCTGGCGCCGGAATTTGCCCGTGAACTTGAAACTTACGGACGTATTTACATGTACCGTTTTCGCCCCGATTATGAAATGAAAGCACGTCCGATCGACCATTACCCGGGTAAATCGGAACAGGCCAAAGCCATTATGGTGATGATACAGAATAACCTCGATCCGGCTGTAGCACAGCATCCGCATGAGCTGATCACATACGGTGGCAATGGTGCAGTATTTCAAAACTGGGCACAGTACCGCCTCACTATGAAATACTTATCAGAAATGACTGGCGATCAAACGTTGGTTATGTATTCAGGCCACCCAATGGGACTTTTTCCATCGCACAAAGATGCTCCACGAGTAGTTGTGACCAATGGAATGATGATTCCTAACTATTCAAAACCCGACGACTGGGAGCGTTTTAATGCACTTGGCGTAACACAATACGGTCAAATGACAGCCGGTTCCTATATGTACATCGGGCCTCAGGGAATTGTACACGGTACAACCATTACAGTGCTTAATGCAGCTCGTATGATTGCGCATAAAGGCGATGCATCAAAAGTAAGACTTTTTATAACATCGGGTTTGGGCGGAATGAGTGGTGCGCAGCCAAAAGCAGGAAATATTGCCGGTGTGGTTAGTATTACTGGTGAAATTAATCCGGATGCTGCCTACAAACGGCACGAACAAGGTTGGGTCGACGAAGTAATTGACGATGTCGATAAAACCATTGATGTTGCTTTGCAGTATCAAAATGATAATAAACCTCACTCTATAGCCTTCTTGGGAAATATTGTCGATTTGTGGGAACGTATGGTAGAACGTAATGTGTATGTCGATATGGGTTCCGACCAAACATCACTGCACAATCCCTGGGCAGGTGGTTACTATCCGGCAGGTGTGTCTTTCGACGATGCCAATACCATGATGGCTGAGAACCCTGAGCTCTTCAAACAAAAAGTTCAGGAGTCGCTCAAGCGTCAGGTGGCAGCCATTAATCATTTAACCGGGTCCGGTATGTATTTCTTCGATTATGGCAATGCATTTTTGCTGGAAGCGAGCAGAGCCGGTGCTGAAATTATGGCTGAAAATGGCATCGATTTTCGTTACCCTTCCTATGTACAAGATATTATGGGACCCATGTGTTTCGATTACGGATTTGGACCTTTCCGCTGGGTTTGTGCATCGGGAAAGCCGGAAGATTTGGAAGAAACCGATCGCATTGCTACAGAAGTGCTCGATCAGCTGAAACAAGATTCGCCCGAAGAAATACAGCAACAAATGGACGATAATATTAAGTGGATTCGCGGCGCGCAAGAGAATAAGCTGGTTGTGGGGTCACAAGCGCGTATTCTTTATGCCGATGCTTTGGGGCGCATGAAAATTGCCGAAGCATTTAATAATGCCATTAAAGCCGGAAAAATCGGGCCTGTTGTTCTTGGGCGCGATCACCACGATGTGTCGGGTACCGACTCGCCTTTCAGGGAAACATCGAATATTTACGATGGATCGCAGTTTACTTCCGATATGGCCATTCACAACGTAATTGGCGATGGTTTCCGCGGGGCAACATGGGTTTCTATCCATAACGGCGGAGGAGTTGGCTGGGGCGAAGTAATTAACGGTGGCTTTGGTATGCTGCTCGATGGCTCAGACGATGCCGACCGACGGTTAAAAATGATGTTGCACTGGGATGTGAATAACGGAATTGCACGTCGGAGTTGGGCGCGAAACGAAGGTGCCGTATTTGCCATTAAACGCGCCATGGAGCAAGAACCCCGATTAAAAATTACAGTGCCAAATATGGCTGACGATAATATTGTCGATAAATTATTTTAGCAAAAAAACAGAATAGTATTTTGGCGGGAGCAGATTGGTGAAATCTTCTCCCGCTTTTTCTGTTGTTGAATTTTCAGTATTCTTGTTTTGAGCAATACATGACTTGTAATTGATTATCCTTCTCTTGTTTAGGTCAAAAAAAAGCATCAAACCCCGTGTCATAATACGAAGTAAATTTCTATTGTCTGAAAAGTTGACAAGACCCATTGCGGGTTGGCCTGATCAAATTGGCGGGCTAGCGGCGGGGTGGAGCCTAATTTGATCTTGATTTTTTGCTTGCTTTTTGATCAGGTGAAAAGTAAAATCATCATAATTGACTCAAAAGCAAAATCTTAATGTAATTATCTTCAGTTTACAGGTAGATATGAAAAGCAAAATAATCTGAAAAAATTCTTTTTCTTCGAACAAACAGATTCTGAAAATAGCTTTGCATAACCTAAAATACAAATTTTAAACATGGAACTTCTGTCTGTTTTCTGGGTGTTGAGGGGGTGCACAAAAACAGGAAAACACCGGGTATGGCAAATCGGTGTTTTGTAATTTTCATAACTTAGTTCCCCATAATCCGCAAGAAGAAATAAAGAAAACTCCTGTATTCTCATCAATCTAATTTTGGGTGTTGTATAATACAACTATATTTCGTAAATTGTTATCCTATATTTGTTCACTAACTCTGTTAACGATGAACCGAATACATACACCTGGGCGTTATATCATAATTTTTATTCTATTACTCATTTTCGTTGCACAAGGTTGCGATAAAAAGAATGATGATTATTCTTCCATTGCAGGAGAATGGATTATTGAAGATACTGGAGAACAATCAGGTTGGCGGCAATATACCGTAAGCATTCAACGTGTTCCTGTAGATTCGTTGCAGTATGCTATTAATAATTTTTACCGTACCGGAATAAACAATGAGCTGCGCATAGAAGTGAGTGGGTATGATATTCTAATCCGACCACAACTTTTGGGAGATTACTCTATCGAGGGATCGGGCACCATCGAGCCCGATTATAAAACGGTTGTTCTTGAGTACGAGGTGCGTGGCGGCTCGGTTGGCTTTGAGAACGTATTTTCCACTTTAAAGCGCGATTAGTTTTGTTTGTAAATGATAATTTTGGAAGAAAACGAATTTCGTCAAAAAAAACAAAGAGCAATCTGAAAACGTCAAGTTATTTTAATCCCTTAGTTTCTTTTCCTTTATGAAGATCATAATTCGGTTTTGTATTTTTTTTAATTTAATAATTTCTGCTAATTGGGCTTTTTGTCAGCCCGGTAAGGTTGTCAGTTCTGAGAAAGAGTATAAAATTACGTTGGATTTAATTGAAGCTTCATGGGATTTTCTTGATGTGTATATTGATTCCATTTGGCCGGAATGGAAAAACTATAAAGAAACCTCGGTTTTTGTAGGTGCTCCCGGGCACTTCGACCTTTTTGTAAATCCATATAAGCCACTTCCTTCCGGATTCCACAAATTGCCATATGAACTATTTGGCAAGGAGCTCTTTTACCGTGATAGTAGTCACTTGTCCGATTCTTATTGTGGATTATCTTTGAATATAGATGATGTGTATTTTCGATTAGCAAGAATAGAGCCTTATTCAGAAGAAATGTCATCGAAATTTCTGAGCTATGCGCAAAAAAGATTTGAGAGAAATAATTCAACCCTTCCCGGGTTAGAAAAGCATTTTTATTCATATGATAATTGGATGAAGGTATTAATCCATGAATCTTTTCACCTGTATCAATTAAAAAAGAAACCAATTTCGAGTCTCACTTTCCCCGCAAATTTTACCCGACCTAATCATATAGTTTTGTCATTTCTTGAAGGTCAACTATTGTTAAAAGCGTTGGAGACGGAGTCGGATGAGGAGCTGAAGGAAATTGTAAATGATTTTATTACTGTCCGAAATAGAAGGTATCGATACTCTATTTTCTGGAAAGAAAATTCTGACAACGAATTTGAATGGATAGAAGGAGGAGCAACATATATTGACTATAAAGTGCTGACATATTTAAGGAAGTATGATCTTAAATTAAGAGGAATTTCAGCAGATAAAAACCACCGCAGCGCAATAGACTTGATGACTTATTACAAAATTCGATTGGATATAGATTCAAGGTATTTTAACAAATACTGGGGGAAAGATTATCGGTATGGTTTAGCAATGATCTTAATTCTAGATAGAATTTGTGGAAATGATTGGAAAGAAGAAATTTTGAAACGTAATACGTCCCTTTTTGGATTGTTAAAAAAGTATAATGGATATGCAGTAGATCGTGAAAACGCTCGTTTTAAGCAAATTAAAGATGACTATAGCTATTCATTTGTTTTGAAGCAAGTAAAGCGATACAAGAAAGATGGTTTTATTCCCATTGATTACGACTACTAAGCGTTGTAATAAAATGAACATCTCTATGCAAAAATCAGAACCCGGTTTCTGTTCTGTTTTTAATCTACTTCATGCGATAAAC
Source organism: Salinivirgaceae bacterium (assembly GCA_027858775.1). Lineage (GTDB taxonomy): Bacteria > Bacteroidota > Bacteroidia > Bacteroidales > Salinivirgaceae > Salinivirga. The sequence goes on along the minus strand of JAQICA010000092.1, from coordinate 11,566 downwards.
TAACCGTTTTTCACGCTTTGTAACCATTTTTCATAAAACGCTACCCCGCTCATAAATCGAAGTTATACTTTACTTTACTGCCATACATAACAAATGAGCTGTAAAACTGTGTGATATTTGTAATTACAGAAAAACGATTGGTCAGGAAATCATGAAAATCGTCCATGTTATTGCAAACCACTTTTATTAGAAAGTCCGAACTTCCCGAAATATAGTAACATTCCATCACTTCGTCAAGCGCATTTACCTTTGCCTCAAAATCTAAAATGGCCTTTTTTGTATGGTCACGTAACGAAACCGAAATGTAAACCATCAGGGTTTTGTCAAACTTTTTGGGATTTAACAGCGTAATGTATTGCTGAATGTATCCACCTTTTTCCAGTTTCTTTATGCGTTCGTGAATGGGGGTTGTCGATAAATGTAACTTTTCCGATAGTTCGCGAATCGTAATTCGGCTGTTAGCCTGAAGTTCATTTAGCAATTTGCGGTCAATTTCGTCGATTGGTTTCATTGTTTTGTGTTTTAATAATCTATTATTATTGTATGCCACATCTATTATCAGTTGCTTTCCCACGTTTTTGTGGTTTAATTTTCTTTTTCTTTAAAAAAACATATATGCACTTGTGATATTATGCTAATTTTGGTGCTAAATTAATAGATTTTTCCTAAGATTTACAATTAATCTAGAAATTTCGTATATTATATCTATATTGCAAAGCAAAATAACCTAAAAAAGATTTGTAATGATTCAACTAACAGATAAGATAAGCAACGAAAAAGCGCTACAGAATGCGGTAGACCGCTTTAAGGAACGGAAAATTATTCTTCCTACATTTGAGCAACAGCGTAATCCTGAGCTTATTCCGGAAAAAATTAAGCAACAACTAAAAAATATTGGCCTTTGGGAAATTAACCCATTGAACCTTTTTCGTATAACATGGAAAAACGAACCCAAAGAGAGTGGCGGCCTTTATGGCAACGTAAACTACCTAGAACTGCCTAAAGAAATTACAGGTGTCGATGCAAAAATTGTTTTACTTGTTGGAAAATGGTTTCCCACAGGTGCTCACAAAGTAGGTGCAGCGTACGGTTGTCTTGCGCCGCGTATTACAACCGGTGAGTACGATCCCACCTATCATAAAGCAGTGTGGCCATCAACTGGAAACTATTGTCGCGGAGGAGCATTCGATTCAAAACTTATGGGAACAGACTCCGTAGCTATTCTGCCCGAAGAAATGAGTCAGGAGCGTTTTACCTGGTTGCGCGACGAAATTGGTTCAGAGGTTATCGCCACGCCGGGCTGCGAATCGAACGTAAAAGAAATTTACGATAAGTGTTGGGAAATTCGTCGTACCCGCCCCGACTGTATGATCTTTAACCAATTCGAAGAGTTTGGCAATGCTATTTGGCACTATCATACTACAGGTAGTGCAATTGAAGAGGTGTACAACGCCGTTAAAACAAAGAATGGAAAATTAGCCGCTTATGTGTCCGCAACCGGATCGGCTGGAACCATTGCTGCAGGCGATTATTTGAGAACCATTGCTCCGCATTTAAAAGTAGTTGCTTCAGAAGCCCTGCAATGTCCAACATTGTTGCGCAATGGGTTTGGTGGTCACCGCATCGAAGGAATTGGCGATAAGCATGTGCCCTGGATTCATAATGTGAAAAATACCGATATGGTTACCGCAATCGACGATGAGGATTGTATGCGTATTTTACGCTTGTTTAATGAGCCGGAAGGACTTGCATACCTGAAAGAGACGGGAATTGATCCTGAAGTTATTGAGACCCTTCATTTAATTGGGATTTCGGGAATTGGAAACGTGCTCTCTGCCATTAAAACGGCCAAATATTACGAAATGACCGAAGACGATGTAATTATTACCGTGGCTACCGATTCGGCCGACATGTATAAGTCGCGTTTGCAGGAGCAAACAGCTGAAAAAGGCAACTATAGCACGCTTCAGGCTGCAAAAGATATGGAAAAATGCATCATGGGTACTACAACCGATCATTTAAAAGAGCTGGGCTATTACGACCGCAAAAATATTCATAACTTGAAATACTTTACCTGGATTGAGCAGCAAGCAAAAGAGCTTGAAGACCTCAATCAGATGTGGGACGACCGCCAATTGTGGCCTTCAATCTTTAATCAGGTACATCGCTGGGATGAATTAATTAACGAGTTTAATGAGCGCACGGGGCTGTTGAAGTAACTATAAAACGGCCAGTGATGCTGCTTAATAGGCATGATATGTTATAGAAGTTGTCCCGTTAGCTTATGGAAAGCCGGGGCAACTTTTTGTTTTTTGTTGTCCAGTTTGTTCATTGTGGCATTTCGAAAAATAAATAAAATGTGTATTTTCGATAGCTGCATGCCATTCGAAACCGACCATAGAAAATGCAACTTTGTGAAACTCCGTGGTAAGGCGCTCAACTTAGATTTAACCCCGATTTCTTTATCGTGAGCGAAAATCGCTTAATTTGGGTAACATATACATGCATGATTAATTGAAGTCAAATAAATAAAGGATTGGATACCAGATAACAGGAGCTTCCATTCAACCACTTAAACTTAAAATTAACGGATGAAACAGAAATTTTTATATCATTGTAATGAATGTGGAACAGAATACGATCCACGCCATATTCAATATGTTTGTCCGGCCTGCACAGCCTTAAATTCCGAAAATCAGCCACCCAAAGGTGTGCTGAAAACCGTGTATGATTTCGATAAAATTGCAAAAACAAAAACTTTTCAGCAATTGAAAGACCGGGAGTTTATCGATCTTTTACCCATTGAGGATATTGAAAGTTTACCGAATTTAAGAACTGGAAAAACTCCCCTGTACGAAATAGACCAGCTCGACGGCAAATACTTGAACTATACGTGTTATTTAAAAGACGATTCCCAAAATCCGACCTTTTCTTTTAAAGACAGAGCGTCGGCAGTGGTTTCGGCCTATGCTGCCGAGAATAATATCGATACTATTGTTACAGCATCGACCGGTAATGCAGGATCTTCTTTGGCCGGAATTTGCGCTGCGCAAAATCAAAAAGCAATTATTATGGTTCCGTCCACAGCACCATTGGCTAAGCTTACGCAAATTGTGATGTATGGCGCTACCATTGTTCCCGTTCAGGGAACGTACGACGATGCATTCGATTTGAGTGTGAAAGCCACCGACCAACTGGGCTGGTACAATCGGAATACGGCTTATAACCCATTAACCATTGAAGGTAAAAAAACGGTTAGCTACGAATTGTTCGATCAGTTGGGCGCCAAGGTACCCGACAGGGTATTTGTGCCTGTGGGCGATGGAGTAATAATTTCAGGTGTGTACAAGGGATTTGAAGATTTGCTTATGTTGGGATTAATTGAGCAGATGCCAACCATTGTGGCCGTGCAAGCGAAAGGGAGCGATAATATTGCACGGAACTTTGGCAAAAAAGAATTTAAACTCAAAGCAAGTAACACGGTTGCAGATTCTATTTCGGTCGATATTCCCCGAAACTATCACATGGCAGTCGGTTACCTGAAAAAATATAATGGCGAAACGCTGACCATTAGCGATGACGCTATTTTAGACGCATCAAAAATATTGTCGAAAAACACCGGCCTGTTTGCCGAGCCTGCCGCAGCAACAGCTTTTGGCGGGCTTTTACACTATCAGAACAATAATAAACTAAACGATAAATCGAAAAACGTTGTGCTGCTTACCGGTAGTGGATTAAAAGATTTAAAAGCTGTTCAGCAAATAATTGAAATACCCGAAGCAATAGAACCTACAATCGATCACCTGAAAAAACTGTTAGCATGATAAAACTTACATTAAACGGTAACGAATATATTTACCAGGGCGATACTGACCAATCATTATTATCGCATTTGCGAAACGATTTGCACATTTTTACTGCAAAAGACGGATGTTCCGGACAAGGAACTTGTGGCGCATGCACAGTAGAAATAGATGGAAAAGCCCGGTTGGCCTGTAAAACCCCGATGAGTAAACTCGATGGTGCAGTTGTAAACACCATTGAAGGATTACCAAAGGACTTTAAGTCGATAATTGGAAAATCGTTTGCCGAAAAAGGTGCAGTGCAATGCGGGTTTTGTTCGCCCGGAATGATTATGCGGTCGAAAGCACTGTTTAACACAAACCCAAAGCCCTCGCGCGATGAAATATATAAAGCCATTTCGCCAAATATTTGCCGGTGCACCGGGTATGTGAAAATTGTAGATGCGGTAGAGGAAACTTTTGCAAAACTGCGAGGCGAAAATGTGGCATCGTTTCAGCAATCAGCCGCTATTGGCGGGCGCTATCCAAAATATCAGGCAGAAGAAACGGCCTTAGGTGCGCGCGATTTTGTCGACGATATGTATTTTGAAGGTATGATGCACGCAGCGTTAAAGTTCAGCGATCATCCACGAGCAAAAATCATTAAAATAAATACTTCAAAAGCCGCTCAACTCGAAGGAGTGGAGCGCGTATTTACCGGTGCCGATATTCCCGGAGAGCAATTTCAGGGACTTATTTTTCAGGATTGGCCATTGATGATAAAAGAAGGACAGGTTACAAACTATATTGGCGATGTTGTAGCCGGAGCTGTGGCTAAAACAGAAGAAATTGCTCGCAGGGCAGTCGAATTAATTGAAATAGAGTACGAAGTGTTGACACCGGTTACCGATATGCACGAGGCTGCTAAACCGAATAGTGCACAAGTGCACAGCGGACGATCAAATGTGCTTGAAACGTGCAGCATTGAGTTTGGCGATGTAGAAAAAGCATTTGCCGAAGCTGCTTATGTTTCCGGTGGCGAATACGAAACACAACGCATAGAGCACGCATTTCTGGAAACAGAAACCGCTGTTGCGATGCCTGAAAACGGCGGACTGAAATTATATACCCAGGGACAAGGCGCTTACGTAGACCGCAAGTTAGTTGCTAAAGTGCTTGGCCTCGATGAGGAGAAAATTGTTGCCGTACAGGTGCAAAATGGTGGCGGATTTGGAGGAAAAGAGGATTTGACCGTTCAGGGGCACGTTTCGTTGTATGCTTATTTGTTGCAAAAAACGGTTAAACTTCATTTAACGCGGGAAGAGTCACTTATGATGCACCCCAAGCGTCACCCGGTGTGGATGGATATTAAATTGGCGTGCGATAAAAACGGAAATTTTACAGCCGTAAGGCTCGATGCTATTGGCGATACAGGAGCATACGCATCGGTAGGTACAAAAGTGATGGAACGCGTTGTGGGACACGTAACCGGTGGCTATACCGTACCTTCGGTAAATATTAAAGCGGTAACGGCTTATACAAATAATATCCCTTGTGGTGCAATGCGCGGTTTTGGCGTACCTCAAGTTATTTTTGCCATCGAAAGTTGTATCGACGATATTTGCGAACAAGGAGGTTTTGATCGATGGGAAATTCGTTTCCAAAATGCCCTTGAAGATGGTGCCAAAACGGCTACCGGACAGAAACTCTATGGCGTTGGACTGAAAAAAACCTTATTGGCTGTAAAAGAACAATTTCAGAGTGCAAAATATGCCGGAATTGCTACCGGAATTAAGAATACGGGCGTTGGCAACGGTATGCTCGACGATAGCGAAGTGAAAATTGATATTGTTGATAAACAAACAGTGGTCGTTCATCATGGATGGACAGAAATGGGGCAGGGCGTACATACCATGGCTATTCAAACGCTGCACAGCGAAACGGGAATCGACCCGGCCATTATTCAGGTGAAGGTCGAAACTGATGCGGGTGTTCCTACCGGAATGACAACCTCATCGCGCGCCACGGCTTTGGTAGCCAATGCAATTATTGATGCCTCGAAGCACATTAAGAAAGATTTGGAAGAGAGTTCGCTCGAAGCACTTGTTGGTCGAACCTATCGCGGGAAATATGTGTGTGACTGGACATGTGCTCCCGGTGCTGAGGTTGACGATCCCAAAATTCATTTTGCATACGGATATGCCACTCAAGTGGTAATTCTCAACGATGAGGGCAAAGTAGATAAAGTAATTGCTGCTCACGATGCCGGACGTATTATGAACCAGACATTGTTCGAAGGCCAGATTGAAGGTGCTGTGCACATGGGGTTGGGCTATGCGTTAACCGAAGATTTTCCAATGAAAGATGGTTATCCGGTGAGTTTAAAGTATAATGATTTAGGAGTGATGCGCGCTAAGGATATGCCACAGGTCGAGGTTATTGGTGTTGAAGAAAACGATCCGGTTGGTCCGTACGGCGCCAAAGGAATTGGAGAAATAGGCCTGTGCCCGACAGCCGGGGCTGTTGCTAATGCGCTGTATACGTTCGATGGCGTGCGCCGTAAGAAGTTGCCTATGCAGCGTAAGAAGTAAATAAAAACTAAAAAATACTGTTATGGCTATTTTATTAAAAAATGCAACCTATATCGATTGGGAAAACCTACGTTTTTCTAATCCACATATTATTGTACATCAGGGAATTGATGATAAACTGGAGTTTGTCGATGCCGGTAAACCAATTGATGAATCGAATTTTTCCAAAATAATTGATTGCACCGGAAAATTGGTGACCAAATCGTTTGTTGTAGGGCACCATCATGTTTATTCGGCTCTGGCTAAAGGAATGCCGGCTCCAAAGAAAAGTCCTGAAAATTTCCGGGAAATACTTCAGTATGTTTGGTGGACGCTCGATAAATCGCTCGATAAAGATACTATTGAAGCCAGTGCGCTGGCTTCAGCCATTGCGTGCGCTAAAGCAGGAACCACGTTTGTAATCGATCATCATGCATCGCCCAACTTTATTGGTGGCTCGCTCGATATTATTGCCAAAGCTTTCGATAAAGTGGGTGTGAGTCATTTGCTGGCATACGAAATTACCGACCGCGACGGAATGGATAAAGCACAAGCCGGACTGGAAGAATCGGAAAGTTACCTATCAAAAAACCAGGGACTTGTGGGAATGCACGCATCGTTTACAGTGAACGATAAAACCATGAAGCAGGCTGCTGACCTAATGCAGAAACTTAATTCGGGTTTTCACATTCATGTGGCCGAAGGTATTTATGACCAGACCCATTGTGTTGAAAAATACGACAAACGTGTAGTTGAGCGACTTGCAGATTATGGCGTACTTAATTCGTCGAAAACAATTTTAGTTCACGGACTGCATTTGGACGATCGCGAGCGTGAATTGATAAAGAATAGCCCGGTTTGGGTTGCCCAAAATAACGAAAGCAACATGAATAATGCCGTTGGACATTTTAATGGCGACGGAATGGGATCCAACATCATGTTTGGAACCGATGGCATGCACAGCGATATGCTGCAAAGTGCAAAATCGGCTTTTTTTGCCGGACAGGGAGCCGATACCATTGATTATCCGGGGGTTTACGATCGTTTCAGAAAAGCTCATCGCTATATTGAATCAAACGATTTTAAGGGCGATGGCAAAAATAACCTGGTTGTGCTCAACTATGATGGGCCGACTGAGCTAACAAGCGAAAACTTCCTTGGCCATTTTGTGTTTGGAATCAATTCCAATCATGTGGAGCATGTAATTTCTGACGGACGCCTAATTGTCGAAAATCGTGAAATAACTACCGTAAACGAAGAGGAGGTATTGCGGTTTACACGTGAGCAGTCGCTTCGCCTGTGGAAGCAAATGCAAAAGTAAATATTTGTTGGGAAACAATGTGCGTGTGGTTTTGCGTCTGTTGTATAATTATTAAGGTAAGAGCGAAAATCGCTCAATTTGGGTAAAAGAAAGTTGTGGTGCGATTTTTGCGCTACAACTTTTCCTGTTTTTATGAAAAATAAAAATGAATACCCGTTTTTGTGCCAAAACTACAACTAATAGTAAGAAAATCAATCGTTTTGCCCCGGGCTCTTTTGGGAGCAATTGATTTTCTTCGCTCCCGCCAGCTGGCGGGTTAGGGGCAAAAGAAGAACTGTAGTGAAGTGGAGCTCGACGAAGTCAAAATTAAATTTAACTTGGGTGCAAAAACGGATAATTATAAAAAATAAATATTTAAATATATGGAAATTAGTATTTTAGAATGGGTGGGGTATGCAGCATCGGTAATTATTGCCATCTCGATGACGATGAGTTCAATTGTAAAATTTCGAATTGTGAACTTAGTTGGGGCAGGAACATTTGCCTTGTATGGTTTTTTAATCGGGGCATTGCCTGTGGGGTTTATGAACCTTTTTATTGTGTTGGTCGATTTGTACTTTCTGTACATGATTTTTAACCAGAAAGAAGTTTTCGAAACGTTGGAGGTGCGCCCCAACAACAAATATTTAATGCGCTACCTTGAGTTTCACGATAACGAAATTCAGCGCTTTTTCCCGGGTTTTGAATATAAACCCGAAGTCAATACGGTCAGCTTTTTTATTTTACGCGATATGCAGGTGGCCGGATTGTTTTTGGCGCACCGCGAAGAGGGCAATGAGTTACGAGTGGGGCTCGATTATGTGGGGCCGAAATACCGCGACTTTAAAAACGGACGATACATTTATTCCCGTTTAGGAAATTGGTTTATTGAACAAGGATTTTCAAAAGTGGTAGCCAATGCGGGCAGTGATAAATATTTGCAGTACTTAAAAAAATTGGGTTTCGAAGAGCAGGAAGATGGCTCTTGTGCCAAGGCATTGGTGAAAAAATAATGTCAGTTTTTCGGCGGACTGCCAAATAATTATATACATAGGTTATGGTAATCAAAATTGAAGGGGGAACTGTTGTATATCCCGAAAAGGAAGTTCAGGCAGATGTATGGATTGATAATGATACGATTGCGGCTATTGGCGTTGCAAACTTGCAGGCCGATAAAGTAATTGATGCCCGTGGTTGTTATGTAATGCCCGGTGCAATTGATGCACATGTGCACATGCAATTGCCAACACCCGCCGGCCCGTCATCCGACGATTTTTATACAGGCAGTAAGGCTGCTATTTGCGGAGGAACAACAACCTTAATCGATTTTGTTACCCCGCAAAAAGGCCAATCTTTAGTCGATGCAGTTGCGGATCGTAAACGCGAAGCTGCAAAATCGCTCATCGATTATTCCTTTCATGTGAGTCCGGTCGAGTGGCGCGATACTACGGAGCAAGAGATTATTGAATGTATAAACCAGGGATTAAGATCTTTTAAAATATACATGGCCTACAAAGGCGCTGTTGGCCTAGACGATGAGGATATTAAGAAAGTACTTCAAGTCGTGGGGCGAAATGGCGGAATGGTTACCGTGCACGCCGAATTAGGCGATGAAATTGACGATCTGCGTTTGAAAGCTGGTCAGAACGGAGATTTAAGTCCGGCAGCTCATGAGGCAACACGACCACCACATACCGAGTCGGATGCTGTAAAACGTATTGTCGATATGGCACATGAGGCAAAGTGCCCGCTTTATGTAGTGCATGTTTCTACCAAAGAGTCGCTTAAGTATATTGTAAATGCACAGCAGTCCGGCCAATCGGTTTTTGCAGAAACCTGTCCACACTATTTGGTGCTCGATAAACGTGTTTATCAAGGCTCGTTCGAGCAAACGGTAAAATATGTATTGAGCCCTCCATTACGAGAAGAAGCCGATCAGGATGCTTTATGGAACGGACTTGCCAACGGTACAGTGCGTGTGGTTGGAACCGATCATTGCCCGTTTTCATTTCAACAAAAAAGTGTGGGGAAAGACGATTTTCGACTCATCCCCAATGGAGCTGGCGGAGTAGAACATCGGGCAGGGCTTTTGTTTACCTATGGCGTATTGACCGGGAAAATTTCCCGCTCGCAATGGGTCGATGTCTCGAGTACGCAACCGGCAAAAATCTTTGGGTTGTACCCCAAAAAAGGTACAATTGCAAAAGGTGCCGATGCCGATATTGTGGTTTGGGATCCCAACGCCGAAAGTCGCATTAGCGCCCAAAACCATCATCAAAATACCGACATTAATATTTATGAAGGGTTTACTGTGCGGGGTGCAGTTAAGCATCTCTTTAAACACGGGGAACCGATTATCGAAAATCAAATACTACAACCCGATATTCCCGGGGGAACCTTTCTCGAACGGAAATAAATCGTTGGTTTTTTTTGACCTGTAGAGATAATAGTAGAAGAAACGTGTACGGACAGATGCCAATAGGTGCAATCTTTTTTGTGCTAAAACAAAATAAGACTTCAATAAAGTCTTATCCCAAAATTAGCCTCACCAAGAACATTGTTGTCTGGCGAGGCTAATCATAACCTAATTGAGAACCTAACTAAATACTTTTGCTGAGCCGTTAACCAAAGCTATGAGTATGTATTAGTTGAATTAGATATTAGCTTCTAAAGTGAAATTGAACAATAAAGATTTTTCCAATAAGCGTGTAGTCTTCAATCGTTACACGTTTTAGCGATTCTTTTACATAATTGATTAGTTCTTTTTCTCCGTTTATTGCTTCAATGCTTAGTTTGCCGTATGGCGTAACCATTATTTGAGCTTTAACGATGCCTGTGATACCAAATTTTTTGGCTACAGTGGGGAAAGTTATTTCCTGATCGACCAAATGTTGTATTTCTTGCTTCTGGTCTTTTGTTAACAGGTATTCACCTTCGGTTGGGGGTTCGTTTGCAATGAGTACGGATGCAATCATTACAAATAATGTTGTAAGTACAACATTTAAAAGCGGGTTTGTGGTTTTAAGGGTTGTCATAACGGTGCGTTTTAGGGTTAATTTTGGGTTTCTAATTATGAGACGTACCTTTCCCCTTCCTGTTACACCGTTTAGTGAGAAAAAAGTATTGGATTTTACGTAACTTTCTTGTAATCAGTACTTAAGTCGTTGTGTTAAAAAATATTAACATTTTTTTCGTCCGTTTACGAACATGCTGACCGATAGCCAATAAGGCTTTTTTTGTAACCCGATATGCCGTAATACGTCACCTTAATCCCTGCTCAATATATTCGCATTGCCAAATCCGAAACAGGTCGCTATCAGACGGAATTTGTTCCGGAATCTTTAGCAATAGGGTATTCCTGTTTTGTGCAATGCATGACCCATTATTGAGAATTAATTATTCTTTTTTTGCTGCAGGTTAAAAAAAATCAAAAACTGTGTCTGCCAACTGGCGTGAAATCCCGCCGCTTACAGAAAAATGTTAAAAATCTACTCATTAATATATAAGCACATTTTCTTAACACATTTTTCTTCATGTGGCTGCAAAGCAACTTTTAATGGTCTAATCAATTGATAAGACCCCATGCGGGCAGGCCTGATCAAATTGGCGGGCCAGCGTAGGAGTGAATATTCATCCAGTTTAAATTTGATTTTAATGGATGGATGTAGCTCGCTAATCGCTCGGTTCAATCAATATAAATGACATAAAAGAGGCTTGTCTAGCTTTTATATGTCATTTAATTTATTGAATAGAGCGGGTTGAAGCGTAATTTGATCTTGAATTTTTTGCAACTTTTTTTTTCAAGAAAAAAAGTTAAAGCGATATAATCGTCATAAAAACAAGTAAATAAATCGCGAGACTTCTATTTATAAGTAAAGAAATGAAAATTAAATTAGTAAGTAACGGTTCTTATT
>JAQICA010000038.1 GCA_027858775.1 Salinivirgaceae bacterium | reverse complement strand
AGGCACATGATATTTATAGAAAAAAAAAATGACAACAATATAACCAACGTGCCTTTAGGCACACAATGTTTATATAAATGACGATAAAAGTACGAATGAAACGACCATGGTAAAACCTTCCGCACACAATTGCATGACTAAAGGGAGTTCCATGAGTCACCATTGAAAATTAAAGTTTTAGACGAATGAAAAAAGAACATAAATCAGAAGCTGCACTCCTTCGCCAAAAGGCTGAAGAGTTGATGAAAAATAAGTCGTCGAAATCTGGCAAGCAACTCCCTGACATTGAAACCCAAAAACTCATTCACGAGCTTGAGGTACACCAGATTGAGCTTGAGTTGCAAAACGAAGAACTTATACAGGCACAAGTACAGGCAACAATTGCTGCAGAGAAATACATCGACTTATACGATTTTGCACCATCAGGATATTTTACACTTTCCGCCGAAGGTGAAATACTGGAGCTAAACCTCTCCGGGGCAAAAATGCTGGGTAAAGTTCGGTCTCAGTTAATAAACAGGATGTTTCATCTTTTTATTTCCTATTATTCGAAACCAGTCTTTTTGCTTTTTCTGGAGAAAGTATTGAGCTGTAATACCAAAGAAAGCTGCGAGTTGACCATGCTAAACGATGCCAATCCGTCGGCTGACGGACAGCTGATTCTGCACCTGACCGGTATACCTTCAGAAAATGGCGCGAATTGCCTTATTACAGCGGTCGACATGACCGAACGCAAACTTGCCGAGCAGGCTGTAAAGGAAGGTCAGGAAAAATTAAATACGGTATTTAATGTGATGCAGGAAGGTATGGCATTGAATGAATTTGTTTTTGACGAAAAAGGTGAAATAATCGATTATAAAATCCTCGAAATAAATCGAGCCTTTGAACAGATAACTTCGCTAACACGCGAACAGGCAGTGGGCCACAACGCAACAGAAATATTCAGGCTAAGCCACGAATATATAAACTCATTTTGGAAACAGCATAGTAACGATACGCAATCTATTAAAACAGAATTGTATGATGAAATACACAAACGATGGACAAGTATATCAACATCAATCCCTTTTCAAAATAAGTTTACAACAGTTTTTTTCGACATCTCTGAACAAAAGCTTGCCGAAGAAAAACTAAAAGAAAGCGAAAAGCTTTTCCATCATTTATTTTCTGCTTCACCCGATGCAATTATGCTGCTTGATCCCACCGATCCTGCTGGCCGCTGGACTATTGTAAATTGCAATGAAATTGCATGTACGATGAATGGATATAAACGCGAAGAATTGATTGGTAAATCAATCGACATTCTAAATATTACCCCTGGAACACCTGAAGAACGGGCCGAATATCAGGAAAGTCTCCGACGAAAAAGCATCTCTCGGTATGAAACCTTCCACCGTCATCATGATGGTCATATCTTTCCAGTCGAAGTCTCGACTTCAATAATTAGCTTTGGGGATCACGAACTAATTTTAGGCATTGACCGTGACATTACAGATCGGAAACAGGCAGAAGAACAGTTGCACAAAAGCAAAAGCGAATTGGAAGAATATTTCGAAAACGATATTTCGGCCGATTACGTGGTTTCGCTCGAAGGCGAAATATTCAGTTGCAACAGTACATTTATTGAAATGTTTGGCTTTGAACATAAATCGCATGCCGAAAAATTCAACATTACGGATCTCTATAAAAATCCCGATGATCGTAAGGAGCTTATTCGCAGAGTAAAATCTGAAGGGAAAGCAGAAAATTATGAGGTGGAATTCATGACCAGAAAAGGTACTGTAATGAATGTCATACTTAATGCCATCGGTATTTTTAATGATGCCGGCAAGCTTGTTCAAATACGAGGCTATGTTGTTGATATTACCGATCGTAAACAGGCAGAAGAGGCATTGAAAGAAAGTGAAAAAAACCTTCAGGAAAAAGTAACCGAACTAAGCTTGCTTTACAATACAACCTCATCTTTATTGAAGCATGATTCTAAAGATGATATTTATAATTTTCTGGGTGAAAACATCTATCGGCTTTCAGGCGCAGATTATATGTTCCTAACTGGATATCATGAACAAAATGAAACTGCTTTGGTAAGGCAATTTTTTGGTGTTAAACCCTATGTTGAAAGAGTGTCGAAAATGATAGGAATGAATGTGAACAAAATTCAAATTCCCTTCAAAGATTTGATAGCCCAGATGGATTTGTTTCAAAGAAGCACTATTTATCGTGTTGAGGGTGGACTATATACATTAACTACCCAAAAAATACCTCAAGCCATTTGTAAAAGTATTGAAAAGTTGCTCGGAATAGAAGAATTATTATCGACAGGGTTTGTTTGGCAAGGTAATTATTTCGGAGGTGTTACATTTGGATTTAAAAAAGGGAACCAATTAAAAAAACGCGATTTGATTGAATCGATAATTAATCAGGCTGCACTCGCGCTAAGCAGGAAGTATTATGAGGAGTCACTCCTGAAATTATCACACGCGGTAGAGCAAAGCCCCGTTTCTATTTTGATAACCGATAAAGGTGGCAACATTGAATACAGCAATCCGAAAGTAACTCAAATTACAGGTTACCAACCTGCTGAGTTAATGGGCAAAAATCCACGGATATTCAGTTCGGGAGAAAAGCCAAAAAGTGAATACAAGCTTCTGTGGGATACCATTTCTTCAGGAAAAGAATGGTTTGGTGAATTGCACAACAAAAAGAAAAATGGCGAACTCTTTTTGGAATATGCTTCCTTATCGCCAATTAT
>JAQICA010000036.1 GCA_027858775.1 Salinivirgaceae bacterium | reverse complement strand
CAACTGAAGGTGTAAATCGTTTCGAGATAAACACACAATTCTTAGAATATGGAACTTACATTGTAAATGTAACAACATCGAAATTCACAAAATCAAAAATGATTGTGATTAAAAGATAAGAACATCTGCTTTTGAAGATCTTATTTCTCTCTGTCGAAAAAAAAAATTCGGCAGAGAGTTTTTTTTGTTTTAATTTGTAAAGGAAAATAACATATTGAAACAGGGAGCTTTTCTTCTCGGTCTACTAACTAATATTGGAATGTTAAATAATTTACCTTTCAAAATATTTTTCACAATTACTCTCTTAGTCCTGAGGTTGATTTCGTCGGCTCAAGATCAGGTAATAACACCTATTGAAATTCCTGATTCCAAAGATTTTGTCGGTGCTGTAAATTGTATTTTTCAGGATAGTATTGGTTATATCTGGATTGGGAAGGAATCGGGACTTTACCGCTACGATGGCAATGAGCTTAAGTCATTCCGCCATTCGCCTAGTGACTCTTTTTCTATTTCGAGCAACTTTGTTCGTACTATTGTTGAAGACACTCTGGGCGATCTTTGGATAGGTACCAATGGTGGTGGCTTAAATCATTATCATCGAAGAACTGGGAAATTCACTCGGTATTTACACAACGAAAAAGATACAAACTCAATTAGTTTCGATCAGATATCCACTATTTTACCTGACGGAAAGGGAAATTTCTGGATTGGAACCGATGGAGGTGGCTTGAATTTCTTTGACCCTGCAACCCAAAAGTTTCAATGTTTCCGCGCCGGAGAAAATCCAACAAAAAAACTAAAGAGCAACAAAATTCTTCATATATCACCAACAACGAATGGCAAATACTGGCTCTCGACCTGGGGCGGCGGTGTGCACCTTTTCGATCCGGAAAGCAAAAAAATCAAGCATATTGGCGATGGTACACGATACGAAAAAAGCAATGTGTTTTGCGCCAAAGAAGTGAAACCCGGAATTCTCTGGATCGCTACTTTCGACGATGGGCTGATTGCTTATGATATTAAAAGCCTTCAATTTTCGACCATCATTCCATGTATTAAGTTCAACATTTTCAGAGATATTCAACTAACTTCCAAAGGCGAAATATTTGTAGCATCATACGATGGGGTGCAATATTTCCCTTCTGCTTCATCGGTTTACAGACGCATAGAAAGCGTAAATTCATCGTTTATTTCGATAAACAAAATTTTTGTCGATCGCACTCAAACTTTATGGGTTGGGACAGGTACCGGACTATTCGGGAAACTTAATTCATTTAAAAACCAATTTCACTCATTTCCTCTGTTATCTCCGTTTTATGGAGTGCCAGCTGATGGGGTGTCTACTGATACAACAACAGATAAAACATACTTTACATTCAACCGACAATTAATCGAATATGACTTCCGTACGAATAAATACCATTCGAATGACATACCCTTCCAATACTCAATTTCACTGATCGAAATTCCTGGGATAAACGCTTTTTTTTGCTCTGGAGTAAAAGGCATGACACTTATCAATAAAAAAGACGGACGTATTTTGCCAATGGAATTCGGCGAAAATAGTCCGGCTGAGTTACTGAAAGAAGGAATTCGGTCGTTGTACCCTGCCGATTCAATAGGAGTTTGGGTCGCAGCAACATCGGCAGCCTACAGGATGAACTTCGACTTGAAATCGAAAAACTGGAAAATAACAAACGTAATACCGATCGATGCCGATAAAGGTATTTCTGAATGCCATTATCCTACCTGTTTTTTACGCCATCCAAACGGCGATTTCTGGATCGGTAGCAGAGGTGGAGGGATAAATCGTTTAAAAACTGGGACATCGAAATTTATTCATCTGATGCACAATGTATCCAATAAGAATAGTATATCGAATAACTCTGTTGAATGTATGGATTTTGATGGTAAAGGAAATATTTGGGTGGGTACACAAGCTGGCTTGAACCGTTTCGACCTGAATACATCCACTTTCACAAGTTTGCTCGTTTCTGACGGGTTGGCCGATGATTGGATAGCGGCAATAGCAATAGACTCAAAAAACAGGGCTTGGATAAGCACACGCGGCGGTATTTCATCGATTTCAGAAGATTTAAAAACCATTAAAAACTACGACATTACCGATGGATTGCCCTCGAATGAATTCTTGCCCCGATCGGTGGCAACCGATAATGCGGGCAATATGTATTTTGGATCTAAACTTGGGTTGGTGTGGTTTCACCCCGATAGCATTGTCGATAATCCATTCATGCCTGAAGCTGTTATCGTCGATTTTAAAATAATTTGAAAAGGTATGATGAATACCGACACCTTACCATTGAAACAAAGCATCGAACTTTTTAGCAGTATAAATCTAAACCATCGGCAATCGTCATTTTCGTTTCAAGTGGCTGCACTCAGCTATTTTAATCCTCAAAAAAACCAGATTTTATACCAATTAAAAGGATATGACAAGGATTGGATAAAAGCAGTAACAGGCCAAATGGCAATATATAGAAATGTGCCACCGGGAACTTATACTTTTTCGGTGCGTGCCTCGAACGAAGATGGGCTTTGGAATCCTAAGGAAAGACAAATCAAGGTGACAATATCACCGCCGTTCTGGTTCTCAAGATGTGCCGTCTTACTTTATGTATTGTTATTTGCAAGTGGCAGTTGGTATGTTACACACCGAAAAAAGAAACCAGGGGGTGCAGAATCAGGAAATTCAGGTTTAACTCCGCT
>JAQICA010000025.1 GCA_027858775.1 Salinivirgaceae bacterium | reverse complement strand
TAACGACGAAATCTGCTCGCCCACTTCCATTTATTCGGCATATAACAATATATCAGCTCCCAAAAACCTGGTAGTTAGCTTCGAAACAGGACATTATATCTATCCTGAAACAAATGCTAAACTCACAGATTGGCTGTTGGAAAAGTTGAAAAAGTAATCTTAATACATTTAAAGCATACAATGAAAATTAATTCAAAATTACTTACACTATTGATAATGTTTACATTAAGTTCAACTATGGGCTTAATGTCACAAGAAAACATACAACGCAAACAACTTTTCGATTTCGATTGGAAATTCTATTTGGGTGATGAACCCAAAGCCAGCACCATCAATTTCGACGATAAAGCCTGGCGAACCTTGGATTTACCACACGATTGGAGTATAGAGGACATTAAAGACCAAAGTTCTCCATTTAAGATGGATGCAATAAGCGGCGAAAGTTCGGGTTATACCGTTGGTGGCATCGGTTGGTATCGGAAGGAGCTGTTTATTTCAAAAAAACTAAAGTCCAACGTGTTTATACTTCGTTTCGATGGGGTGTATTGTAATTCTGAAATTTACCTGAATGGACATTTGGTTCGCAAACAGCCCCATGGTTATGTGTCGTTTTATGTTGATATAACAGACCAGATAGATTTCAATGGCAAAAACATTCTAGCTGTTAAAGTCTCCAATGAAGGAAAAAACAGTCGATGGTATTCCGGATCTGGTATATATAGGCATGTTTGGCTCGATGTGCTTCATCCCGTGCATGTTGATAATTACGGGGTTAGTGTTACCACCAAAGAGGCAAGAGCAGCTATGGCGACTATCAATTTTTCTACCAAGTTGAGCAATTTCGTAAAGACTAAGAAACCCGTAAGGATAGTGTCGGTGGTCAAAACCACCCAAGGGAAAGAGGTTTTAAGACATGAAAGCAGCATCCCGTTGGACGGAAATTCTATCAGTTTTGACATGAGTATAAAATCACCTAAGCTGTGGTCGGTTAGTTCTCCAACTATGTATATGTTGGTAACTCATGTGTTTGTAGGCAATCAATTAGTTGATCGGGTGGAGACTGGTTTTGGTATCCGCACATTGTCTTTTTCTGCAACCGAAGGTTTTTTGCTGAACGGCGAAAGCCTTAAACTAAAAGGTGGTTGCGTGCATCACGATAATGGACCATTGGGGGCAAAAGCCTTTGATAGGGCCGAAGAACGAAAGGTACAAATCTTAAAGTCAAACGGTTATAATGCCATCCGAACATCTCATAATCCGCCTTCTCCTGCTTTTTTAGATGCCTGCGATCGATTAGGCATGCTTGTAATCGTCGAAGCGTTTGATATGTGGGAGAAAGCTAAAACCCCATCCGATTACCACTTGTCGTTTAAAGATTGGTGGAAAGCCGATTTAGAAGCCATGGTTTATCGGGATCGAAACCATCCTTCGGTTATTATGTGGAGTATTGGAAATGAGATTCCTGAAATGGATAATCCCATGGTGGTAGCGGTTGCAAAGCGTTTGGCGGATTATGCCCGTCAATTGGATCCTTCGCGACCAGTTACGGCTGCAATCCACACGTTTAAAGACATTGATCCTTTTATGGCTACCTTAGATGTGGTAGGGTATAATTATGCTGTGCATAAATACAAAACCGATCATGCAAACAATCCTAAACGTGTAATCTTCGCCAGCGAATCTTTTCCGCTTAAAGCGTTTGATCATTGGATGGGCGTTGTTGACAATCGTTGGGTGATAGGCTATTTTGTATGGACTGCGTTTGATTATATAGGCGAAGCAAGTATAGGATGGCGGGGATTTCCTCCCGAAAAAGTATTGTACCCCTGGAAGTTGGCTTATTGTGGTGATATTGACATCTGTGGTTGGAAGCGGCCACAATCTTTCTATCGCGATGCTTTATGGGGAAAAAACAAACTCTCTATTTTCGTCAATGCACCCCAGCCTTCATTTGAATTCAACCCCAACAAAGCCGACTGGAGTAATTGGAATTGGCACGATGTTCTTCCCGATTGGAACTGGACAGGTATGGAGGGGCAAATTTTTAAGGTCAACGTGTATTCTTCTTGCGAAGAGGTTGAATTGTTTTTGAACGATATTTCGCTTGGTCGAAAAAAGACCAATCGGGACAGTCAGTTTACTGCACTATGGGATGTCCCATATCAATCTGGCGTATTAAAAGCGGTGGGGTATGAAGGTGGGAAAGAGGTAAATATTTCATATTTAAAAACTGCCGATAGTGCAAAATCGATTCGCTTGGTTACTGATAGGACAGTTTTGCAGAAATCAGGTCAAGATTTGTGTTATGTAACCGTTGAGGTGGTTGATAAAAATGGCATATTGTTGCCAAAGGCATCAAATAAAATGGAATTTCATATAGAGGGACCCGGAAAAATCATTGCTGTAGCAAACAGCAACCCAACAAGTGGCGAGAGCTTTCAGCAAATGTATCGCAATGCTTGGAACGGTAAATGTTTGGTAATTATTCAAGCTGGGACTACAAAAGGAACCATTAAACTAAGTGTCAAATCCGAAGGATTAGGTGTCTCTACTCTTTTGGTTGGCGTTAAATGATGAACTTTGCTCACTTTGTTTGTGAAATGTTTAATTATGGCTAATGTACGCTTAGGTATTAAGTTCGCTCGGTTTAACGGACGCAATTGTTACTATTAAAACAAAAAGGGAATAATGATAAACTTACAGATTGGCTGTTGAATAAGTTGAAAAAATAATCAGAAAAAAATACTCAGAATGAAAAAACTATTTTTTGTAGTATTGACATTAATTCATTGTGTCTTTGTTTTTTCCAGTCCGGCTGACACAATACCTGCCAACAATTCTTTCATTGAATATGCCGGTCGCGTTGACTTTTCAAACCCATTAGCACCCCGATATTCATATTCGGGCGTGTCGGTTCGCACATGTTTTCAAGGTACAAGTATTTCTGCTATACTTGAAGATGAAAAAACTAAAAATGAATATATTGTAATTGTTGATAAAGTAGTAACAAAGCGGTTTCGAGTTTCGAAAGGTAAAAAAGTATATGTTTTGGCGAGCGGACTTGTCAACAAGACCCACGAAATTGAGTTGTATAAAATCACCGAAGAGTTTTGTGGAAAAACAACTTTTTGTGGTTTTATTGTTGATAAAGGGAAAAAACTGGTGGCTTTAAAAGACCCTCGAGAACGACTAATTGAATACATTGGTAATTCCATAATGTGCGGTGGAAGCGTGGAAATACCCAATGGTGAAAAAGGAAATTCTACGAACGAGAATCATTATCTTTCTTATGCGGCTATTACCTCGCGCAACCTTAATGCAAAAAATCAAGCAGTTTGCAAATCGGGTGTTGCACTTTTTGCAAGTACTTGGGGCAAAGCAAATATCACGGTGGAAAGTCAGGGTAGTATGCGCAATTGTTACTCACGCACATTTTTCGGTAATGCGACTCCAATTTTCACCTTTGCCCAAAAACCAGATCTAATTTGCTGTAATTTAGGTACAAATGATTTTGGGAAAAGTGCGGATTCGGCATCTTTTACCAAATGTTATATCGACTTTATTGATACATTGCAAACTCGCAACAAACATGCCGATATAATTTGTTTAGTTGGACCTAGAACTACCGGTGAATTATTAGCCAAATTGCGACGTTGTGTTAAGTTTGCTGTCGATTCTGCAAATGCAAGAAACAACGGGAAAGTGTATTTCTTTGAATTGTCCACGCAAGGTGCTTTAGGCTATGGTGGTGGCTATCACCCCACTATCGCTCAACATGCCAAAAATGCAAAGGAACTTACAGAATATATTAGCAAAATTAAAGGTTGGGAAATTACACCAAGTACCACCACTTATCTCAATGTGCGTCAGGGTTATAAAACCATGCACAGCAATGTCGATACTTGTAAGTTTGGTGATGTCGCCTTGGCTACTCCCCAAACGATTAGTTTTATTCTCGAAAATGTGGGTGGTGGAACTATTCATCTAAAAGGAACACCGAGGGTTTCAGTTTCCGGCGCAGGTTTTTCGTTAGAGTCTGACGCTCCATCTGTAATTACTGCAGGCGAGTCATATACTTTTCAAGTTAAATTAGCTCCTAGTGCTGTTGGCGAATATAATGGAACAGTAAGCATAGCGATAGATGAATTAAAAGAAAATAATTATAATTTCAGTATTTCGGGAATAGGGAACTAATTCTATTTTTAATATCCAAATAGGGTTATTAGTTCATTTACGGACTGAGTACTTCATAGCATAAAGTTCTGACAAACAATTAAATAATCAAATATATAAATTTAATTTATGAAAAAACATGCATTTCTATTTATTTTTCTCTTCTCAGTTTCTTTCAGTTTGTTGATGGCTCAAGATACCTATCATACCAACCTAAAGAACAGGCTGCAAACCGACTATGGAATTACAGGCGGTACATGGATGTTTAGTGCCGACGAAGCTGCCAATGCAAGTTCCACTACAGGTGGGTCGCTGGTAAGTGTTACCGGACAATCATTTACAAAGGCAAGACGTATTGACTGTACTGGACAAACGAATGTTGCAAATAATTCCATCAATTTGGTATGCCCCTCTTCCATTACCAATGGAGATAGGCTGTTGATGATATTTTGGGCACGTACTGTATCTGCACCAAACAATAGAGGTTGCGGTTCATTCATTTTTATGGACAATGCCAGTCCTTGGACAAAATACCGAAAATTCGAACAACGTTTTGGCACTACCTGGAAAGAATACATCGTTCCAGTGCAAGTATCCAAAGAATTAGCTGCTACAAAAGCAAAATTTATGGCCGAATTGGCTGTTCAGACTCAAACCCTCGAAATTGGGGGTATTACGGCAATTAATTATGGCACAACCTATACTTTGGCACAGCTGCCTCGTAAAACCAACGACGAGTATGATGGTATGGAGGAAAATGCCGCGTGGCGAACGCAAGCCGAAGCTAGAATTGAGCAACTCCGCAAAGGCAACATTAACCTGTCGGTACTCAACAGCAATAACCAACCCATTCAAAACGCACAGGTTACAATTGAAATGCTCCGACATGAGTTTAGTTGGGGAACTGCAATACAGGAAAATAAAGTTTTTACAGGCAGCTCGAGTTATGATGCCACTTATGCCTCGAAGCTATTCAACCTTGATGGAAGGGGTCACGGTTTTAATATGGTAGTTATGGAAAACGGTCATAAATGGGTTCAATGGGAAAATATCTGGCCATTGAGTCATGCAAACAATGCGAAATTGGTAAACATACTAAAAGCAAAATTAGTGGACACTCGCGGCCATACACTTGTTTGGCCGGGATGGGGAAATATGCCAACGTATATGGAATCAAATAAAACCAATTTTTCCTATCTTAAAACCAAGGTCAACGACCATCTAACTGAGATGTTGACTTATCCTGGTATTCAGGGAAGTGTCAAAGAATGGGATGTGCTGAATGAAGTTAACGGTAATACAAGTCTGGCTACAGCACTTGCAGGTAATACGGTTGATGGTACTTCATATAATACCGGTAGGGAAATCTATGCCGAAATATTCAACAAAGTAAAACAGTTAGATCCAACGGTAAAACGATACCTTAATGATCATGTTTACGCAAGCGCTTACGGCAAAGGCGAAGTATGGAAAGATAAGGTCAGAGAAATTATTGCCAACGGGGCTACTATCGATGGTTTGGGCTTCCAATGGCACGAACAATTTATGATGGCGCCACAAGAGGTATATGATATTTTTACGGATTATCACAATATTACCGGTGCAATGTGCAAGATAACCGAATACGACAGCGAAATTTTGGCTTCCAGTGAACTGTACAGTAAGTATTTCCGGGATTTGTTGACAATTTGCTTTAGCCATCCCTATTGCGACGGATTTCTTATGTGGGGATTTTGGAGTGGAACTTCGTGGAAAGCACCTATATTTAATTCCGATTGGTCACTAAAAACAACTGCCCAACCATTTGTTGACCTGTTATTCAATAAATGGTGGACTCCAACCGCTACACTAACGCCCGATCAAACAGGTAAAACATCGTTACGCGGGTTCAAAGGTTATTATAAAGTAACCATAACTACGGGTAACGAACAATTTATTGACACCATAAAAGTGTTTAATGACGTAAACTTGAATTACAAATACCCATTTGTAAAAGCTACCGGATTAAAAGAACTAAAAACAAGCAAATTAAATATTTACCCAAATCCGGCTACCGAATATTTTACGATAAACCGCAACCAGCAGGAAAATTGTTTTGTTCGCATCCTGAATTTGAATGGCCAGGTGGTTAAGTCATTTGCTACCTCTGGACAGCAAATCAAGGTAGTTTCCTCTAAACTGAAACCCGGGATATATTTGGTAGAAGTGAAAGATAGTGAGCAAATTAGCTGCGATAGAATAATTATTAACTAAGCGACACGACTGAATAGTTGTTTTCCAATTATAATTTTAAATATATAAAAAAAATGAAACGAATCTTGATTTTTGCTTATGCCATCTTGTTGTTGGCACAATCCCAAGTATTAAATGCGCAACAAAAGCAGTCGGACACACAGCCGCCTTCCGAAACTTCCGAAAAGTTTAGAGTAGGTATTGCTGGGTATTCATTCCTGAAGTTCGACATTGATAAAACATTGGAAACAATGCAACGTGTTGATGTACACTATCTTTGTATTAAAGATTTTCATCTTTCTTTGTCAAGTACCGATGAGCAAATAACTGCATTTAAAGCAAAATTAAAAGAAAAAGGAGTTGAAGGTTATGCTGTTGGTCCAATATACATGAAATCGGAAGCCGAAGTTGATAAAGCTTTTGAATATGCTAAGAAGGTGGGGTAAAGCTAATTGTGGCAGTACCAAACTACGAACTTCTTCCTTATGTTGACAAGAAAATTAAAGAATATGATTTTAAAGTTGCAATTCACCTACACGAACCCGATATTGCAATCTATCCCGATGCCGAAGATGTTTGGAACCATGTAAAAGACCTTGACCCACGCCTCGGTATGTGTCTTGATATTGGTCATGATACCCGCAATGGCAAAGACCCTGTGGCTGATTTAAAAAAGTATAAATCGCGTGTTTTTGATGTACACATTAAAGATGTAACCGCAAATACAAAAGCCGGCAATTCCGCAGAAGTGGGGCGAGGGATAATTGATTTTCCTGCGTTTGTAAAAATGCTTCGCAAAGTAGGTTATACCGGTGTATGTAGTTTGGAATACGAAAGGTATAAAACCGATCCATTTATGGGTATTGCTGAATCTATCGGTTATTTTAGGGCCATTATTAGAGCCACAAAGTAGTTCGGAAATTTGAAATTGTAAAACCTTACAGTACCTAATTAGAATTTAAAATATCATTTATGAAATTAACATTCAATACATTTTTCCTCGTTTGCTTCAGCCTTTGTGCTTTGCAGTTGAGCGCACAAAACGGAAACAACAACTTGCCACAACTGGGCAAAAATTCGATAAAAGAAGTAATTGCAGCCATGACCTTGGACGAAAAAGTTCGAATGGTGGTAGGCCCCAATTATTCAGGATCAACCAATGCTGCAAGTATTAATAGCTCCGTGGGGATTATTGGTTTTACGGAGCATCAAGTGCCGGGGGCGGCCGGAATATCGTATGCTATTCCGCGTTTGGGCATTCCTTCGCTGGTAATGGCCGATGGCCCCGCAGGAGTACGAATTTCCCCTATCAGAAAAGGTGATTCAATAAATACCTATTATGCAACCGGCTTTCCAGTGGGTAATCTAATGGCCTCTACCTGGGATCCAATTATGGTGAAAAAAGTAGGTGAATCCTTTGGCAATGAAGTACTTGAATATGGCATTGATATTATACTTGCGCCGGGTGTGAATATCCAACGCAATCCGCTGAACGGTAGGAATTTTGAATATTATTCAGAAGATCCACTGGTGGCTGGAAAAACTGCAACGGCCATTATTCAAGGCATTCAATCGAATGGAGTGGGAACATCGCTGAAGCACCTAGCCGCCAACAACAGCGAAAATAAACGGATGAAAAGCAACTCCATTGTTAGCGAACGTGCTCTACGCGAAATTTACCTTAAAGCATTTCAAATGACAGTTCGGGATGCAAACCCGTGGACAGTAATGACTTCGTACAACAAATTAAATGGCACTTATACTGCGGAAAGGCTGGATTTGATAACCAATATACTGCGTAACGAATGGAAATTCGAAGGCTTTGTGGTTACAGATTGGGCCGCAGGGAAGCATTATCCAGAACAAATTCTGGCAGGACATTCGCTTATTATGCCCGGACGGCTCGACCAAATCAATAGTATTCTGAAAGCGGTTAGTGACAATAAAATGGATGAGTCGTTGTTGGATGAGCGTATCGAAAAATTGTTGAATATTGTATTGCTTTCACCTACTTTTAGAAAGTACAAATATTCTGACAAACCTGACTTGGTGGCTCATGCTGCGGTTTCGCGCCAAGCAGCGACAGAAGGTATGGTATTATTGAAAAACAACAATCAAACACTACCTTTTGCAAAAACAGTGCATAAAATAGCTGCTTTTGGAAATACAAGCTATGATTTAATTGCCGGAGGTACCGGAAGTGGCGATGTAAACAAGGCATATATTATTTCTATGGCACAGGGCTTAAAAAAGGCAGATTACACCTTGGACGAAAATTTGGAAAATATGTATGTCAATTACTTAGTTGATTATAAGGCTAAACAGCCTAAACCCAAAAATCCAGGTGCAGGCAAACCACAAATACCCGAATTGGAAATATCGAAAGCACAAATTATTGAGCAAGCAAAAAATGCCGATATCGCCATTATTACCATTGGCAAAAATGCAGGCGAAGGAGGAGATCGCAATTTAGAAAACAATTACAACCTAATGCCCGCCGAAAAGGAATTGATTAAACAAGTTTCGGAAGCGTTTAAAAGTCAAGGCAAAAAGACAGTTATTGTTCTTAATTTAGGCGGTGTAATAGATATGGCCGATTGGAAAGATCAAGCCGATGCCATACTTTTGGCTTGGCAACCAGGGCAAGAAGGCGGATATGCCATTGCCGATTTACTGACTGGAAAAGTGAATCCTTCGGGCAAGTTGGCGATTACTTTCCCAGAAACGTACTCAGATGTACCTTCATCGAGCAGTTTCCCAAAATCGTGGGCTGACCAACCCGACTCACTGGTTTATAATGAAGGTATTTATGTAGGATACAGATATTACGATACCTATAAAATTAAACCTGCTTACGAATTTGGCTTCGGATTGTCATACACACAGTTTAGTTTTGACGATTTGAAGTTAAGTTCAACCAAATTCAACGGTAAAATAGTTGCAACAATTACAGTAAAAAACACTGGAACAGTTGCCGGAAAAGAAGTAGTGCAACTTTATATCAGTGCTCCGGCAAAAAGCATTGACAAACCCACTAAAGAATTAAAAGCTTATGCCAAAACAAACTTGCTGCAACCGGGTGAATCGCAAACACTTAAACTTACTATTAATGCTGAAGATTTGGCTTCTTACATTCCTGTCAAAGCAGCATGGATAGCCGAAGCAGGTGAATACTCGGTTCAAGTGGGGGTTTCCTCACGCAACATTATTCAAAGCAAAATATTCACTTTGGCAAAACCGATAATTACCGAAAAAGTTACCAATCAGGTACGGCCTTTGTATGGCATTGAAAATGAGTTGAAAGGGAAATAATTAATTGTGAAATATTGATATGAAAAAAACATTTTTATTATTTCTGCATATTTTCGTTCTAATGTTTACGCTGTCAGCACAGAAATATCAATCGCACGAAATTTTATTTGGAGTGGCGTATTACGATGAATATATGCCTTTTGATCGTTTGGAGAAAGATATTTCTATGATGAAAGCAGCTGGAATTAACATTGTTCGGATTGCAGAATCAACGTGGGGCACCTTAGAAACACAGGAAGGGGTTTTTGACTACTCGCACATAGACCGTGTGTTGAATGCTATGCATAAAGCTGGAATTAAAGTAATTGTTGGAACGCCAACTTATGCGATACCAACATGGTTAGCTAAGAAACATCCAGATATATTAGTTATAACTCCAAGCGGTCAGGCAAAATATGGTACTCGTCAAAATATGGATATTACAAATATCCATTTCAGAGAAGCTGCAGAAAGAGTAATACGAAATTTGATGGAACACATTAAAGATCACCCTGCAATAGTTGGTTATCAGGTAGATAATGAAACAAAATCGTATAACACATCCGGACCAAATGTTCAAAAATTATTTGTGGAATACTGCAAGCAGAAGTTTAAAAACTTAGATGCTTTAAACGACGCATTTGGTCTTAATTATTGGAGCAATAGAATTAATTCGTGGGACGATTTCCCTTCTACGATAGGTTCTATAAATGCAAGTTTATCCGCTGAATTTTCAAAATTTCAACGCAAACTAGTAACAGATTATCTAGCTTGGCAAGTGGCAATAGTAAATGAGTATAAACGTCCCGGACAATTTGTTACTCAAAATTTCGATTTAGATTGGCGCGGATATTCATTCGGCATACAGTCAGAAGTTGACCATTTTGCTGCTGCAGCAGCGTTGGATGTTGCCGGCATAGATATATATCACCCTTCACAGGATTTTCTTACAGGTACCGAAGTTTCTTTAGGAGGAGACATTGCTCGTTCTATGAAGGCAGGACGCAACTATTTCGTAATGGAAACTCAGGCTCAAGGATTCCCCAAATGGACTCCATATCCCGGGCAATTAAGACTTTTGGCCTATAGCCATTTAGCTTCTGGTGCCAATATGGTCGCATATTGGCACTGGCATTCAATACATAATTCAGCCGAAACGTATTGGAAAGGACTTTTAAGTCATGATTTTGAACCCAATGCAACGTATAATGAAGCTAAAATTATTGGTGAAGAATTCCGAAGATTCAGCAAACACCTTGTTAATATCAAAATAACCAATAAAGTGGCTATTCTATTCAGCAATGAAGCTTTGTCGGCTTTCAACTATTATGGATTTGGATTAAAATACAACGATGTATTGCGACCCTATTACGATGCTTTATACAGAATGAATGTAGGGGTTGACTTTATTGACCCTACAAGTATAAATATCGATAAATACAAACTTATTATTGTTCCTGCCTTATATGCTGCTCCAGATAGCTTATTGCAAAAATTGAATGAATATGTGAAAAACGGGGGACATATTGTCTATACTTTTCGTAGCGGCTTTTCGAACGAAAATGTTAAGGTTAGAACATCAACACAACCAGGGATTATTAACCAAGCCTGTGGAATTTCATACAACCAGTTTACAATACCTAAGAATGTAGGATTGAAAGGGCATCAATTT
This sequence comes from Salinivirgaceae bacterium, assembly GCA_027858775.1. GTDB lineage: Bacteria > Bacteroidota > Bacteroidia > Bacteroidales > Salinivirgaceae > Salinivirga. The sequence goes on along the minus strand of JAQICA010000025.1, from coordinate 3,454 downwards.
AACGTAAATAAAGATGATAATGTAGCAAAATCGTGGATGGAATTAATATCGACAACCACAGCTAAGACTTTGGCGTATTATGACCATCCAGTATGGGGCAAATATTCTGCTCTAACTCAAAATAATTACGGAAAAGGGTTGGCGACTTATGTTGGGTTTATGCCAACACCTGCTATGATTAGAGAAATATTGAAAGATGTTTTATACAAGGCTAAAATTGATATATCTGAACAAATTTCATTTCCAATAATTAAAAAGACAGGCATAAATCAAAATGGAAAGTTAATACAATATTTTCTTAATTATTCAGATAAAACCATGTCTGTAAATTATGTAGGTAGAGAAAGTGTTGAACTTTTTTCTAATTCTTCTATAAAAGACAAAGATAACTTTACAATTAAACCATGGAGTGTTAATATTTATTTGGAAAAATAAAGTAGAACAATAAAGTTCAATGTCGTTTGTATAAGATAAAAGCATTTTTTTTTTAGTAATTTATAAAACATAATAGCAAAACAGATGAAAACATTAAAGTTGCATTTTTCTATCGTAGTTTTTCTGATACTTTTTTTAGCTAGCCCCTTTTGTAGTATTCATTTGGAAGCGCAAAATTCAGTGAATGCAAACACTAAATCGTTTGCTGATGAAGTTTCGCTCGAAAAGCTTTGTGCAAATCAACCTGAAGCTGTTCTTCAGTTTTTCGATCGTATAAATCTTGACTATTCAGGCTTGGAAAGTGTAAAGGAAGCAGTAGCGTCGAAAAATATGGTACAAGCCTGCCAATTGTTAATAAACTACTACAAAACACGCAAAAATAACACTTGGCTTAATGGCAGCAAAGGAGATACTACTGCTACTCCTATTGCAACTGCCGAGAATGCAATGGTAGATACATTTACATTTCAGGAAATAAAAGGTAAGCTACCCCGGCTGGTAAATGGCAAGCGCAACTGGTATTATAAAGGACCCATTAATGATATAGAGTGGGCATTCTTTCTAAACAGGCATTTGTATTTTAATGATTTAAGAGCCGTTTATGAAAACACACACAATAGTAAATATGCCACACTTTACAACGATTTGATAACTGATTGGATAACAAGCAACCCGACATTTACAAAATACGCTGATAATGTCGCTTGGCGACCGCTCGAAGTAGCCATTCGGATAAGTAAAGGTTGGATAGCTCCCTTCTTTACCTTTCAGCAAGCCACCGAGTTTACAGATGTCGCACGCATAATGGCATTAAATTCATTTTACGAACATTGCGAATACCTGCGAAAATTCCATGGACAATACCACAACCATGCTGTTATGGAACTTATTAGCATGACCAAAGTTTCGTTGAATTTTCCGGAATTTAAACAATCAAATGCTTGGTACAACGAGGCTGTAAAGGGTATGGCAATCGAGTTTGATTATTCGGCTTATCCCGATGGCGCTATTAAAGAGCTTACCAGCCATTACCACTTGATTGTAGCCCGCGATTTTAGGGAGTTTATAGACATTAATGCAATGTTTGGCAAAAAGCTACCCGACAATTATTACAACATTCTCGAAAGCATTTATAATTACTCAGCTTATACTGCAAGACCCGATGGTATTGGTTTATTGAACAACGACTCAGACCAGAGACAAAATTTTGATATAATTAAAGATGCAAATACTGTTTATAAAAGGGCCGACTGGAGCTATATTTCAACAAATGGGAAAACGGGTACTGCCCCCAAAGAATGTTCAAAAATGTTCACTTGGGCCGGTCAGTTGATTATGCGAAATGGCTATGGCGAAAAATCGGGTAAAGACCATTTTGCTTTTTTTGACATGGGGCCATGGGGAAGTACGCACCAACACAACGATAAATTAAACTTTACTCTTTACGCAAATGGCCGGGAGTTGCTTTGCGACAATGGTCGCATGTACTACAAAGGCGACAGTATAAAGAGCTATTTTAACCTTTCGGTTGGGCACAACGTAGTTTCTATTAACGACAAAGGTCAAAATCAATACGAAACGATTAATTCACAACCTATCGATTCTTCATTTTTCAGTATCCAATCCGATATCGATTTCGCAATAGGCAACTACGAGGGTGGGTTTGACGATAAATCGATAAACGCACGTTCATATTCGCCTAACAAAAGTGCTTTGCTTGTTAATGGCAAGCACACCAGAGCGGTTATTTATTTAAAAAACAAGTATTGGATTGTCGTTGATAATATTAAAACACAGACTCCGGCCAAACTTACTGCACACTGGCACTTTAATCCCGACTGTAATGTAATAAAAGTCGGTAATACGGTAAAGTCAACCGATGCAGAAAAATCGAATTTGCTTATCTATCCTGTGGGCAATCAAACATGGGATATCAATTTGGTTAAGGGTCAATTAAGTCCTTATGTTCAAGGTTGGTACAGTAAAGTTTACAATGCCAGAGAAGCTGCCTATTGCGCCGAGTATCAAACTGCACAATCAAAAAACTCCGAAACGTTTGCATGGCTGATGTTTCCTTCATCGAATAGTGAATTTCCAACCATTAAAACGAAGGTATTGAGCGATACAGGAAGCATATTCCGTTTTGAAGTTCAAGTTGCAAACCAGGATAAAATCGAAGTAGCTATTAACATGGGAGAAATAAAGCCAATTGTACTATCTGACAAAAGTACGCTATTGGGCAGATGCGCCATAATAAGCAAAGGGAAAAAACCGATTGTGGTACATGGCAAAATAATCGACAAAAAAAGGAAAGATAATTATTAAGGCGAAGTAAATATCACATTTTCAAAATATGTGTATGTAAGTTAATTGTGCTTTTAATAATCATATTTGGTTATTCAAGTGATGAAAGTCTGCTTATTAACTTTAATAGAGTAGTTGGAGCAATGTAATGCATGAAAATATGTTATGTGAAATTTCAAATATAAAGTTTTTCTTTTGATGTAAAATAATAGTTATGACACAAAAAAATAAAATTGTCAAGCATTGCTATTTATTGGCAATCAGCTTGTTTTGTGTGAATTTTGGGGTTTTTTCTCAAACTCAATCCACAACACATCCGAAAGAAAAAGCACAACAGAGGCGATTTTTCTCCGCCTTCAGTTTTTGGAATCAACCAATACCCGAAAATGCCGAAATTGATCCTCAAAACGACCATTTTATTAAATTGCTGAAGCGTGAATACAGCGGAACTTTTTTTAGAATTAATCTCACTTCGTGGTCAATACCGGTGTGCGATGTCGATGAAACTACTCCGCGCTTTGCGATAATTAATTAAACTGCTTATCCACAACAAGCAAGTTAGTTTGTAATGTCTTTATATGTTGCAGGCAAGGTTTTTACAGCCTGTTGCATTAATCGATAAAACAACTTCCCCCTGTGGATTGATAATTTTCGATTAAACCGGAAAGCGAACTCATCCAGATAATACTCCAAGTGTTTTGTTGAAATTTTTCCT
>JAQICA010000010.1 GCA_027858775.1 Salinivirgaceae bacterium | reverse complement strand
TTCTCAAGATGTGCCGTCTTACTTTATGTATTGTTATTTGCAAGTGGCAGTTGGTATGTTACACACCGAAAAAAGAAACCAGGGGGTGCAGAATCAGGAAATTCAGGTTTAACTCCGCTTAAGAACTCCAATTACGACTTCATCCAACCAAGCATTGTTGTAACAGAACCTTCCGATAAAAGGTTTATCCAGAAGGTATTGTGTCATATCGAAGAGAACATTGCTGATTCGGAATTTGGGGTTCACGAGTTGGCTGATAAAATGTGCCTTACCCGGTATCAACTCTACCGCAGAATAAACAATATTACCCATATTTCAATTGTCGAATTTATAAAAGTTGTTAGGCTTAAAAGGGCTGCACAACTTTTATCTCAGGAGTCGGAAAACATCTCAGAAGTTGCTTTTCAGGTAGGTTTTAACGATCTCAGTTATTTCAGTAAGTGCTTTAAACAACAGTTTGGTGTATCACCTGCACGTTTTTTAGCGGAACAGGAACAAGTACTCTAATCCGATAAATAAGAATGTAAAAACATCAAAACACACATCAATTTTATAAAACTGTTCAAAATATACAAGTGAACTTCAATTTTTTACAATTCGCAATCCTTTGTTGTCTGTAACTTTGTTGTATATAGTGTCTCTATGATTAGTTGATATTCAATTAATAATGGGTTTTCTTAGAGATACTATATATGTGTCAGTTATTTAAGATACCAAATAAGCATGAGTCTAATAAATGGAATTATCGAAAGATCAATATCTCACCATAGGTGTTTCAAGTTAATACTTTTTTACGGGCATTAGGGCATCTCTGGAAATTGCACTGCTATATGCAAAAGTAATTTTCAGAGATGCCCTAATAATATGACCCCAAATCTCAATAATTCAATTACAAATATTTTTAACCACTAAAATTTAACACAATGAAAAGTAAATACCTAAAAATACCAGTTTTAATTTGCCTTTGCATGACATTGTTTTTTTCGAATGCCAATGCTGTAAATTACTATGTGTCGGCTGGCGGATCCGATTACAATAACGGAACATCCAGTACTTCTCCGTTTCAAACAATAAACAAAGGGCTACAAATGGCAACTGCCGGTAGCACGGTATATATTATGAATGGCACATACAACACCACTAACGGACCAATTTTAAACATTCAAAAATCGGGTACATCAAGCAATTACATTACATTTAAAGCCTACACAGGGCATACACCTAAAATTACCGCCTCGGGCAATGTTTGGGATGCAATTGTAGTCGATGGGTCATACATTATTATTGATGGGCTCGAACTTCAGGGCAATAATGCCAACATCACTTATGCCGCAGCATACCAATCGTGGCAAAACTATGAAAACGACATTAAAGATTGGGCAAAAATTGCCAACTTCAACACCAATTGTATATCTCTTGGGAAAAATTCACAAGTTCACCATATTACCATCCGTAACTGCAAGGTTCACGATTTCCCTGGTGCAGGTATTGGCGGTGGAAAAATTGACTATGTGACCATAGAAAACAATCGGGTCTACAATAATTGTTGGTACATGATGTATGCCGGTAGCGGAATTAGCATTCTTACCCCATATAACTACGACAATTCAACCGGCGTTAAAATGAAAATTCGCAATAACATTTGCTATAATAACAAAACAACGATTCCATGGGAAAAGACCAACGCCCTAAGCGATGGAAACGGAATTATACTTGACGTTAATACCGGGTTCACCGGGCGTACCTTGGTTGAGAACAACGTTAGCTACAACAATGGCGGCGGCGGCGTACACGCATATAAATCTGACCATGTCGATATTATTAACAATACAGCCTATAATAATGGTACGGTTATGGGTTGGGATTATCCCGAGATGGATGCAAACCAATGCTCTGACGTTCGGTTTTACAACAACATAATGTATGCACGAACAGGAGCTCAATGTAATGGAAACGATTCGGGCACCTACAACTACAATATTTATTATAATGGAACATCGTACAACAGAGGTGCAAATGATATTGTTGCCGACCCCAAGTTTGTTTCAAAAGGATTAGATGGAAATGCAAATTTCAGGCTATTAAGCACAAGCCCTGCAATAAATTCGGGTAGTACAACTTGGGGGCAATACAGTGTAACCGACATTTTAGGGATTACACGGCCACAAGGATCAGCATCCGATAGAGGAGCTTACGAAGTAGCAACTGTTAGTAACAGAACACCGGAAAATCCATCAAATACGGTAAATGGCCTGGAGTATAAATATTATGAAGGTACATGGAGCGCACTGCCAAACTTTGGCAACCTTAGCCCCTCAAAAACAGGTACCGTAAACAATGTTGACATTTCGCCCCGCACAAGTGAAGATAATTTTGCTTTTAGGTTTAC
>JAQICA010000006.1 GCA_027858775.1 Salinivirgaceae bacterium | reverse complement strand
TGTTTGGTTAACACGGGACAAAAGTAGTAAATAATTTTATAAATGCAACTGTATTAATAAAGTCTGTTAATTGGGGGACTATTTCGATTGAACCGGATTTACCATTCGCAAGAATATTTTACATTCTGTTAATTGTACAATGATAAAACCTGCTTTAAAATTGGGAAAGTGATAGTTGAAGAGGAATAAAATGGAAAACTACGCTCAAAATGAATCAGTGTTCCATGAATGATTTGAGAAGATAAAAAAAGAATGTTTTTCGATAGGAAGGTATCGATCAATCCATACCTGACAATATCACACCACAAAACTTAGCATCACCAAAACAATGCCCTGCGCATTGTAGTTAGTCTTTGCAAGAAAATGCCAAATTCTGCCTTATTCTTGTTTTGGATCAGTCATTTACTAATGTATACTTTTTGGATTTTAAAACTTCGAACCGACTGATAAGGAGCACATGAACACCATTAAAAATATGTGAATAAAGATTTGTCTTTGATGTTTTAGCTGAGCTGAGCTCCGTTTCTTATCAAAGACTCAAAATGGATAGTTTTTTTGCAGACACTGGTTAAGATGTTGGAAATCTTTTTGTGCGAATTTGCCCATATACCCTGTCCTGCACAACTTACTCTTCTTCCGGTGGGGGTGGGGTGCTGCCGTCGTAAAAAATAGTGTCCACAACCACTTTGTTTTCCAGTACTTTTGTCATGAACCGTTTTCCGGTGATATCGTAAAAATGCCATTTCCCGTTAATCAGTTCGCCGTCTTTAAAGTAGCCGCGTTGCAGCAGGTAGCCCTCGGGGCTTGTTTTACGGTAATTTCCGGTGTAGAGTAGCTTTTTCGATTTTTGTTTAAACTTTTCGTCGGCCTCTTTTACTCCCGGTTCGTACTCTTTCGATTCGCCTTTCTTATATTCGCCGTCGACGAATATTTTTTCGTTTTTTACTGTGCCATCTTCATGAAATTCGGTAAGTATGCCCGTTTTTTGGCCGTCTTTCCAATCGCCCGCAATCATTAGTGCGCCGGTTTCGTAATAGTAGAGTTGCTCGCCGGTGCGTTTCCCCTCGGCATCGAAATAAAATTCGTACGAAGGATTGCCGTTTTCGTAGTAGTAATGGTATTCGCCAATCCAATGTTTTATGAGCCAGGTTCCCGTTTCTTTTACATGACCATTTTCGTAATAAAACTTAGCAGGGCCAATGGGCTTTCCTTTCTTGTAGGTAACTTCACTTTTGCGGTTGCCATTTTCGTAGTAGTTAATCCAAATCCCTTTCTTAGAGTTGTTTACATAAACACCTTCCGAACTGATATTCTTTCCATTGTCGTGAAAGTACTTCCAGTCGCCTTGTTTTTTTGTGTTTACGTCTACGCGATTTATTGTATCACCTTCATACAGCTTGTACACCTGTGCAGCCAACTTTACGTGACTTGTCAGTACAATGAGTAGTAGCGGTATGAGGGTTCTAATGTGCATAAAAAACCTGTTACGGAACTATTCGTCTAAAAGTTTCTCCAATTTATTAATTTTTCTCCACATTTCGGGAAGATTACGGTATGCAATCATCGCCCGGCGTTCTACGCTGTAGTTTATGGCCGGCGAACCCAATACAATTTCGTTAGATTTTATATTGCCTCCGATGCCCGCTTGTGCGCCAACCTTTACATTGTCGCCTATGGTAATGTGTCCGGCAGAGCCTGCTTGTCCGCCAAACATGCAATCTTTTCCCACTTTCGTAGATCCGCTAATTCCTGTTTGCGATGCCATAACCGTGTGTTCGCCTATTACCACATTGTGTGCAATTTGTATCAGGTTATCGAGTTTTACGCCTTCTTTAATTATTGTACTTCCCATTGTAGCACGGTCGATACAAGTGTTGGCTCCAATTTCTACATGGTCTTCGATTATTACATTCCCAACCTGTGGAATTTTTTGAAAGTTTTCGCCTTTTTTGGGAGCAAATCCAAATCCGTCGGCACCAATTACTGCGTTGGCATGAATGGTTACCTGCTTGCCAAGGTGGCAATCGTGATATATTTTTACACCCGGATAAATAATCGATCCGTCGCCAATGGTTACATTATCGCCAATGTAGGTCTGTGCGTGAATTTGTACCTTATCGCCAATTTTTGCATTTCTGCCAATTACCGCAAATGTATCTATAAAAACATCTTTTCCGATTTTTGCACCGGTATGTATTTTGCTCATTTCATCGATACCTACGGGAATAGGCTTGGCTTGTTCGTACATACTTAACAGCGATGCAAAAGCCTGATAAGCGTCTTTTACACGAACGAGTGTAGTGTTTATGGGTTTATCGGGCTTGAAATCTTCATTTACAATAACAATACTGGCGTTTGTCGAGTAAATATAATCGGTGTATTTTGGGTTTGATAAAAAACTGAGAGTTCCCGCCTGGCCTTGTTCAATGGGCGATACATTAGAAACTTTTTCTTCGGTATTGCCATCTACAGAGCCTTCTAAGGCTTCGGCAATTTGTTGAGCTGTAAATTCCATAGAATTCTGGTTGTTGGTGTATGGTTAAATATTTTTGGTAATGTACAAAACTACGAAAATTAGACCAATTCTTTCGGGTAGCACAAAAAGTATTTTTTCACTGTTTGCTGGAGTGCCCCGTGGTCAAACATGTCAGAGGCATTTTCCAGATCTTCTACACGTTCATCTTTAAAAAGTATCGAAATCTTTCCGCTATCGGGTCTGTAGGCATTATTGGTCAGTATATCGGAAACCACAAAATATTCCGTTTCCTGCAACGAAATATTAAAGTAATGAGCCGTTTTGTCTTTTATTGTTGCTATTTCGGTTGGTGTGAAGGGTTTGTTTTGCAATTCGATCTTAAATAATTGACGATTGGTGTACATTGTACTCAATTTACTGATAACCAGATCGTGGTGATGTTGCCATACTTTTACCGATGCTACTACATCATCGTCGTCCAGCACAGAAAAATTATCCAGCAGTGTATCGTTTATTTCAAATGCATTGCGCGATAAGAAATATTGCAATGCCGGGGGAGCCCAGAGTGTTTCTCCGCTCATGGTCAGTTGGCGTGCCCTGGCTATAATTTTTCGCAGCATCATTTCCGATGCCACTACGGTTTTGTGCAAATATACTTGCCAATACATGAGACGGCGGGCAATCAGGAACTTTTCTACAGAATATATTCCTTTGATATCAACTACCAACTCGTCGTTGCGCACATTGAACATTTTTATAATTCGGTCGGTACTCACCACGCCTTCTGAAACTCCCGTGAAAAAGCTGTCGCGTTTCAGGTAATCGAGTCGGTCAGTATCGAGCTGCGAACTGATAATGGAATGGAGAAAATGTTTTTCATAGGTGTTGTTGAAAATTTCGATCGCCATCGAAAGTCGCCCGTTATAGCGTTTGTTGAAATATTTCATGAAGGCCACTGAGAGGCTCTCGTGTTCAATATTTGTTACAATGGTGTTTTCCAGCGCATGGGAAAATGGGCCATGCCCAATATCGTGGAGTAAGATGGCAAATAATACTGCTTCCACTTCCTTTTCGCTAATTTCAATGCCTTTTTCTTTTAGCGTATTGATGGCGTTCATAGTTAAGTGGAACGTGCCCATTGTGTGCAGAAAACGTGTGTGAGTGGCACCCGGATATACCAGACTTGTCATGCCCAATTGCCGTATTCTGCGTAACCGTTGAAAGCATGGGTGGTGAATTATTTCGTACATTATTCCATCGGGAATAGTTATGAACCCATAAACCGGATCGTTCAATATTTTTTTATTCTTTGGAATCATAATGCCAGTTTGTTTTGTCGAATTGCCGAAGGTAGCAATTATCTGTGTTTTCGGATTGAAATGTTTTGTAAAATGCAGTTTAGTAGTACTTTCCTAATTATTGTCAGAGGCTGTTACGGAAACACCCGGGGACTTCATTACGAATGGAGTGAAGCAATCTTTTTGTGTTGATTATCAGAGTAGATTCCTTTATCGAATCGCCTTTGCGAAGCTTTTGCAGTACAAGGTGCCTTCAGGCAGCGACGAAGAAAATTGACTTTTAAGCAGTCTCATGTGAAATTTGGTCAGGTGCTGTGCCAATCGGTTCTTTCTTTCGTTACATCAAACATATTGTGCTTTACAGTGTTTAGTTTTTAGGACGGAGAATTGATAATAACAAGGCATGATAAAAATTTCAGGAATTTTCATTGCTGTATTTGCGTTAAGCATTATGACAACAGGAACTATGGGACAGAATTCAACGAAGGAAAAGAGCATTATTCTGGGAGGTGGGTGTTTTTGGTGCATCGAAGCCGTTTTTAACATGACCGATGGCGTGGTATCGGCTACTTCGGGGTATGCCGGGGGTCAGGCTGACAATCCAACATACGATGAGGTGTGTGCCGGAACTACCGGACATGCCGAAGTTGTGCAGGTGGTGTACGATGAGCATAAAGTATCGTTACGTCAGTTATTAGACATATTTTTTACAATTCACGATCCTTCGCAAATAAATAGGCAGGGAGCCGATGTGGGCTCACAATACCGTTCGGTTATTTATTACAATCAGGCCGAAGATCGGAAAGTTATTGATGAGGCTATAGCGGCCCTGAAAAGCTCAGGTACATTCGATAGAGTTGTTACCGAAATAAAACAGGGGCAGCAGTTTTATAAAGCAGAAGTTAGTCATCAGGATTACTATCAGCGAAATCAGTTTGCGGCCTATTGTAGCTACGTTATTAAGCCCAAAGTGCGGAAGTTCCGCAAAGTGTTTCCCGACTTAGCAAAATAGGTTCGCTTTTATATTTATTGAAGTTTCGTATTTGTCAAATAATTCGATTTGAGATATATGTTCTATGTTATGGGTTTTCTTCCATGATTCTTGAACACCTGATCTAACGTTTCACTTCGGAAGCATTTTTATTTCTGATGTTTTTGCTAGCATAATACTTGCCTAATGGCCTTGATTACCCTTTGTGTTCGATTCCTCTGGAATCGTCTTCTGTTTCCATTGCCATTTTCTATAAACGTTTGATGCCTCCTGCATCTTTTCGGGTAATTTGAGGCAGGCACACAACAAAAAATGATTCTGGATATCTTTTACGTTCAAGTTTGATTATTTTTAATTTCGTCTCTGTTTTTATAAACGTTCGATGCGGGGAATCTGCCATTCTGGTTTTTTGGGAGTGTGGAAAACTCTTAATTCCGGAGGGATTACATATCTATAGAAACGGAAATGCAAGCCGAATACGACTCCGGAGGAGTCGAACTAAGGCGTCGCGAATAGTGCAAATTCTGGTGTAATAGAACAGTCAATAAAAAAGCCCCCGAATCATCAGAGGCTTTTTTATCGAATTTGCTTTCTTTAGAAGTAACTCTCTTCTTTTTTGTAGATCTCTTGCAGCAGACTGTTGGCCAAACTTGAAGCACCAATTCTGAACCATTCGTTGTTGGTCCAGTCGCTACCCAACACCTGGTTTACAATTTCGTAATAAACAGCTGCATCTTTGGGTTCGCGTATTCCGCCGGCAGGCTTAATTCCAACCATGCGCCCGGTTTGCTCATGGTAATCTTTTATAGCGCTGCACATAATGTACATGGCTTCGTGGGTAGCCGAAACGGCTACTTTTCCGGTAGAGGTTTTAATAAAATCGGCTCCTGCCTCCATGGCTAAAATCGATGCTCTGCGTATTTGTTCTGGTGTAAGGTCGCCCGTTTCCAGTATCACTTTCAGGTGAGCTTCGCCAATGGCTTGTTTTATTTGTTTAGTTTCATTGAAAAGCAGTTCATCGTTTCCTGCAACAAATTCGCCAACGGGTATAACGATGTCAATTTCTGTAGCACCAGCTTTCACAGCCATTGCACACTCTTGTACTTTTATTTCTGTAAAAGTTTGGCTGGCCGGGAAACCACCTCCAACGCTTGCTATGCCTACGTTTTTAGTTTGCAGGTGTTTTTTTACGTAAGGCACCATCGATGGATATACACAAATGGCAGCTACATTGTTCATGTCGGCATATTGAGCTTTGAAACCATTCACTTTTTGACACATATCTTTCACTTTGGCCTCATTGTCGAGCTCGGTGAGTGTGGTGAGATCAATAAGCGTAAATACTGATTTGTTTACTTGATTCTCATCAGCGTTAAGCGCCTGTGTTTTAATTTTTTTAACAGCATTGGCAACTATGTCTGCATCAACAGACAGATCGTACTTTTTTAGCATCTCCATAATGTTGTAGTTATAGTTTGAGTTTCGGATTATTTTTGTGTCGCTCGCTGTCGCGCGTTGTTTTTTTACGGAGGTTTTGCGCTAGCGCAGCTTCTAAGTCAACTCCGGTTTGATTGGCCAAACACATCAATACGAACATTATATCGGCCATTTCGTCTGCTAAATTACTATTTTCGCCCGATTTAAACGATTGTTCGCCGTATTTTCGTGCAATGAGCCTTCCCAATTCCCCTACTTCTTCAGTAAGAAGTGCAAAATTAGTTAATTCGTTGAAATACCGGATACCATACGCTGTAATCCAGTCGTCTATTGTTTTTTGTGCCTCCTTAATGGTTAGCTCTTTACCTTTACCTTTACCGCCTTGCATAGATTTTTCTTTTTGAGTGCATACAGGTTACACTTTTCGCATACAAAGCGACCTTCACCGGCATTCACCCTGAGTTTTTTATCCTTACATGCTTTTTTACTCATTATTCTTTGTTCTTGGTGTCCATCAGTATGGTTACAGGGCCATCGTTTGTTAATGTTACTTCCATATGTTGGCCAAACCGACCTGTGGGAACGGGTTTATTTAATGATTCAGACAACTGAGTCACGAAAAAGTTAAATAGTTCTTCGGCTTTTTCGGGTTGGGCCGCTCGTATGTAAGATGGACGATTCCCTTTTTTAGTTTTTGCGTGTAGCGTAAACTGGCTCACAGCCAATATTTCTCCATCAATATCTTTAACCGAAAGGTTCATAACCCCATCTGCATCATCAAAAACTCGCAATCCAATGAGCTTCTTTACCAACCACTGTGCGTCTTCTTCCGTATCGGCGTCCTCAATTCCTGCAAGCACTAACAAGCCCTTTTCTATGGCGCCCACTATTTCGTTATTTACCGCTACCTGAGCTTTACCCGATCGTTGTATTACTAACCTCATACTTATTTCTGTTTATTTTCGTTTGAATTATTAGTTCGATTTCGTTTAGCCAATTTTTTATTTTCTTTACGATTTATAATAACGTTGATAGAAGAATATTTGTGCATTTCAAATCTATCTGAAAAGTGGATAAAACTAATAAAATGAATGTACACTTGCCAAATATTTTTTATGAGTGGACAATGCATAAAATAAATTTTTAACTTCGCTGTTTATAATTATATCTAAATAAACGTACTGTGACAAAAGCTGTAGTAATAATTCCCACCTATAATGAAAAAGAGAATATCGCTAATATTATCGATGCTGTTTTTCAACTGAATCAAGGATATCATGTTTTAATTATCGACGATAATTCGCCCGATGGAACAGCCCGGATTGTTAAAGATAAACAAACAGATGCGGATGGAAAACTTCATATTCTGGAGCGCAAAGGAAAGTTGGGTCTGGGTACTGCATATATTGCCGGATTCAAATGGAGTTTGGAGCATGGATACGATTATATTTTTGAGATGGATGCCGATTTTTCTCACAATCCCGAAGACCTGCCGCGCTTACTGGAAGCCTGCGAAGAAGAAGGCGCCGATTTGGCCATCGGATCGCGCTACGTTTCGGGTGTTAATGTGGTTAATTGGCCCATTGGTCGTGTATTAATGTCGTATTTCGCATCCAAATACGTGCGTTTTGTAACAGGGCTGAATATTGCCGATACAACAGCTGGCTTCAAATGTTACTCGGCAAAAGTGTTACGTGCTATCGATTTTTCCGAAATTCACTTTAAAGGCTATGCATTTCAAATTGAAATGAAGTTTACTGCCTGGAAACTTGGATTCCAATTGACAGAGGTTCCAATTGTGTTTACCGACCGTACAAAAGGCACATCTAAAATGAGTGGTGGAATTTTTAATGAAGCCGTTTGGGGTGTTTTATCCATGAAAGTGCGCAGCTGGTTTAAAAAGCCTAAACGGTACGACGCATAAATTATTTTATTTCGGGAATTTCTTGCTTGTTTCATATCCATGCAAATTTATTGAGGGCAAGTCTGTTTTCGGGTTTGTCTCATGTTTTTTGATGGATTGCAGTAGATTGATTATGTGTATTTTATTAATGCAGAGTGGTTCTGGTTAGCCTGTAAAATGGTTTTTTAATGCAGAATTCTTTTTTGGGAAGGTATTCTGCTTTTTTTTCTGATCAAATTTTAGCATATTTAACAGAGAATAAGATACCCCGTTTTTTTACTTAAGAGTGAAAATTTAGACCGTTGTTCAAGAACCGATACTCACTAAATTTGAAGCATATGAACAGAACACTAATTAAAAATGCCACAATAATAAATGAGGGGGAAAAGTTTAAGGGGAGTGTGCTCATTGAGGGGACGGTTATTAAAAAAGTGATAAAAGACGAGCCGCTTCCCCATGCCGACAACATTATTGATGCAGAAGGGAAGTGGTTGCTTCCCGGAATAATAGATGATCAGGTGCACTTCAGAGAACCCGGGCTAACGCACAAAGCTACTATTGCATCGGAATCTGTAGCGGCCGTAGCTGGTGGGGTTACCTCATTTATGGAAATGCCAAACACAAACCCCCAAACTGTTGATATAGAGGCGCTAAATACCAAATTTCAAATCGCCGAAGAGGTGTCGCCGGCAAACTATTCTTTTTACTTCGGCGCCACAAACGATAATACTCATTTGCTATCGAAACTCGATCCTAATCTTGTGTGTGGTGTGAAAGTGTTCATGGGCTCTTCTACCGGTAATATGTTGGTTGATGATACCATGGCTCTGGAACGTATTTTTAACGAAAGTCCTATTCTTATTGCTACGCATTGCGAAGATGAGTATACCATTCTCGACAATACCGAAAAAGCGAAAAAGAAGTACGGTGAGAAAATTCCGTTTCGCATGCATCCGGTAATTAGAAGTGCCGAGGCTTGCTATTTATCAAGTTCAAAGGCGGTGGAGCTGGCTGCAAAAACAGGGGCTCGCTTGCATGTTTTGCACTTATCAACAGCAAAAGAAATGTCGCTGTTTAGTTCAGACCATGTTTGCGATAAGCGCATAACAGCAGAAGCTTGTGTGCACCACTTGTGGTTTCACGATGAGTATTACGATCAGCTTGAATCTATGATCAAATGGAACCCAGCTATAAAATCCATCGAAGACAGAGATAAGTTGCGGGAATCTCTTATAAAAGGGAAAATTGATGTTGTGGCCACAGATCATGCGCCGCATACATTGTCGGAGAAGTTAAAACCTTATTTGCAAGCCCCGTCGGGCGGTCCCATGGTGCAGCATTCCCTGAATGTAATGTTGGAATTAGTTAAACAAAATATCTTTACAATCGAAATGGTAGTCGAGAAAATGTGCCATAATCCTGCACGCCTTTTCAAAATTTTTGGCCGCGGCTTTATTAGAGAAGGCTTTTTTGCCGATCTGGTACTCGTCGATCCTGAAAACAAATGGACAGTTACAAAAAACAATATTTTATATAAGTGCGGCTGGTCGTCACTGGATGGCCAACCATTTTCTACTGCCGTTACCCGTACATTTGTGAATGGGCACACGGTATACGAAAACGGTGTAGTTAATCCGGCTAATACCGGCATGGCACTGGAATTTAATCGGAAACATAAATATGAACGTTCTATTTGCTGACACAACCCATCCTGCGCTGCCAACCCTGCTTTCAGAAGCAGGGTTTGTAGTTGATGAGGGAAAATGTACCGACAAAGAAGCTTGTTTGGCCATTATCGATCGGTACGATGGTATCATTATCAGAAGTAAATTTATTATCGATCGCCCTTTTTTAGATAAAGCTACTAACCTGAAATTTATTGGTCGCGTAGGCGCCGGAATGGAAAATATTGATACTGAGTATGCCCGGCAGCGTGGCGTGCTGTGCTTCAATAGCCCCGAAGGAAATCGCGACGCGGTGGGCGAACAGACCGTGGGTATGCTGCTTATGTTGCAAAATAATTTGTTACGCGCCAATAGCGAAGTTAAAAATGGCATTTGGAAACGCGAAGAGAACCGTGGAGTAGAAATAGGCGGTAAAACCATTGGAATTATAGGTTTTGGCAACATGGGGAGCACCGTGGCCAAAAAATTGCGCGGGTTCGATATGAATATCTTGGCGTACGACAAATATAAAACCAACTACGCACCCGACTATGTAACAGAAACCAATCTTAAAACACTCTTTCAACAATGCGATGTGGTAAGCATACATGTACCACTCACCGAAGAAACGCATTACATGTGCAATACCGAATTTTTTAATGCATTTGAAAAGCCAATTGTGTTTATCAATACTGCCAGAGGAAAAGTACTGAAAACAAGTGCTTTGGTGCACGCAATGGAGCAGGGGAAAGTTGTGGGAGCTTGTCTCGATGTGTTGGAATATGAGGCCGTTTCGTTTGAAAATATTTATCGCGAAAAGCTACCTGCCGACTTTCAATATTTGTGCGATAACGAACGAGCCATATTATCGCCACACATTGCCGGTTGGACGCAGGAATCGAACATTAAACTTTCTTCGCTGTTGGCTAAGAAAATTGTCGATGCTTTTGGAGCAGATGCGACAAAATGATTAGGAAATTTTCTTAGCTGGCATAGTTGAACTAGTTTGTAAATTGCATTAGAGAAGATCCTAATTGATGTGAAATTAAACGAAAGCCCCAAAATATGAGAAATTATAAAATTGAAATTCGATGGGCATTCATTTTCATCGGCTCCCTTCTTTTGTGGATGCTTTTGGAACGCTTAGCAGGGTTACATGACGAACATATCGACATGCATCAGTATTTAACAAATTTGTACGCAATACCTGCAATTTTGCTTTATGTATTTGCTCTTCTTGATAAGCGCAAACATTTTTATAACGGAGAAATGAGTTATAAGCAAGGATTTATTTCCGGACTTATAATAACTCTAATCGTAACAGTTTTTAGTCCGCTAACGCAATTACTAGTGTCCAATGTAATAACGCCGGATTACTTCACCAATGTAATTGAGTATTCGCTTGAATCAGGTTACTATAGCAGTATGGCCGAGGCAAAAGCACAATTTAATTTGGAGAATTATATTATTCAAAGTACGGTTGGTGCTTTCATCATGGGGCTTGTAACCACAGCAATCGTTGCAATTTTTACCCGTAAAAAGTCAACGACAAAAATGGTCTGACATCTTGCCAGAAATTCAATGGAAGAAAACTACCTTTTGAAAAAACATTCTTTTAGCAAGTGATTAAAAAAAATGGTTAATGATTTCACCTGGCTCTGGAAGCGCTTCTACGGCAGGGTACTTTATAAATATGGCTTTTTTTCCAACCATAAATAGTGGACTATACACGAATATATTTGCAATTTTTTATATTTTGTGTGCTTTTTAAGCTGCAGAAATGAAAAAGTTAATTATTGCAATTTTAATTACTGTCGAGGCAACCCTACTTTTGGGATCGGACGATCCTTCGTGTAAAATTATTTTCTTTCGGGAAAATAAGAATTACGGAACGGTCAAATCATTTGATATTCAGGTAAACGATTCTACCATTATAACCATGTGGAATAATACGAGGTATGAATATGAATGCACCCCAGGTGCCTATGTTTATGGTGTTGATGGGGAAAAGCAAGGCAAAGTAAATGTCGAAGAAGGAAATACTTATTATGTAAAGTTAGGCTTGGTGATGCATCCACGACCCGTAAAAGGGCGGTTGTTGTTGGTGGATTCATCGTCGGTTAAGCAAATGGTGAATTTCCAAAAAACGAAAGAACTACACGGCGCGCCAGACGATTTAATTCGACCTAAAAATAAATTGGGAGTTGAGCTGAATTTAGGCATTGGCATGTCGTCTGTTCCCTTAATTACTATGGAAGGGGGCGGTGAATCCAACCTTAGTTTTGGCGGTGTTAGCAGTTTTACCTTTTCTTTTAGTCATCAGGTTAATCATTATTTCGATTTAAGTGCAAGTTTTTCATTTGGCCTTAGTAGCTTGAATCCACCATTGCAGAATGCTACCGTGGAATATACCCGAAGGGCTTTTTTGATTACACCCTCCTACATTATTCCAATTAATGGGGGATATAAAATGAGATTTTTATTTGGCGCCGGTGTTGGGTATTATTCGCGTAATAAACTGGAAATAAATACTTCCGAGATAGTCGATGGTTTAGATGATACGTGGTATTACGAAAATGCCTTTGCTCCGCATGTACGATTAACATTTGAAGTAAACCTTTACGATAATTGGGTTCTTGCCTATGGAGCAAGCTACTATGACGCGCAACTTTCATTTGATTACAGCAATAAAAAGACTTATCCGGCAAAAGAGGAAATGGAAACTGCCGACGGATCGGCTATTAATTTGATTATGGGTATGTATTATAATTTTTAATTAATTCTACTGTGCACATAAAAAAATGCCAAAATCAACTCGATTTACCCTTTACTCTAAAGGGAATGGATTGATTTTTCGGTTTTCTCCCATTAGAGTCAGAGTAAAAAAGGCGAAGAATCAATTCTTGCTCTAACTCTGTCAAAGTAGAAATGGATACCTGACTGTCCATTGGAATAATATCTGACGAATGCGAAAAATTATTCATGTTGATATGGATTCGTTTTTTGCCTCAGTTGAGCAGCGAGATTTTCCTCAATACAGAAGGAAACCGTTGGTTGTGGGAGGTAACTCGCCGCGTGCTGTTGTAGCAGCAGCCAGTTATGAGGCGCGTAAGTACGGAATACACTCGGCCATGCCTATGGCCAGAGCCTTGCAAAAATGCCCGCATTTAATTATTACACCGCATCGTTCAGCAGTATACAAAGAAGTATCGGAACACATACAAGCCATTTTTCATGAATATACCGACCTTGTGGAGCCACTTTCGTTAGATGAGGCCTACCTCGATGTAACCGAACCCAAAAAAGGACTGCCTTCGGCTTCCTTAATAGCTAAAGAAATAAAAAACGAAATTCGCAAACGCGAGAACCTCATTGCATCGGCGGGTGTTTCGTACAATAAGTTTCTGGCTAAAATTGCCTCAGATATGGACAAACCCGATGGCTTTTACCTCATTAAACCTGATGATGCTGAGGCCTTTCTCAAAGATCTGAAAATTGGATTATTCTTTGGAGTGGGCAAAAAAACGGAGGCTAAAATGCACCAGCTCGGTATTTTTAAAGGTGAAGACCTCAAGCGGCTTACATTGCCGGAACTGATGCGCTATTTTGGGAAAAACGGTCGGTATTTCTACGATGTGGTAAGAGGAATTGATGAACGCCCCGTTTTGCCTTCACGAGTCCGGAAATCGATAGGGGCAGAGCGCACCTACCAAACCGATATTTATGATTTAGGCCATGTAGAAATAAAGTTAGCCGAAGTTGTCGATGTGATGTGGGAGCGCAGCCTAGCCAAAAAGAAACAAGGAAGAACCGTTACCCTAAAATTGCGCTATGCAAATTTTGTAACCATTACCCGCAGTCATTCGCAAAACAGACCCTTTACAAAAGCAGAAATACTAAGCACACTAATGGCGTTATTGCCTCACGATGCAATTCGCCAAAATGGCGTCCGGTTGCTGGGTGCCACCATGACAAACTTTTACGATGAAGACCAAACCCTTCCACGGCAGTTGAAAATTGATTTTTAACCGGTACGCATTTTATAGATTTTGCACTTGCAGATTTTGGCTTGGATAATTACTACCCACCAAACAGCATTTCATAAATTTTGTTACATTTGAAACGTCATTACCAAATACCCGTAGTCGTTTTTTAAAAGGTTATAGAAATTGGATACCCGAACATCACATGTTCGTTTATTGCCGGTGAGAGGAGCAAATATAGAGAATTAGTGGGAGTTGTTCACGAGTTGGCGTTCATGCTAAAGCAGCATATTACTGATGATTAAGACACTATTAAAAATAAGATTAAAACAAATTTACCGGGAGATTAGCGGAATCGGATTGATTCGATTGATTGTATTAGCTGGAATAATCGGATTTGTAGGACTCGCCTTATACATACCAGCCTCTGATAAATCAACATCACAATACATCAGTATCGGATTTTTATTGGTGGTTATGCTGATTCATTTAAAACGTAGAGACAAGTTATTCCTGAAAAGTCATTTCTCAGACCATAAAATTCTTATGCTTTCGGAGTACATTGTCTTGTCGGTTCCATTTATAAGCTGT
>JAQICA010000218.1 GCA_027858775.1 Salinivirgaceae bacterium | reverse complement strand
TAGTGCCTTAGCGGTTCAATTTTCTACCGCAGAGACGCAAAGCCGCAGAGAAATACGAAATCCCCCATTGAAACCCTTAGCGACTTAGTGCCTTAGCGGTTCAAATTTCTACCGCGGAGCCGCCAAGCCGCCAAGAAATCCCGGAATCCATATTGCAACCTTAGCGCCTTAGTGCCTTATCGGTTCAGTTTTCTACTTCGGAGACGCCAAGCCGCCAAGAAACGCCGAAATCCACATTAAAAACCCTTAGCGACTTAGTGTCTTAGCGGTTCAATTTTCTACCTCAGAGACGCCAAACCGCCAAGAAATACGAAACCCTACATTAAAAACCTTAGCGACTTAGTGCCTTAGCGGTTCAAATATCTACCGCGGAGACGGAAAGCCGCCAAGAAATCCCAAAATAACAATGAATTTATTAGTGTGCAGGCGGTTATTCCAACTCCCTATTTTGCTTTATAGCGATTAACCCATTCAGGGTTGCTAATAGCTTTCAGAAATTGGATGAGGCTATCGCCGTAAATCATGTCGGCCGGATGATTAATGCCAAAAGGTTTAAGCATTTCCATTTGGTGTTGAGAGGGAGTAAATGTGCCGGCAGCCCATCCGGGAATCTGTTCTTTTCCAAACGGATACTCCGGATAACGCACTTTCCACATGTAATCGAACACCAACGGATCGATATCATACTCGTTCAGGAAATTTTTCTTATCCGCATTGACTTTTGACTGTGCACCTCCGGAAAATCGGCGTAAAAAATCACTTTTTGTTATTATCTGGTATTTTTTCGTACTGTCGTAAAAAAGGGTGTAAACCATATATGTAACCGCCTTACTTTGAGCCGTAGGATTTAGCTTTACACCAAAGTAATGTTTGGCAAGTACGGTCTCCTCGTGCGACCCACGTTCTTTGGGAATAATAATTTGTCCCCAGGAAAGCAGGCTCATTAACACAAAGGTGAAAAGTAGGATAAAACGAATTTTCATTAGCATATTCTCTTTGCTCAGCGTATTTAAAGAAAACACTTTAATTTTGTGTACATTACCGTAAAAGTAGCATAATCATAAAAAAAATCATATTATTTATCCATATATCGATTATATTATTGTGTTTAAAGGGGGAGGACTCCCTTGTTGAACAATTTTTTGCTGTCACAAATCCATGTAAATAGCTGCATTCCCGTAGATCGATGGTTAGTTGAGCTGTTTGGCACATATTAGAAAGTATTTTGTTAATTCGAGTTGGTATTCAAGATCCAATAAACAACCCAATTTTTGCAATTTGTACTGGAGGCATTGTTTTCGTATCTTGGCGGCTTAAAGCTAAATATCATGCGGAAACTACTGATTCTTTCTACCATTTTTTTACTTCTATTTGGATGTGCTGCAAATCGTTATGCAAAGCGCGCAACAAAATTCGAAGATGCCGGCCTCTACAAAGATGCTGCTGAAATGTATTACCAGTCGGTTTCGCGAAACCAGAATAAAGTAGACCCCAAATTAGGCTTGCAACGTACCGGTCAAATGGTTCTGAACGATATGTTGAACGATTTCAATAAACAATACGAAAACAGTAATACACAAGATGCTGTGTATCATTTCATAGAAGCAAAAGACTATTTCGATAAGCTCGAGGCCGTAAATATTACACTAATTTTTCCTGATAAATACAACACAAAATATACCGAGGTAAAAAACTCGTACAGTGCCGATAGATACCGCGAAGGTAAAGAAAAATTGAATCGGGAAGAGTTCGACAGGGCAGCCGAAATTTTTGGGGAGATATTGACTATTTCGACAAACTATAAAGATGCCAAAGAACTCTACACCACGGCAAAGTATGAACCTCTTTACCGTCAGGCCAATCAAATGCTCAATGCTGGCAAGTACCGATCGGCCTATTGGGAGTTCAATGCAATTATGAACGAAACGAACGGATACAAAGATACTTATGAACTAAAACTCGAAGCTCAAGAAAAAGCCAATATGAACATATTGGTCCCCGAAATTATTGCGAGCAGCAGTGCTATTGCAAACAAAGTCCCAATTACAACCACACAAATAGTTAGTACGATTAATAAAAAAGATAATCCGTTTATTACTATCGTAGATCAATCGGTCGTTAATAAAAATAAGCTTTACAGCGAAAATCACAATTACGATTTCAATACGTTGGATTTAATGGGAATTAACGCCATTCTCCACATCGAAATTGACAAAGCATTCACCCGAAAAGGGAGCGTAAATGTTACCGACCAACCTGCATACGTTAAAATAAAGCAACAATACACTGACGAGAACGGAAACAAACAAACTAAAACCATTTACAATAAAACCCAATACAAAGCCTATAGCCAAAAAAACAGCGCTGAGCTAACCGTTTCCTATAAACTCATTAGCACAAAAAACGGCGCAGTACTCATTACAGATTCGTTTAAAAAAACCGCTGCACATCATGTAGAATATGGACGATACAGCGGCAAGCTCAATAATATTGTAGCCGGTTATTGGAAAGATATCGACAAAAAAAGTAACGCTGACCGTGTGCAGGATAACTATATGAAAAACAGAAATCTACGCAACTTCCTAACAGCTTCTGATAAAATTACTCCCACAAGCACGCTCCTAAAACAAGCTTCCGACGAAGCTGTTGCAGATATTGTCCGGGAACTGGATACTTTTAATCCCGAGTAAATAGAAAAAACTATTTTTTCGTTTTTTAATATCTGAAAATTGTAAATTTTATGACACGTATACATACAACATTTCAACGCCAAACGCCGAAACACAAGCGCAAAAGCCTTGTTTCACAACCAAGACAAGGCATTATTGTCTTTGGGTTAATTAGCGTAATACTATTCTCATTTGCACAATCGTGTAGCTCAACAAAAAAAGCCGCAGAAGAAAATCCGGCTCCTGCCTGGGTGAAGCAGAGACCACTAGCACCCGATCATTATATTGGAATAGGAACGGTGAGAAAAATTGGGCTGACCACAGACTTTACCGACGAAGCACGCGAACGAGCGTTAAACGATATGGCAAGCAGCATTTCGTCTATGGTAAGCTCCAGCTCTGTGCTGTTCAAAATTGAAAACCAATACGGCGGAACCGAAGGTTATACCCAAAACATAACCGTTGAAACAAACGAATATCTGGAAGGCTTTGAGCCCTATGATGCGTACGAAACAGAGGATCGGTATTGGGTGTATTATCGCATTTCGAAAGCACATTACCAAAAGGTCAAAAAAGAACGTAAAGATAAAGCAGTAAATACCGCACTAACCAAACAGCACGAAGCGGCCAAACAGGAACAACAGCAAAACGTATTAGGAGCACTCAAAACATACATACAAGCGCTCACCGCCATGAAGCAGTATTTGGGAGAATCGAACATGACATCAATAAATGGTGAACAAATAGAATTGGGAAGTTACCTTTTGAGCAAAATCGAAAATTTACGGGCAGCAATTCATATTGATGCAGACCATTCAGAGATAAAAGCAAAACGCCACCAAATTAGCAACTATCCAATCCGTTTAGTAGTTACCTACAATGACCGAATTCTGGGTGGTGCGCCACTTTTCGTGAAATATTCCGGCAGTTACCTAACGAACAATAAATATATTTCTGATCGGTCGGGAGAAGTGAAAATAAGAATCGAATCATCGTCATCTGCAACACAAGATAATACACTAACAGCTCGGTTTTTTTGGGAAAACATTGTAGAAAATGCCACAACCGATTTGGCCATGCGCAGGCTATTGAGCCCCATTTCAATGCCAAAGGAAACCGTAAAAGTAATAACTACAAACCCGACAGTTGCTTACAAACTTGAAAAAAGCGTATCGAACTACGAAAAAGCGGGTGAGCTCGAAGGGAAGTTTACTACGCTAGCGCACCAGCATTATCTGGATGCTGTGGGAGATGAAAAAAATGCCGATTTTGTAGTAGAAACATCCTATAGCCTTACAAATGGAGAAAGTTCAGGGGGGTTAACGGCTGTTTATTGCGAAGGCATTCATAAGTTGGCTTCAGCCGATGGAAAGATCATCAAACAAATTACAACACAAAAAGTGCGCGGTGTGGGAAGCCGTTTTCCTCTTGCAAAAACCAAAGCGCTCGATGAATTTTTCTCAGAAGGATT
>JAQICA010000159.1 GCA_027858775.1 Salinivirgaceae bacterium | reverse complement strand
ATAATACTTTTTGTAATAATAATTGGTTCGATTAATCTATTCAGCCAAAACTTTAACTATACAGTTAATAAAAATAATAGTTTAACTAAAACGACTACTAATACGAGTGTTGTTTTATTTGAGTACGATGCAGTCTCCAACCGTACGTTAATGACCATCCAAAACACAGCTGCACAAAGCGGTGATGTGGAGTTTTCGGTACAGGGTATTTCTCCTGATGTGTTGTTTAATGGTACAAATGTCATAGTTAACACGGAGGCAACTCGCACGGGCGATATTTCAGTGTCAAATATGAGCTTACGATTGTACATTTCAGAAGATACCGAAAAAGATGCTTCAGATGTGCTCCTTAAGGAAGTGTTTCTTGCAGACAACTGGGATGAGTCGAATACACAAACGGTATTATTAAACGCAACCATCCCGGAATCACAAATAGCTGGAGATTATTACCTGTTGCTGGTTTTTGACGAGACCAATCAGCTTACCCAGGAAGATGACGAAACCAATAACCTTTGGTATACAGCAATTACAGTAGAGAACTGTGGTGCATTTACCATTGACTTTTCGCCATCACATAGTACATGCGGTTTACCAAATGGTTCGGTGCTGGCAAATGTTTCCGGCGGTGCATCTCCATACACCTATGACTGGTCGAATGGAGCAATCGGGAATTTTATCGAAAACCTTCCATCGGGTTATTATGTGTTGGAAGTAACCGATAATTATGGTTGCACAGGAACAGGCAATGTAACCATAGAAGAATCACAACCTTTGCAAGTATCTGTTGAAACTGCAGATGATGCATGCGGGTCATACTCCGGTAGCGCAAATTTGACTGTAACCGGAGGTCAAACACCTTACAATGCAATTTGGAGCAATGGTTCAGAAGGGCTTTATAATGATAATCTATCAGCAGGACAATACAGTGCAACCATTACAGATTATTCAGGTTGCCAAACCACAGTAGATGTAACCATTGAGTCGGGTTCGCAGCTAACAGCCACAATAAATACCCAAAATGCAAGCTGTGGCAACGTCAATGGCTCGGCAACCGTTCAACCGTCAGGAGGGCAGTCTCCTTATTCGTATTTCTGGAGCAATGGAGCAAGCACCCAGCAAATCAGCAATATTGAAGTAGGAAGCTATGCGGTTACAGTAACCGATGATAATGGATGTACATTTATTACTAACGCGAATGTTGAAGATAGTAATCCTTTGGAACTGTCATTTGAAAAATCGAATGAAAACTGCTCCCAATCGGATGGTAGCATTTCTGTATCGGTTCAAAATGGCGTTTCTCCATATACCTATACCTGGAGTAATGAAGCAAATGGATCAGAAATATCAAATATATCGGCTGGAATCTATTCAGTAACTGTTATTGACAATTCAGGATGCAGCATTTCACAACAAGTAACAATAACCAATACGGCCGGACCAACCATTACACTCGAAACAACCGAAACATCATGTGTGGACAATACAGGGCAGATAGCTGCTTTGGTTAATGACGGAACATCCCCTTACTCATATTCTTGGAGTACAGGCGGCGATACAGATATAATTACTGGTTTAGGTGTTGGAAGTTATTCTGTAACCGTTTCAGACTTAAATGGATGCAGTGTAAGTGAAACAGCTACCGTAGCATATACCAAGTCAGGTGGTACAACAGGTACAGCACCCGAAACTTTAGATGATAGCCTTATTGCCTATTTTCCTCTGACTATAAATAGCATAGAGGAAGTAAACAATACGCTAATGATTGAACAGGGATTAATTGCTTATAATAATGGTGCTGAATTCAATGGGAATAATTTCATTACTGCACAGGATTCCACTGCTTTGAATAATCAAGATGTTGTAAGTATTGCCCTGTCATTTGAAAAAGAAAATGTTGTTTTAAGAAATTATTACAATATCAATTTCTGGTTAAATCAAAATGTGGTTCCCGTTTTCACAGGAATTTCAGGAACGCTTATTTACACGAATACGTGGTGGGATGACCATGGTTTAAAAATAGATATGAATCAGACCGGAACCTGGGATTATATTTTGCCAGATACCTATCAATCTTCGGATTTTTCTATTCAAGCTGATCGTTACTGGGGTGAAGAGTTTAGTAACGGATTTAAACTTCAGGACTACAATGCATGGTGTGCTAATTTTAAATCTGGTGCTTTTTGTAATGGTAGTTTGTGTTCACATAATCCATATGGCGTAAGAGCGATATGGAAAAGTGATACTTTTCATGATTTTTCATTTTCCGGCGACTATGGCATATATGGCTCAACCTTCTACTCCATTAATTATGTGAGACAAGAAGCTACTTTGGTTGAAAAATATGGTGTATATTCATTGAAATTAACTCAAGACAGTATAGTTGCATATTTAAGAGATCGAAAAGTAGCAAGTCTGCCAATACAAGACACAATCAACAACCTTGTATTTTCTTTCGATTTTAATAACCAAAATGTATTTTTCCGAAATAATAGTGATTCGGTTTCTGCAACGTTTGAATACCAGCTTCTTGCAAATGATTATATGCCATTTACGATTGGTGAAGGATTAGTTGGTTCAATGAAGAGTTTGCGGGTTTACAATCGGCTTTTAAATACCGAAGAGAAAAATTTTCTCATTTCAGGCGCATCAAACGGGACAACAAATTTTGATTTAGTATTGGATTTGGGAGCTGATTATTCAGTTTGTTCAAACGAGACCGTGGAAATTGATGCTGGTAATGGTTTTGCTTCCTATACATGGTCTACCGGATATACGGGGCGGGTGTTAAACTTAATGTCTTTGCAAAATGGGAACAATATATTTTCGGTTCAGACTGAAGCATGCGGTCAGGAGTTTGCCGATACCGTACAGATTTATGCAGCTGAATCCAAATTTACGGAAATGGAAATTGATATTTGCCATGGCAGCTATTATGATTTTAATGGGAATGTTTTGGATCAATCAGGTGTCTTTATGGATACATTAAATACGGTTTTTGGGTGTGATTCCATTGTGACTTTATATTTAACAATTATGCCGGAGAGCATTGAGAATCGTTCAATGTCTATTTGTTCAGGAGACTCCATTGTTATCAAAGATTCTGTGTTTTATGAATCAGGAACACATCTAGTCGGGTTTACCGACCAATACGGTTGCGATTCGACTATCGTTTTGGATTTAACAGTTAATCCATCATATAATGAGAATGTTTCGGCTAGCATATGTGAAGGTGAAAGCTATGTGGTTGGAGATTCCATGTATTTGGAAACAGGTTCATATACCACAGTTTTAGAGAATCAATTTGGATGTGATTCAACGGTTATACTTGATCTTACTGTGAATCCAGCATATACAAATAATCTTTCAGCCGGCATTTGTCAGGGCGAAAGTTACATTATTGGAGAAAATACCTTTACAGAATCCGGTTCATACTCCGTAACACTTGAGTCTGAATATGGATGCGATTCGGTTGTAAACTTACAATTAACAGTGAATTCGGCCGATTATAATGAAATCTCAGCTGATGTTTGTGAGGGTGATTCATATACGGTAGGCAATTCAACTTACACCGAAACAGGTGTGTATACCGACGTGCTCGAAAATCAATTTGGCTGTGATTCAACGGTTGTACTTGATTTAACAGTTAATTCCGGATATGAAATTGATTTAAATGAAACTATTTGTGATGGTCAATCCATTACTATTGGAGACGAAACCTTTTATGAAACTGGCTATTACACTGTGCCTTTTACAACATTACAAGGATGTGATTCAGTGATAAATCTTATCTTGATTGTCAACCCATCTCCTTTTGTAAATCTTGGTCCGGATACAGTAATAACAACCGAGGCGACTTTGCTTCTTGATGCTGGTTCCGGTTATGAAAGCTACCAATGGAATACTACTGAAACAACCCAATCAATTGAGATTGGAGACAACTACGGTGTTGGAACTCATAATTTCTTTGTGGATGTGTTGAATAATTATGGATGTGAAGACGGAGATACAATAGCAGTTACAATTATTTTACCTGATGGTATTCAGCAGCAAAACAAAACACAAGTAAAACTGTATCCAAATCCGACAAAAGGACATTTAACAGTTGAGTTTGAACAATTATTACCTAATACTGAAATTTCAATTTTCAATCAACAGGGCAAAATTGTGGAATCAAAGCAGATTACTGACGTTAGTAAATTATTGTATGAGTTTGATTTACATGATATGTCAGAAGGGGTTTACTTAATTCAAGTAAATAGTAGTGGGTATAAATTTACAAAGCGTATAATTTTAATAAGGTAATTGACATTTATTTTGTTATATCACAGGGGGGCGATTTCGTTCCCCTGTGTTTATTTAACTTTGAAATATTTATGACTTTCGTTTGATTTGTATTAACAAAGCTGCCTGAAAAATTGATGCTTAACTGATTATTAATTGATTAAATAATATAAAGAGTTTGTTTGAAATATTTTTAATAAAACAAATAAGTAACGGTTATTAATCAATGACTACATTACAAAACCAAAAAATCCAACTCACCCACCCATCCATTAGTACGAATAACCCGGAGAGTTTGGTTGAAATTAATCAACACTATTTATATACGGATCAAGATGCTTTTGTTTGGCAAAAAGCCGTGTTTGAGCCACTAGTGAAACTTCTGGATGCGTATGAAACAGAGTACGGTATGCATCTTGAATTACGAATAAAAAAAGTGCTTTCATCTAAATTGATTACGCCTAAGGCAGCAAACATTATTAAACCCCACCTATAATTTGGCGAACATTTTTGGCAATTGAAAAAACCGGAGGAATGAAAATGCCTGATAAATTGAAGCAAAAATATATAAAGCAAAAACCCAACACCTGGCGGTATGTAATTGCCGATATTCACGGCTGTGCTAAAACAGTGAAAAAATTGGTTGAAGAGGTCGTTGTACCATCAAAATCTGACCAGCTTTTTTTACTTGGGGATTATATCGACAGAGGTCCGGCAAGCGGAGAGGTGATTGATTATATTCTGTATCTCATTGAGCAAGGATACGCTGTTTATCCCTTGCATGGTAATCACGAGGAAAACATGCTGGATGACATTAAAGAGTATGGGAAGGAATCACTTGAAATGATGGTGCGGAAAATTACTAAATGTCCGGACTTGCTCGATGAGTGTGGTTCTCTAAAAGAAAGGTACGTTAATTTCATGCAATCGTTGCCGTATTATTACGAAATGGACGATTGTTTTCTGGTACATGCCGGTTTCGACTTTAAAAAGCCCGAGCCATTTCAGGATTACAGCGCTATGATTCAGTTTTATATTGATAATGAAAGCTATGATACATCAGTTTTAAATGAAAAGCGAATGATTCATGGGCATCGGATTACGGAAATTGACTACATCGAAAAACTGGTAAACGAAAAATCGCAGATTATTTCCCTGGATAATGGCTGCGCCTACCGGAAAAAACACAAAATTTACGATTATACAAAACTCGGTAATTTGTGTTGCCTTGAACTAAATAGTGCCTGCACGAAAAGTTAAACCTACCTCATTACCAGATATTTACTGTTGATAACTTTATTGAATCTTTTGGATTTTTTGCATTGTCAATTCAACTAAAATTCATATTTTCAACATGTTAACGG
>JAQICA010000154.1 GCA_027858775.1 Salinivirgaceae bacterium | reverse complement strand
ATCGATAATGATTTAAGCAAGATAGAGAAACGAAAGCCGGTAGAAAAGCCTGATTTTAATATTCAGTTGCTCGATCCGTTTCCGAAAGATTATGAAAAGTACTACGATGACAATTTTGGGATGCGGAAACCTTATTTAAAAGCATTTACATACCTTAATTTTAAATATTTTAAACGAACGGCTCCAGGCAGTAAGGTTGTTATTGGAAAGGATTCATGGATGTTTAAAGTTCGGTCTATGCTGCCGTCTACAGCCGATACCGTGCGATATACAGATAAGCAATTAAGGCTTTTTCGAAACGAATTACGTAAAAGACGTCGCTATTACGATTCGGTTGGAGTTGACTGGTATTTGATTATTGTGCCCTCAAAACCCAGTGCTTATCACGATAAAGTGCCCGCCCAATATGCAGTGAGAGGTCGTTCTTATAAAAGCAAAGTCGATCAGTTTGTACAAATGGCAAATGAGCACGGATTATCCGATAATATTCTTTATTTGAAGGATACCATTATCGCAAAGCGAGGCGCTCATCCTCTGTTTTTTAAAATCGATCATCATTGGAATCGATTGGGAGCATTCTACGGTGCCAGTACAATTTTGAATTTTATTCAGAAAAACAATCCCAATGTACAAAACCGGCTAAATTTTGATAATTATACACTTAGCTGGGATTCTCGCAATAGTGGTAATCTCTCTTCTGCCTATGGAGGATTCAAATTTATTACCGATAGTTTGCCGGTTTTAGAGCCCGGTTCTCGTGTACCCGAAGTAAAAAAAGGGAAAAATCGAGGGTATAAGCCGCCAAAACATTTTGCATACAAATGGCTATACGAAATAGTAAAAAAGACTGATAATTCGGAAGCGCCAAAAGTACTCATTATTCGCGATTCGTTTACCAATAGTTTAATCCCATTTTTGAGCACAGCGTTTAGCGAAACCCTTTATATCTGGGATGGTTGGCGCTATAAAATGAATGCAGAAATTGTTGAAAAGGAAAAACCCGACATAATGCTCACTATCGTGGTTGAGACCCATATAACGGAGCTAATTCGATAAGAGGTTGTACGAGTTGTCCCGTTAGTGTCGCTTGGAGCAAGAGCAATTGTACTTATCGGATAGCCGTCGGTGTCACTTTTGGGCAAGTTCTATTGCGCTATTATTAAAACACGTCGATGTGACGCCGACGAAGGTAGTAGAATAATGAATAATTTTACTTGCATAGTTGAACATGCCACTATAATTGCTTTTGTTGAATTCCCATTATGGTTCGTCGACTCCTCCGGAGTCGCGCGGACAGCTCCATTCATTGTTCTATAGCCATGTAATCCCTCCGGGCTTAAGAAGCTCCGTTTTTGAAACCCGTGGGTGTTGCTAGATGTTCGTTTGCCTATCATTGGTTCTGCAAAAATGCAACCCATTCGGGATTAAGAAGCGCTGTATACATTTTTCAACTTTTCAAAAAAATGGAACGACAATGATGCCGGAGGCATCAAATATTTATAGAAAAAGGCATTGAAAACGGGAAACGATTCCGGAAAAATCGCACTGCGTTTATTATGCAATTCCCGTAAAAGTTGGAGTGGAAAAGTGCCGAAGATATTATTTGGATAGCCGTCGGTGTCGCTTTTGGATTGGTGCCAATACCGTCAAAATCAAACCCTGTCTTTGATGCTAGAAGCGACGCCTACGGTGATTGCTAAGCCAACCTTTGGCAAGGTACAGAATCTCTTTTTAGAAAACCGTCGGTGTCGCTTTTGGGCAAGTGCTGTTGCTGTTAAAACTAAAACTCGTCGTTGTGGCTGGACGCCGACGGTTGGTGCTAAACTGCGCTTGAAGCGACAGCGATGGCAGTCCATTGCGACTAAACAGAAAAACCGTCGGTGTTGCCTGGAGCAACGCCGACGGTTTTAATTTCGAATGTATGTCTTTTGGCTTTTGTTATTTGAATGCTTTTTCTTGCAGGCCGTCGCCTTCCAAATTCAGGCGACTGAGGTAGTCCGGGGTTTTTTGCCCCGTAATGGCATCTACGTATAGTTTGGCCAAATACATACCTAACATGAAACCCTGTCCCCGTAGCCCAATAAACAGACCTTTTGCAGGGTCAATTATCATGCGTGGCTCAACGTAGTAGCCCGACCATACTGCTTGAAACCCTACCGAGGAAAGCTCCGGCAGCCAATCTACAAATACTTCGGAAACAATCTCAAGAAAATCTTTATCGTTGATCTTTAAATTTTTATCGGTCTGAAGTGGCTCAATCGCCGGGGAAGCACAGCCAATAATCTGGCCTGTTTCGGCAAGTTGCTGGCCGTATACAGCCGTAAAACCCTTATATTTTCGACGGTCGATTACCATGTTTAAAGGTTGATTATTGACGCCCAAATTGGGTAATCTACGTGTTATAAATGCCTGATGCTTTACCGGAAATAGTCCGGTTTCAATGCCCAGTTTCGTTGCAAAATCGCCGGCGTTGCCTCCCAATGCATTTACAAAATGATTAGCTTTATATTTAACGTATGTGCCATCGTGTTTTTTAACCAATGCAATATAGTATTCGCCAGTTTTTTCGATGTCTATTAATCGGGCATCTTCATGAATAGTTCCTCCATGTTCAATACCAATTTTTCGAATCAAGTCGATAACTAAACCGGGCGTAGCTTGCCAGCAATCTTTGGTTACCATTGCTGCCATGTATTTGGCATTGCTGGTACTGAATCCCGGGGCAATATATTTCGGAAACTCTTTTGGTTCAATCATAAAAGCATCGCTCCATGCTTTGGAGGCTTCCAGAGCCTCATAAGTTGCCTGATCGTGTGCCAACGTAATGTAATTGATATCAGTCATATGGATTTCTGCTTTGTTCTGCAGATCCTGAAATATTCGTCTGTTGTTTTGTGCAATATCAGCAAGCTCCGGCACGCTAAATACGGGTCTGCCGCCTGCAATATTTCTCCACGACGAACCGCGTTCGTGATTTATCAGAATGGGTTTCTCGCCTGCTTCGGCAAAATACCGGAAAAGTGCGCTTCCGCCAATTCCTCCACCGGCAACCAGCACACCTGTTTCGATAGTTTTTATGCCCTCGCTTTTGATGGTTGGTATAACTTTTTCATGGTTCTCATTCGGATAAAGTTCCCCCATGTTTACCTGATTCGACATAGGGCCACGGGGCGTAGCTTCACCAATAATTTGAATACCGCTGCCAGCCAGCGCTGTTTTGAGTCGTTTTATACAGCGCTTACCGCGGCAAGCACCCATTCCCAGTCGGGTGGTGTGTTTAATTTCATCTACAGAAATAAACTTCCGATCGCCAATAACCTTCATTACTTCTTCCATGGTTACATCGTCGCAATGACAAATGAACTCTTTCGATTCAATGTTATTATCCGACGGTGCAAAGTCCACCGTTTCGGGATAGGCCGATTTTGCTATAAACCCACTCGCTTCAATAAGT
This sequence comes from Salinivirgaceae bacterium, assembly GCA_027858775.1. GTDB lineage: Bacteria > Bacteroidota > Bacteroidia > Bacteroidales > Salinivirgaceae > Salinivirga. Next base: position 71,843 of record JAQICA010000154.1, on the reverse strand, counting down.
TCATGCCCTTCAATATCGGTGGCTTTTACGCGTGCCAGATTGGTGTTATTTGGTTTTTTAATTACTTTCTCAAGAATGCCACTTCCAAGTTTATCTCCATTATTGTTCACCAGAAAAACTTCTTCGCCTTCTGTTACTTCGTATTCAACAGGAAAGAATAATTGGCTTTTCTTGAGGTTGTAACCAAAAATAGCTAATCCGGGGCATAAGGTTACACATTGCATACAGCCGATGCATTTGTCAAAATCAATAACCGGTACTGTACTCGACGATGATTTGGTGATTGCATCGTGCGGGCAAGCAAATGCACAGGGGTTGCAAGCAAACCCGTAAAGGCAATCGGCAATAACGAAGGGTTTTTCCATGCGCTTGGCATCAGGTAGGGCAGGAGAGGGAATAACCTGAACTGGATGTTGTTGCGAGTCGATGTATTCTTTGGAAACTTTCAGAAATTCGTCGTAATTAAAGCGTTCACCCAGTTCATCTAAAATCTCGAAGGCCACTTGTTTTCCACGTAGCACAGCACTTGTTCCCTCGCCAATGCGTATAGCATCGCCAGCGCCGTGCACATTTCTGCCAAATACCTCTTTGCCTTTGCGCAGCAGTGCATCGTCCGGCACTAAGCCTGTGCAGATATTTATTGTATCGATTCCTTCAATTATTCGTTCTGTACCCGGTACAGGTTTAAAGTTTTTTGCCTCAGCAACCACTGCACCAGTAATTCCGGTATGGTCAGCATTGGGAATGGCTTTTACAAGTATGTGCGATAGGTAAATGGGTATACCCAAACGTCGCACACGATTTGCCTGCACCGGAAATCCACCTTCGTTGGGCTGTGCTTCAAGAATGGCTTTTACCTCTGCACCAGCTTGTACAGCCTGATATGAGGTCAAGTACCCAATATTTCCGGCTCCAACTGTGAGAATGTTCTTTCCCAGAAGTGTGTTTTCGTTATTCATCATTTTTTGTACTACCGCCGCAGTGTACACACCGGGCAGGTCATCGTTTTCAAACGATGGCATAAAAGGAACCGCGCCTGTGGCGATTATTAAATGGTCTGCATCAACATAATAAATTTCATCAGTAGTAATATTTTTTACTGCTATTCTTTTTCCTTCCAGCAAATCCCAGACAGTGGAGTTGAGTAAAATGCCGTTGCGATTATCTTGTGTAAGTGCCGGCGGAATATCGAACCCACGCATTCCTCCAAATTTCTTTTCATTTTCAAAGAAAAAAAACTGATGGGTTTGCATAGTAAACTGTCCGCCGATAGTATCGTTATTATCGATAACCAGATTGTCAATATTGTGCTCGTTCAGTTGTGCGCGTGCTGCCAACCCTGCCGGTCCGGCTCCAATAATAGCAACAGTTGTTTTGTAAATTTTAGTTGTATTATTTTTTTTGTAGTTGGTTGTTGTGGGCTCGTAGTTTTTTGGTATTTCGGTAACCTCTTTTATATTGTCCACTTTCGTGATGCAGATCCGTTTAATAAATCCGTCTACAAGCATTTCGCACGCACCACATTTACCAATACCACATTCCAAACTTCGGTTTCGGTTGGTTAGGCTGTGGCTATGAACCGGAAAACCTGCCTGATGGAGTGCTGCAGCTATCGTTTTACCTTTTTCGGCCATTATTTTTCGGCCATTGTACGAAAATTGACTTGTTTCACCGACCGATACATCTAGAATAGGGTGTTGCGTTATTTTATACATATGTCAAGCGTTTTTTTTGATAGCTCAAAATGGCCGATATATTTGTCAAAAAGAATGAGTTTTGTCAGGGTTTCGAAAAAAGCATGTTTTGCATCATGTTTTCTTATGTTCTCCAATAGCATATTAGAGGTTTAGGTTAGAACAAACGGACGTGCATATTTCTTTACAATTTTGCAAACTAATTTTTCTTGGCCGACAAAAGTGGAAGTTTTAGAGCATTTTAAGTAATATATAGACATAAAAAAAGCAGGCTTCAAAGTCGAAGCCTGCTTTAATATATGTGTAATAAAAAATTACATTAAGAAGCTAAGCAAAATACCCGCCCCAACAGCAGAACCAATAACACCAGATACGTTTGGTGCCATAGCGTGCATTAACAAATAGTTGGTCGGATCTTCTTTAATTCCCATATTTTGCACCACACGTGCACTATCAGGAACGGCCGACACACCCGCAGCTCCAATCATTGGGTTGATTGGGTTGCTTTTTGGTGAAAGCCAGTTCATAATTTTTGCAAAAATCAATCCTCCCATGGTCGCAATAACAAATGATCCTGCACCCAGTGCAAAAATTTGAATAGAGTCTTTGGTAAGGAATACATCGGCCTGAGTCGATGCACCTACGGTTAATCCAAGCAAAATTGTAATGGTATCGATTAGGGCATTGCTGGCAGTATTGGCCAATCGTCCGGTTACACCACTTTCTTTCAGAAGGTTTCCAAAGAAAAGCATTCCAAGTAGAGGGAGTGATGTAGGCGCTATAAAGGCAGTAATAAGCAATCCAAATATAGGAAAAAGAATTTTTTCCAATCTTGATACGGCTCTTGGCGAACGCATTTTAATGCGACGTTCGCGTTTTGATGTAAGCAACTTTATTACCGGTGGTTGAATTACCGGCACAAGAGCCATGTAAGAGTATGCTGCAATTGCAATGGGGCCAATAAGGTTTTTAACCAGTATTGGATCTCCACCTGCGGTGTACCCAATAATATTTATTCCATTGGCCAGTTTCGATGATAAGAAAATAGCTGTAGGGCCATCGGCACCTCCAATAATACCTATTGCACCTGCTTCTGCCGGAGCAAATCCTAAATAGAGTGCTCCCAAAAATGTAATGAAAATACCCACCTGTGCAGCTGCTCCAAGTAACATTAGGCGTGGGTTCGACATGAGTGACGAAAAGTCTGTCATGGCACCAATACCCAAAAAGATAAGTGGCGGATACCATCCCTGCATTACACCTCCGTAAAGGTAATTCATTACGCTACCGGGCTCATAAACACCTAATTGTAAATTGAAGTCAACTCCCTGGAACATTGGTATATTACCAATTAAAATACCTGTTCCAATAGGAATAAGTAGCAATGGTTCGTAATCGTATTTAATGGCCAAAAAGATAAAAAACAGACCCACAACAATCATTATTAAGTTGCCTCCTGTTGCATTGGCAAAACCCGAGTATTCGTAAAACGATAACAGTCCTGCAGTAGCACCCGAATAATTTTCATAGATGGTATGTTCCATGTATAGTTTACCATCTTTAATATATCCCTCTCTTGTGCCAAGGTCGACCATTTCGTCTGTTGTTTTATAATCAGATGAACGGTCGTTCGGGTCGGTATTTTTATGAAAATGGATAACTTTTTTTGGTGTGTATGTTAGTACAACCTTGTTTCCCACAACTTTCCATTTTCCCGGATAGTGGGTTTTAATTGAGTCCATCTCAAAAGTACCGCCGGCTTTAAAAGTCACCGTTTTAAGGCGCGATACCGTTCTTTGTGTTCCGCTCTCGTCATCCGCTCTCGGCCGTGGAATGTAGCCTTCGGCTTCGTTAAGCCATTTTCCTTTTAGTAACTGCTGAGCAATTTCTTCCTTTTGAGCCTGCAGGGCAGTAATGCCGGTTAAGAAAATGGTAATGATCAGCAGAAATATTCTTTGCATGGTTATATTTTTTAGCATGATTTTATTCCAATTCGAGTAAAACGTCATCCTGAAGAACACTGTCTCCAACGCTGACTTTAATGTCCTTCACTACGCCATCTTTTTCTGACTGAATATTATTTTCCATTTTCATGGCTTCCATAATAAGCAATGTTTGACCTTTAATAACGCTGTCTCCCGGTTTAACGTTTATCTTAAAAATACTTCCGGGTAGTGGTGCTTTTACTTTGAAACCACCGGTTGATTCGGTTTTTTTCAGTTTGCCTTCTCCGGGCTGTTTTGCAACCGGCTTACGAACCAACTTTGGCGTTTTTTTGGTCATGGCATTTTGTTCTACCTCTACTTTGTAGGTAGTTCCATTCACTTCTACATTGAGGTGATTTTCGTCAGATTCTTTGACAGACACGTCGTATTTCTGACCTTTTATGATAAATTTGAATATTTTCATTTTGATTATCTTACGAAAATTATCGTTGAAATGGTTGATTTTGTACTCCGTAAATCTTTGAGCTCCAGGGCGAATACTTTTTCGACATATTCTTAATGGTGATAATGTTTGACTCCTCGTCGTGCACATCACTGTAGTACAGATTTAATGCCGTGGCAATAGCTGCACTTACATCACCAGATAGTGAAAAATCGTCTTCTTCAGCGCATTCATACTTTCCTTCGCGACGCAATTTACTGCGAATATTCATGTTAATGATTTTTGGCAGTTGTGCGAAAAGCATGTACAGCAATACCAGTGCTCCAAAAACTACTAGTATTCCTACCAGAGCAATAGTATAGCCTCCCTGACTTGCTACCGATGCTATTATATTCATCATATTCATAGTTTACAATGGGATATTTGAATGTTTTTTTGGTGGATTAACCACTTTTTTCGTTGCCAACAGGTCTAAACCGCGGCAAATACGGAACCGTGTGTTTCGGGGTTCAATTACATCATCGATGTAACCCAACGCTGCTGCTTTGTATGGGTTTGAGAATTCTTTGTTGTACTCATCAACTTTTTTCGCCATAAACGCAGCACGTTCTTCGTCGGTTTTGAGTTCTTTTAGCGCTCTTCCTTCAAGAACTTCAGTTGCACCTTTAGCTCCCATTACTGCAATTTCTGCCGATGGCCATGCGTAGTTTAAATCGCCACGTAGCTGTTTACAACTCATCACATCGTGAGCTCCACCGTACGATTTGCGGATTGAGATCGTGATTTTTGGAACCGTAGCTTCACCATATGCAAAAAGCAATTTTGCACCATGGATAATGATACCGCCTGATTCCTGACCACTACCGGGCAAAAATCCGGGAACATCAACTAATGTAATAATTGGAATGTTAAATGCATCGGCAAAGCGTACAAAACGTGCTGCTTTACGTGATGCGTTAATGTCTAACACGCCAGCTAAGTAATTCGGTTGGTTGGCAATTATTGCAACCGGCTGTCCATGAAATTTAGCAAATCCGGTGATGATATTTTTAGCGTAGTTTCGGTGTACTTCCAAAAACTCACCGTAGTCAACCATTGTTTCAATCACCTCATTCATATCATACGGAATGTTCGGATTTTCCGGAACCATGGTGTTTAACACATCTTCCATTCGATCGATGGGATCGCTACATTCGGTTGTGATGGGCTCTTCAAGATTATTTTGTGGAAGGTACTCGAGCAGTTTGCGAATAAGCAATAATCCTTCTTGTTCGCTTTCTAGCAAGAAATGCGAAATACCCGATTTTGAAGCGTGCACTTTTGCTCCTCCCAGATCTTCGGTAGAGATATCCTCGCCAGTTACGGTTTTTACTACTTTAGGTCCGGTAACGAACATATACGAGTTTTCCTCGGTCATCATAATGAAATCGGTGAGGGCAGGAGAGTATACAGCACCACCTGCACAAGGTCCGAAAATGGCCGAAATTTGTGGAATTACGCCTGATGCCAAAATGTTGCGTTCAAAAATTTCTGCGTAACCTGCCAGTGAAGTTACACCTTCCTGAATACGAGCACCACCTGAATCGTTAATTCCAATTACCGGAGCACCAACCTCCATGGCCTTGTCCATAATTTTGCAGATTTTTTGTGCAAACGTTTCCGAAAGCGAGCCTCCAAAAACGGTAAAATCCTGCGAAAAAACGAATACTTTCCGTCCATCGATAGTTCCGTGTCCTGTAACAACACCATCACCGAGAACTTTATTCTTTTCCATACCAAAGTTGGTACAGCGGTGCGTAACAAACATGTCGAATTCTTCGAAACTACCTTCGTCCAATAGTTCTTCGATACGTTCGCGTGCAGTTAATTTGCCCTTGGCATGCTGAGCATCAATCCTTTTTTGTCCTCCACCCAAATAGGCTTCTTCCCGAAGCTTGATGAGTTCTTTTACTTTATCTTGCGTAGACATTATGTATGTATCTGGTTATTTATAAAATTTGTTATTATTCGCTGCAGAGTTCTGTGAGCACACCAAACGTCGATTTTGGATGCAAAAAGCCTATGTTAAGACCTTCAGCACCTTTGCGACCTGTTTTATCGATGGTCTGTACTCCTTGTTCATCAACATCTTTTAAAGCTTGGTTTACTTCAGGCACAGCAAAGGCTATGTGATGTATGCCTTCTCCTTTTTTTGCAAGAAATTTTCCAATTGGCCCTTCAGGGTCGGTTGACTCTAAGAGTTCAATTTTTGTTTCCCCGACTTTAAAAAATGCCGTTTTTACTTTTTGGTCTTTAACCTCCTCTACGGCATAGCACTCTAATCCAAGTACTTTCTCGTAATAAGGGATTGCATCGGTAAGATTCTTTACGGCAATGCCGATGTGCTCGATATGCGTTGGTTTCATATTGTGATATGATTTAATTGAATGTTATTAAAAATGTATTTCATTCTTGGGCAAAAGTAGTTATACTCTGTTTGATATGAAAAAATAGATAACTTGTTATATAACATTTTTCTAATTTATACTAATTCTATGTTTAAGTGGTTGGTGCTTTTACGATTCATTGTTTGATTGCTCCTGCTCTAATTCGGAATTTATGGCATTGTAAAACACTTTGTGAATGCGTGTTCTGATGTCGTCGCGAATAAGCATACGGTTGGCTGCATCGGGATGAATACGGTTACTTAAAAACACGTACAAAATTCCGCTTTCAGGGTCACACCATAAATAAGTACCTGTAAAACCACTATGACCGTAGCTTTCCAGTGGAATTCCCCAAAAAGTGGGACCGATGTAGTTCTTGCGATATTCTGGTTTGTCGAAACCAATTCCCCGTCGATTGTCTTGTGATGTAAAACTCGCTTTGGTGAATAAGTCAATTGTTGATTTACTGATAAATGTTTCGCTACCATATTTTCCGCCATTGAGAAATAACTGGCCTACTTTGGCCAAATCTAACGCCGATGAAAATAATCCCGCGTGCCCGCATACACCACCTAAAATTGCAGCTCCCGGGTCGTGTACGTAGCCGTTTATTGTTTGTTTTCGAAAAATCGTATCGTGCTCGGTAGGTACAATTTCTGAAATGGAATGTCTGTTAAGTGGATTAAACCCAGTTGTGCCACAACCCATTGGTGAGTAGAAGGTTTCATCTAGAAATTCGTCGAAGGACTGGTTACTTAATTTTTCAACTATTTTGTAATAGTAGTAGTAACCAATATCGCTATATGTGTATTTCTTTTTTTCGAGCAACGGTAAGGTATCTAAAATATGAAAAAGTGTATCGACAGCATCGTGTGATGCATAAACATTTTGCGCCACGTGAATATTGAATCGATCCGATTTTTCTGTTGCAAAAAAGCGTGGCTTAAACGTATGTGTGGAATCAATCATTTTTCTGTAAAATGGGAACCAAGCCTTAAGCCGTGCCTGGTGAATAAGGGCATCGAGCAATTTACGCGAACCGGTATTTGAATTTTCGGGCAAGTCGAGATAATCGCCAATTGTTTTGTCCAAATCCAGTTGGTTGCGGTCGTAAAAGTACATGAGAGCCGGCATGGTGGCTGCAACTTTAGTAACCGATGCAAGATCGTAAATAGCAGATTTCGATACTGTTTTATTTTCATCGTAGGTATGATGCCCAAATGATTTATGATAGAATACATTGCCATTGCGTGCAGCCAAAACTACACATCCGGGAGTAGCCTTTTTCCGAATAGCTTCGTGGGCTATGGCATCAGCCTGCAGCAGTGTAGAACTGTTGGCTCCAACCATGTCGGGGTGTACAAAGCCCAGTCGGGTTTTCGATGTTTTATATCCACTACCTGCTTTGTGCATGTCAATGCTTACCGGAAGTTTGCCTTTTGCCGGTTGGCCACCCATGAGTATTTGTGCAGCATAGTCGCGGGTGTATTCGGTATCGTGATAGGTCACAAGTATTGAACGATAATTGGCCGTTCCCTCTAGCATTTGTAGTGCGTAAGGGTTACCAAAATATACTAACGAGGCATTTTTGTTTTGTGAAAATTGCTTTACTGCCGATACTAAGGACGGATTAACATTATATTTTCGGTAGGGCGAGTTGCTTGTGCGCTGTACGGCAATAATACAATTATCGTAGTTTTTAAGTTGGTGGTTGATTCGTGCTATTTCGTTTTCGGTTGGGTGTGTGCTTAGGTAAAAATAGTCTGGAGAAGTATAATCATTCATTCGTAAGTGAAACATGTTCGATTCGCCGCTCCCTAGTGTTACAACAGCCAGTTTTTTTAGTGCCTGATTGTTGAACGGAATATGATTGCTCGTATTTTTAATAAGCGTAATGGCTTCGCGGGCAAACCAATGATTAAGTTCGTCTGTTTTGGCCGGATTCAGATCGGCAATCAGGTTTTTTGTTTCAACATATTGTTTCTGATCGAGGCCGAGCCAGTATTTTGCAGCCAGCACCCGCTTGCAGCGTGTATTGATAATCGATTCCTTTAGTTCTCCGTTGCGAACTGCCGCTGCAATGGCTTTGATTGATGTTTCGGCGTTTTCGGGGTAAAGAAGTACATCATTACCTGCCTGAAGTGCTTTAATTTCCAGTTGACCCGGAGAATAGTAATCGGCCACACCCCGCATATTGAGAGCATCGGTGAAAATAAGCCCCTGATAACCCATTTGTTCTTTGAGTAATGTGGTTATGGTAGGGTACGATATGCTCGATGGATTGTTGGGACGATTATCCAGGGCATTTACCTGTAAGTGAGCCACCATAATTCCATTTAGTCCTAGTTTAATAAGGTATTTATAAGGAAAAAGCTCAATCGAATGCAGCCGTTCCTTCGAATGGTTGAGTACTGGAAGGTTATGGTGCGAGTCGGCATCGGTATCGCCATGTCCGGGAAAGTGTTTGGCGGTAACTATCATGCGATTATCAATCATGCCCTGCATGTAAGCAAACGATTTTCTGAGCACATTATGCTTGTTTTCACCAAACGACCGACTATTGATTACAGGGTTTTGCGAATTATTATTGACATCCACAACAGGAGCAAAATTGACGTGAACTCCCAATCGGCGGCATTGCTTTGCTACAGCGGTTCCCATATCGTAGATAAGACCATTATTGCTCATGGCTCCCAGCATCATTTGCCGTGGAAACGGCGCCACACTATCGAGCCGCATGGCAAGTCCCCACTCAGCGTCCATGGCAATCATTATTGGTGTTTTTGCAGCTTGCTGGTACCGGTTAGTAAGGGTGGCTTGCCTCACGGGACCGCCCTGGAAAAATATGATGCCTCCAATGTTATATTGTCGGACTAACTTTTCAATATATTTTTCGTGAGCGCTGCCTTTATTCGAGTAAGCATCAACCATTATCAGCTGTGCAATTCGCTGCTCGAGAGTGAGCGATTTGAATACACTGTCGACCCAGTGGTAAGTGGTGTCGAAGGTTGGATTTATTGCACGAAGATTTGTGCTTGTTGTTAAAGTGAAGATTATAAGTAATGGAAGAAGCTTACTGTAAAACGCTGTTGGTCTTGTCATTTTGAAAGACGATTAATCATGTGAATATTCAGTGAATTTTCGATGGCACAAATTTAATTGGGTTTTCGGATATTTCATAGGTCAGGCTCAACAGTTTTGCAAAAAAAACGTTAATTTCGAACGAACTAAAATATAGAGTGAACATGATACATTACAAATTATTGATTTTATTAGTACTTTCAGCCTTATTTGGTCAGCTGGATGCTCAGGAGGCTCGAATGATGCGTTTTCCCGATTTTCATGAAAACAATGTAGTGTTTTCATATGCCGGAGATATATATCTGGCCGACAGAGTAGATGGAACAGCGCGCAAACTAACATCTCATGAAGGGTATGAAATGTTTCCACGCTTTTCGCCCGACGGTTCCCAAATTGCCTTTACAGGTCAATACGATGGCAATACGGAGGTGTACGTGGTTCCTGCTGAAGGCGGTAAACCTAAGAGACTTACACATACCGCTACTTTGAATCGCGATGATGTGAGCGACCGTATGGGACCAAATAACATTGTAACTTCGTGGACACCCGATGGCCAATATATCGTGTATCGCAGTCGCAGTGTGACGTTCAATTCGTTTATTGGCCACTTGTTTAAAGTTCCTATAAACGGTGGTATGTCGGAACAACTGCCCCTGGCTACCGGCGGATTCAATACGTTTTCTGAAGATGGAAACCAATTGGCATTTAATCGCGTAATGCGCGAATTTCGCACCTGGAAATATTATAAAGGCGGAATGGCTGACGATATTTGGTTATTCGATTTTAAAACCAAAGAAACAAAACAACTTACCGATAATGTTTCGCAAGATATTTTCCCCATGTGGTACAAAGGCGATGTGTACTTTGCATCAGACAGGGAACGCACGATGAATTTGTATGTGTACCGCGCAGAAAGTAAAAAAATTGAGAAAGTAACCCAATTTGATACGTACGATGTGAAATTCCCTTCGTTGGGTACCGATGGAATTATTTTTGAAAATGAAGGATATCTATACATTTATCGATTTGAAGATAAGCAACTTGAGAAGTTGTCTATTACGATTAAAAATGATCAGCGTTTTGGTCGCGATGCTTTCGTCGATGCATCAAAAAATATTGATGATGCAACCATTTCGCCGAAAGGTAAGCGCGTTTTATTTGGAGCCCGCGGCGACGTATGGAGTGTGCCTGCAAAAAATGGCATTTCCTACAATTTAACACAATCGGCCAATGCACATGATCGTGAACCCGCATGGTCGCCCGATGGTAAGTATATGGCATGGATCTCAGATATGGATGGTGAAGACCAGATTTATATTCGTGAAAATACCGAAAATGCCGAGCCGGTAAAAGTTACCACAAACGACACTTATATTTTTAGTTTTGAATGGTCGCCCGATAGTAAGAAAATTGTGTGGCGCGATCAGGACTATAAATTGAACTACGTAAATATTGAAAATAAAAATGTAACCGAAGTAGTTCATTCAACATACGGCCACGTGTACAGTTACAATTGGAGCCCCGATTCAAAATGGATTGTTTTTGGCGAACCGCAGGAAAATGATATGACCATCATTAAATTGTACAACCTGGAAAGCACTGAAAAGATAGCGGTTACAAATAATTGGTACGACGCCGGATCGCCAATTTTCTCGCCCTGTGGCAAGTTTATTTATTTTACTTCGGCACGCGATTTTTCGCCGAGCTACAGCGATGTAGAATGGAACTATGCTTACGAAAACATGGATCGCATTTATTTAATTCCTTTAAGTAAGGACACTAAAGTGCCTTTTGCTCCCGAAAATGACGAAGTAGAAACAATAACCGAAAGTGACGAAAAAGCAGAGGAAAAGAAAGATGCTCCATCTGTAAAAGTTGATGCAGAAGGAATAGCAGATCGTATAACCGTATTGCCTATTGATCCGGGGTATTACTGGAATTTGCAACCTGTGAAAAACAAACTATTCTATTCAACCATACAATCGGGCGATGATAAATCGAAACTTAAAGTTTACGATTTTGAAAATAAAAAGGAAACTGATGTAGCTGAAGGTACATCAATTATGGTGTCAGCCGACGGTGAAAAAGTCCTTGTTCGTCAGAATGGGAAATATTTTGTCGAGAATGTACCTGGTGGAGAGTTGAAACCAGAAAATAGTGTTGATGTTTCGAACATGAAAATGTGGGTCGACAAAAAAGAGGAGTGGAAGCAAATTTATACAGAGGCCTGGCGCCAGATGCGGGAGTTCTTTTATGCCGAAAATATGCATGGAACAGATTGGAAAGCCATGCACGACAAATATTACGATCTAATTCCATATATTAATCACCGCAACGATTTGAATTACCTTATCGGTGAATTAATAGGCGAGTTAAATATTGGTCATGCCTACATTAATGGCGGCGACAGACCTGATGTTGAGCGTATTAAAACCGGTTTACTGGGGGCGAAAATTGTAGCCGATAAATCGGGATATTTTCAGGTTAAGGAAATACTACGAGGTGAAAACTGGCGAAAAGATGCTCGTTCACCCTTTACAGAGCCTGGCGTAGCCGTTAATACAGGCGATTATATTATTGCTGTTGATGGAAATAGCACGAAAAGTGTCAATGATTTTTACCAACTTCTAACAGGCAAAGCCAACCAATTGGTTGAGCTTACCGTGAGCGAAAAAGCCAATGCAAAAGATGTGCGTAAAGTTTTGGTGAAAACCATCGATGACGAATCGGAGTTGTACTATTATAATTGGGTACAATCGAACATCGAGAAGGTCAATAATGCCTCAGATCGTATTGGCTATATTCATATTCCTGATATGGGACCCGGCGGACTCAACGAGTTTGTGAAACATTTTTATCCACAACTGAATAAAGAAGCTTTAATAATTGATGATCGTGGTAATGGTGGTGGAAATGTGTCGCCCATGATTATGGAGCGCCTGCGCCGCGAATTGGTTTTCTATAACATGCGCCGGAACCGTCAGGTTGTAGATAACAGCCCTTCGGGAATGCTAAACGGCCCTAAAGTATTGTTAATTAATGGGTATTCTGCCTCCGATGGCGATTTATTCCCATACAGATTTAAAATGCACAAAGAGGGAAAAATTATTGGAAAACGCTCATGGGGAGGAGTTGTTGGTATCACCGGTTCGCTGCCGTTTATTGATGGAGCCAACCTTCGGAAGCCCGAATTTGCACCTTTTGCAAAAGATGGCAGCAAGTTTATTATTGAAGGCCATGGCGTAGATCCTGATATTGAGATAGATAACGACCCATACAAAGAGTTTATGGGCGAAGATGCACAATTAAATAAAGCTATTGAGGTTATTCTGAAGGAGCTTGAACAAAATCCGGTGAAAAAACCGGCTATCCCACCTCTTCCTGATAAAACAAAATAGAATTAATTAAGCATAATTTTTTTGATGCCCTGCCAGTATTTGGTGGGGCATTATTTTATTACGAGTAAATATTTTTCAGGTGTTCCCGGTAAAAGTTTTTAAGAAAGCACAACATGTTTAATATAAAATTGTTGAACGTTTGACACAAATAATAAAAACAGTACCTTTATCTTTTATATAATCAAAATAGTACACTTATGACAAAAATACTTGATCTTGTTAAGCCCGGAGTACTTTTTGGTGACGATGTTACCAAAGTCTTAAAGCATGCAAAAGCTGAAGGTTTTGCGCTTCCGGCAGTTAATATAGTAGGAACAAATTCTGCAAATGCTGTACTTGAAGCTGCTAAAAAAGTAAATTCACCGGTAATTATCCAACTTTCTAATGGTGGCGCTTCTTTTTATGCAGGTAAAGGCATTGGTCTCGAAGGCCAGCAAGCCGCTATTGCCGGTGGAGTTGCAGCTGCATTGCATATCAATCACTTGGCAGAGCTTTATGGAGTACCGGTTATTCTGCATACAGACCATGCTGCTAAGAAATTGCTTCCATGGATCGATGGATTGCTCGATGCATCAGAAGAAAATATGAAAAAGACCGGAAAACCTTTGTTTTCATCGCATATGCTCGATCTTTCGGAAGAGCCTTTGGAGGAGAATATTGCCATTTCTGCAAAATACCTCCATCGCATGAAGAAAATGGGTATGACGCTTGAAATTGAACTCGGAGTAACCGGTGGCGAAGAAGATGGTGTAGATAATTCGGGTGTTGATTCATCATTGCTTTATACGCAGCCTGAAGAGGTGCATTATGCTTATAATGAATTGATGAAAGTTTCGGACAAATTCACCATCGCTGCATCGTTTGGAAATGTGCACGGAGTATATAAGCCCGGAAATGTAAAGCTGACTCCAAAGATTCTGGATAAATCGCAGCAATTTATTGAGCAGAAAGAAGGAACAAATACTAAACCTGTAAATTTTGTATTTCATGGAGGTTCGGGGTCTTCGGTAGAAGAAATTCGCGAAGCCATTGGGTACGGAGTTATAAAAATGAATATCGATACCGATACCCAGTGGGCAGCCTGGGATGGTGTGCGTAAATACGACCAGCAGCACCATGATTACCTGCAAGCGCAAATTGGCAATCCCGATGGCGAGGATAAACCCAACAAAAAATATTACGATCCGCGTAAATGGCTCAGAGAGCTGGAAAATTCGATGGTTAAACGCCTCGAGGAAGCTTTCTCTAATCTAAATTGCATCGATCGCAACTAAGCATAATTAGTGCATAAAAAAAGCGCACAACTGACCAAAATCAGGTGGGCGCTTTTTTTTGCTCAGTTTATATTGGGGCAAATAATTAATTTATTGCCTGAGCGTTAGGCTTAAAAGCATATATTTATTATCTATGATGTTTTTCCTTTTCAATTGGGTTGAAATAAATCATTTATTCAAAAATTTAGGAGGTTCTATTCTATTAAAGTTTTTCCATATTTCATTACCGTAAGTGCCAATTTGGTAATAAATATCCTTTTTGTAATTTATTAATTCACTACCTTTAAATGTAGATACATCATCAAGTTGAGTTTTATTAACTAATAAGTCATTAAATGCATGCACCTTTAAATTAATAATAGACTTATCCTCTGTATAAATATCAATATTATATCCCTTTCTCATATAGCTTAAATGCCACTTGTCACTTACTTTTTTGAAGTCAATCCTAAAATTATAATCCAGGTATTCATAATTAACTTTTACGAACCCATTTATATAGGCTTTAACTTGTTTTATATAGTCATATTTGTACTTATATTGAAGCGATACAAAGGCTTTCGTTTCTTGATCGATATAAATAACACCGTCATAGTCAGACGAATTTTTATCATTAATTGAAGTGAACTTTATTTCATATAGTAAAAGATCGTCATAATTAATTTGCTCAATAAAGCTAAATTCATAATTATTTAAATCTTCTAAAAAACTTAGTGTTTGATTAATGAAAATGTTAGCTACAAAATCAGCTGTATTGATTTTATATTTGATTAATTCATGTGTTTTATCCAAACTGGCTTTTGAATTTCTTAACCTTATCAGGTTTTGCTTTTGAGGTTTCCTTTTATTACTGAAATATGTTGGATTATAAATATCTAATGCGGCTTCTGCAAATCGTGTATATTTATTGTTTTCTTCTACTATTTGACGTGTATAAGAGTGCAAAATGGATGCATTTTGAGAATAGTTTTGCTCCATTTTACTAAGAGCTTCTTTAACTATTTCTTTTGAGTTCAGGGGAGTAATTACAACTTCTTCTAAAGGTATAATTGCAGGTTGCAGATATATAGTTAATTCTTTGTTATTAAGGCCAGATATGCAATATTTTTGAGTTTCATATCCAATAGCTGAAAAAACAACTGTATCCGAGGTATTGTCTGATTTAAAAAAGAAAGAAAACGCACCTTGCTCATTACTTATTGTTCCAGAGGTGTTGCTTCTTATAAAGATATTAACATAAGCTAAATATGTTGAATCTGATGAATTATAAATTATTCCCTCAAGTTTATTTGTATTTTGAGCATTTAACAACTGACCTGAAACGAATAGAAACAATAATAAAACAAAGATTCTTTTATTATAATACTGTGTTTTCAATTTTTTTTTCAACATACTGTAGTTTGTTTATTTATATGGCCTCTATAGGTATTGTTTCAAATTGGCGGTTTTTTATAAAAAAAGATTCGAATGAATGTGATGTTAATGAATAGTTTGCTATTGGCGCATTTTTATTTTACTGAACGTCTTACTTTTTCAATAAGCTTTTTTGCTTCAATGGGTTTAGTCATGTAGTCGTCAAATATTGAAAGAGTCTCTGCTGTAAATATTTCTGGTTTTGTGTAAGCAGATATCGCTATAATTTTCACATCATTATTCTGTTGCCTAATTCTTTTGGTGGCCTCAATTCCATTCATTCCCTGAAGCTTTATATCCATTAAAACTAACGAAATATCGGGTGTCTTCTTTACGATTTCAAGCGCCATTTGCCCATCAACAGCATGCAATATGTTGTAGCCAAAGGGGGATAGTAGCTCTTCTATTAAAATATAATTCAAAGGCTCATCTTCAACAATTAAAATTTTTGGTGCTATTAAATTATCAAGAATCTCATTTTGGTGCTTATCTATCAATGATTTGGAAGGTTGCACGCTCGTGTTTAATTCATTTTTTGGCAGGCTGATATAGAATGTGGAGCCTTCATTTTTAATCGATTCCACCCAAATTTCACCATTTAGTTGCAGGGTTAGTCCTTTAGCCACGGCCAGACCCAATCCGGCACCTTCATTAACACTATAACTATTCGCGGGAGCCTGCCTGAAGCGCTCAAAAATTACTTGCTGATATTCGCTTTCAATGCCGAAACCCGTGTCAGTAACAGAAATGAGAACACTGCTATCACTCGTATCGATGGATATTTTTATACTTCCTTTTTTTGTAAATTTAAGTGCATTATCCAGTACGTTTGTGAGAATTTGTTCCAGTTTGAGAGGATCTGTTACTATTGATTTTACGTGCTTTGAATCGTAATTTTTTATGAGTTGTAATCCTTTCTCCGTAGTTTTTTGCTCAAAATTGGCCGCAATTTTTGCAATATGTTCTATAATGTCGATTTCTTCCAGGTTAATTTCATTAATTCCTGCCTCAATTTTACTCATATCGATTAGTGAGTCAATAACATTTAATAGACGATGCCCACTTTGCGAAATGAGTTCAGTATATCTTTGACTTAGGTCGTTGGCAAGATCAGAATTTTTAAGCATGTCAGTAAACCCCAAAATACCATTCATTGGTGTACGTATATCGTGACTCATATTGGTCAGGAAAGCCGTTTTGAGCCGGTTCGATTCCTCTGCACGCTCTTTGGCTGTTTTTAGGTTCTTGTTCGCTTCCTCCAATTGATGAACGTAATTTTTTAGTTCACGGTTCTGTTCGAGGTATTGCGAATACAATTTATAGTATTTTTCTTTTTGCCCTTTAAGTTCTGCCTGAACCTCTTTTTGTTGCGTAATGTCGCTAATAGCAATAATTGCGTATTGCAATTTGTTGGCGTTGTCTCTGATTACTTTTCCATAAAGTTTTACCCAAACAATGCTATTATCGGGCTTAATATATCGTTTTTCAAAACTAAAATCATCGATTTCGTTTTTGAGGGCTTTAATAATATATCGTCTATCTAACTTCTGATCATCAGGGTGGGTAATACTTTTGAAATCTACGTTATAAATCGATTGCATGTCGCGACCAATAATGGCTGCAAAGCGTGAGTTTGCTCTCAATAAGGTGGCGTCGGGTGCCATGTGGGCTATGCCTACAGCGTTTTGTTCAAAAATAGAGCGGTAAGTATGTTCGCTTTTTTCTAGTTCTATACGGGCATTGTATTGTAATGTAATGTCTTCAATTATTCCCATTCCTTCTACAATTTGTCCAAGCGTATCTGTTATCCCCTTGAAGGTAATCCGAACCCGGGTTTGCTTATCGGCAGTTACTGATTTGTATAGGTCTTCGTAGCTGGAAATTCCTGTAGAAAGCGATTCTTGAACTGCATTTTGTAATTTTGTATCCCTTAATTCTTTGAGCATGTTAAACCCAATAAGCCGCTGTTTTGTGGAGCCTATGATATTTACAAAAACATCGTTACAATCGGTAATAACACCTTCTTCATTGTAATGGAGTATCCCAATGGGTGCATTATAAAATACATTTTGATATTTTAATTCATTACTGTTGGAACTATTTCGTGCTACTTTGTTTCTTAGCGTTTCATTTTCTTCCTGAAGCGCTTCGATTTGCGATAAGTATCGATTTTCTTGTGAGCGACTTGTTGCCATATGCTGGTTTTCAGGTTGGTTTATAGTTGGTTGTTTAAAGATAGGAAATAATTTATATCTTTTTATACCACTATGGCAGAATAGTTACTTCCGGCTCAAGCCAAATGTGAAATGTATCCGAAACAGTTTTTTGAATAAGCTGAGCAAGTTTCAGAATATCCGTACCATTTTGCACACCATTATTAATAAGAACTAATGCTTGTTTGTAATGTACGCCAGCTCCTTCAGGTGTTGTAAAGCCTTTTAACCCACATTGATCGATGAGCCACCCGGCTGCAATTTTTGTTTTTCCTTTCTGAGCCGCATACATGGGCATATTGGGATGTTTTTTTGCCAGTTCCCGGGCTTTATCGGTGTCGATAATAGGATTCTTGAAGAAACTACCTGCATTTCCTGTAACAGTGTGGTCGGGCAGTTTGCTGCTACGAATATCGATTATTGCATGGCGAACCGTTTTCAGGCTCGGAGCTCCATGTTTTTCCACTTCAGCTTTTACGGCTCCGTATTCCAATTGAAACTGCGCTTTTCGCGATAGTTGATAATACACATGAGTGATAAAAAATCGGTTAGATAGTTCATTCTTAAAAATACTGTCCCGATAGCCATAATTACATGCTTCCTTTGTAATGTGTTCCAATTTAAGTAAATCGAGGTTTACGCCCTCAACTTGCGTGATGTGTTGATTTACTTCTACACCATAGGCACCAATGTTTTGAACGGCTGAAGCTCCCACAGTGCCGGGAATTAACGATAAGTTTTCGATTCCGTATAAATTGTTTTTTACACTCCATTCAACCAGTTCGTCCCAGTCCTTGCCTGCACCCACTTTTATAAGTACCTTATCAGCTATATCTGAAATAACTTCTATGTCGGTGTTGGTCGACTGGAGTAGGCAGCCTGGAAAGTTACTGGTAAATAACAAGTTACTGCCACTGCCCAATGCGAAAAATCGCGAAAATCGATTTCGATTTTCTCCCATAAACGTAATTAATTCATCGGCTTCTGTAAAACAGAACAGAGCAGAAGAATAATGTTGAATGCCAAATGTATGAAGCGATTTTATATTTACATTTTCAGATAATGACCACATAATAAAATTTTTCTGACAAAATAATGCTTATAATTTTGTAAAGCCAAGGCCAGAGCGGATTTTTATAAAAAATACGTAAAAAGAGTCTGGAAATATCCATTACTTCAAAACAGTGAATAGGCAAAAATACACAGTGCTTGCCCGAAAAGTCCAATTTACTCCCAATTAAAATAATTTTTCAATATGACTGTAATGCAGCAATTGGAATTCTATTACGGGCAAAATTCCATAACTTTTCAAGAAAGCAATGATAATAACTCTTAGACGTCAATTTATTCCTGAAAAACCCCGGGTCTGTTTTGTGTGTTGAATTTATCATTCATAATCATGTAATGAGCTTAATCATTGGCTTCGTTTCACTAACGTTATTATTGGAGACACTTTTCCGATTTGCCTGAAAATAGGTCTGTTTTTCGGAAAAAAAATGTAGTTTTGATTGTTGCAAATTCATAACAATAGTATAATACCTTATGCAAAAGCAAACACATGTGATTATCTGTGTAACGAACGACTTGTCGACCGATCAGCGTGTTCACAAGGTTGCCGTTAGTTTGCAAAAGCATTTGAACTATACTGTTACTCTAACGGGGCGGCACTTGCAGCAGAGTAAAAAGATAGACAGGCCATATCAAACCAAGCGTTTTCGGTTATTGATTAACTCGGGTTCATTATTTTACCTATGTTACAATTTACGACTGTTTATTTATTTGCTTTTTTCTAAGTTTACAATAGTTGTTAGTAACGATTTAGATACCTTACCTGCATGCCGGGTGGCTGCTGCGCTTCGTCGAAAGAAACTTGTGTTCGATAGTCATGAACTATTTACAGAAGTGCCTGAATTGGTGCACCGACCAACAATTAAGCGGATTTGGGAGCTGATCGAACGAATTTTCATACCCGGAATCCAACGGTTTTATACTGTTTGTAGGCCAATAGCACATATTTATGCGAATAAGTACCATGTAAATGTCTCTGTAATTAGAAATGTTCCATTCCGGCAGCCTCCAATGGCCATCAAAAAATTCGATCAGCCTGCACTAATTTATCAGGGTGCGCTAAATATGGGGCGTGGAATTGAATTAATGATTGAAACCATGAAATATTTGCCGGGCTTTATCTTAATTATTTGCGGTACAGGCGATTTGGAAAACGAATTAAAGCAAATAGTTACCGATCAAAAACTGGAGAATGTGGTTTTTAAAGGGCATTTGGCGTTTGCCGATTTGGCTTCGGTAACACGTCGGGCGCATATTGGATTGAGCTGGGAAGAAAATTTGGGAAAAAATTATTATTACGCGCTGCCTAATAAACTTTTCGATTATATTCAAGCGCAAGTTCCGGTTATGGTGTCAGATTTGCCTGCTATGGCCGAAATTGTCACTAATTATAAAGTTGGCGAAGTGATCCAAAGCAGACAGCCCGAAAAATTGGCGCAACAAATACAGAATATTTACGATAAACACCATACATTTGAACCTGCATTGGCAAGAGCCGCAGAAGTACTTTGTTGGGAAAACGAAGAAAAAACGTTAATTGATTTATATAAGATATAGAATATGCTCACAGTTTATACACACAAAAAAACGAACCGATTATTATATACACTGGATTTTGTATTGAAAGATTATTTCGGCATCGATTATACAGTTACTACCGATGCCGAAATGTTCAAGAATGAGTTGGGACCAAAGCTTAACTATTCGATGGAAAATTTTAATGATCAGAGCGTGCGAATTTTTCCGGTGCTATTGCTTTTTCAGGAAGATGTAACCGAACACCAAATACAAGTGGGAGAGTGGGATAATGTGAAGATCTTTTATAAGGTGTCGAAGGGCGATTTGCCGTTTGATGTATTTGCTGCCACTTTTTTTATGATTTCGCGGTACGAAGAGTATTTGTATGCTAAGCGCGATCGGTTTGACAGGTACGACCCGAGGAATAGTCTTGCCTGGAAAAATGCATTTTTATACGATCCGGTGGTAAATATCTGGCTTAACCGCTTGCGTGAGCTGATTTTACATCGGTATCCGAAGCTTGAATTGCGAAAGCCTGAATATACTTACCGGCCAACTATCGATATCGACAGTGCATGGGCATACCTTCATAAAGGATGGTTTCGTACAGGTGGCGGCATGCTTATGAACATGGTTAAACACCGTTTTACCGATTTTGGAAAGCGTTCGAATGTGTTGATGGGTAGGGAGCGCGATCCGTTTGATACTTATGACGAAATGGATCGGATTCATCATAAATACAATCTAAAACCAATCATTTTCTTTTTGCTGGGGAATTATGGTGGTAACGATAAATCGATTTCACCTGCCAATAAATACTTACAGGCACTTATAAAAAGGTATCACCAATTGGAAGAGGTAGGTATTCACGCATCGTTTGCCTCCTCTGATAATCAGTTTCATTTAAAAGATGAGATTGAATACATGGCGGATATAATTGAAGATCAGGTGATGAGTAATCGATACCATTTTATTAAATTTAAAATGCCTCAATCATATGAGCAATTACTCAGCAAGGGGCTAACTCACGATTATTCTATGGGTTATGCTTCCAGAATGGGTTTCCGTTCGGGATTTGCCGGTCAGTATAATTTTTTCAATTTAAAACAAAACCAATCAACAAACCTTCGAATACATCCGTTTCAGATTATGGATGCAACGCTTAACTTTTACAGCAAACTATCACCCAATGAGGCGTTCGAACAGGCCACGGTGTTAATCGATAAAGTAAAAGCGGTTGGGGGAGAGTTAAATACAGTGTGGCATAACGAGTCGTTAAGTGGAATTTCACCATGGCGCGGCTGGGACGGATTGTACGAGAAAGTGGTTGAATATGCCGTGAAATAAAGTACATATGTACCATTGAATTACCAATTAAAATTGTTGCAACAAGGTAAGTTCTGTGTGAGTATTTCTTTTTTTGTGATAATTTACAGATCGTTGTCATTTCAAAATGGCAGGTAATGTTGATTACTTAAGTGGGAATTATATACAAATGAATGAAGAAGCCCGAAGAAACAAAAAAGTACGCGCTCAAATACGTAACGTATACTAATATTGATACTCGAAAATGGGATATCTGCATCAATAAATCATTCAACACACTGGTTTATGCCTACTCATGGTATCTGGACGCCATAGCAGAGCGTTGGGATGCCATTATAGAAGGAGACTATGAGGCGGTATTGCCCATTCCACTGTGGCATATTCGCGGCAAATGGCGTATTCGGGCACTTTCTATTGTTCCACAACTTGGTGTTTTTTCTACCGTACCACTTACCCACGAAAAAACGGAAGCATTTTTATTGGCTGTTGCCGAAAAATATAAGCATTTTCAAATTCCCTTAAACGTGATGAATGGCCAATCTTTTCATGGCTTTAAGCAGGTTATTCGTCACACTTACAATAAAGATCTCATTTATGCATCAGATACACAGCACAAGCCTGTAGGGATCGCAACTACTGCCGGGGGGAACGGAATGTACGTAAATAAGGGAGTGCAATTAGCCGTTATTATAAACTTTCTACTGCGTGTGTATGGCGGTAAAATTAATAGTCGCGATATTTTAGCCATGCGGCGCATTGTATCTTTTAGTTCTCGATCTAGTTTCGGAACAGCTTATGGAGTATATTCAGAGACAAACAATTTGGAAGGACTGGGCTATGTGTTGCGCTTCCACAATCGCGTATACTTATTATTTTGTGTCAGTGAAAATGAAAAAAACGCAAAACATATTTTTCAACTTATTGTTGGACAACTTTACAGTGAATATGAACATCAGGATTTAGTGTTGGAGTGTTGTGCAAATGATAGCAAAGTATTTGAAACGGTTTTAAATGAAAATGGATTTTCGAAAATAGCATATGCTATCGTTAGAAAAAAACGTAAGCTGTTTTAGTGTTATATTGCTAAATTGTTAAGGTGCTTTTTTGTATGCATCGATTGTTTAGAAGTATGTTTTCCTCTCTTAATGAGCTGTAAAATAATGAATTATGTAAATTAATTCTATTCTGCTTCACACACTTTCGCCGATAATTTCTTTAATATACTTTTTACTGTACGTCGCAGCGATATTCCATTTTTGACTACTTTTTCTACCATAACATTTCGATAAGCTCAATGCGGGCGCGGCTTGGTATATTTCAGAAAGCACCGATAGATGCGAAATTATGGTAGAAATTTTATGATAACGTAATAAACGAGCGCCGCCAGGTGCGGCATAATTGTATTAATCAAAATACTGAATATTAATATCTTACATAGTGCCAGCATGAAAACTACCTACTTTTCTGAGTGCTTGATTTAATGGTCATATGGAGTTCGCCATGATAAGTACAAAAAAAAAGCTGTTCGAAAACCCGAACAGCTTTTTTTAAGGTGTTAAGTTTGCAATGTTATTTAACTATTATCATTTCGTCGATTAGGTTTTGTGCTTCGGCATATTTGTCTACAATAAATAGTACGTAGCGTATATCGAGCATAATGTTTCTACAAATTTCGGGTTTGTATGTAATATCGCTCATCACGCCTTCCCACGCACGATCGAAGTTGATGCCGATTAACCGGCCTTCGGCATTTAAAACCGGGCTGCCTGAGTTTCCGCCTGTAGTATGGTTTGTACCAATAAAGCACACGGGCACTTCGCCGTTGTCGTTCGTATACACACCAAAATCTTTTGTTTTGTATAGTTTTTTAAGTTTCTCAGGAACACGGTAATCATAAATTTCGGGATTATCTTTTTCAATAATACCTTTCAACGTGGTTTGATATGAATATGCAACACCATCGCGCGGTTCGTAGCCATCTACCTTGCCATACCCAATTCGGAATGTTGAGTTTGCATCAGGGTAGAAGTTTTCATCCGATTGCATTTGGCGCAGCCCGGCTACATATTTGCGATCTAAAATATCGATTTCGTCAGAATGATTTGCATACTCAGGTTGGATGTTCTCCTTGTAAAATTCAACCACGTGATCATTTACCTGGTAAGCTGGATCTTTCTCAATTTTTTTGTAATCCTTACTGCTGAAATTGTTTAACAAGTCGAGCACTTGCTCTTTATCGCTAAAGATTGTTTTATCGAAAAGCTTTTTAGCGTACTTTTGCATGTCACCTTTATATTTGCCGTCAATTTCTTTAATAATTTCCGGTAAATATGCTTTTGGTGCATCATTAATATAAACGTGGAGAACTTCTGCAGTAATTTCTTTGTCGATAGGCGTATAAAAGTCTTTAAAATGAGTTTCTGCTCTTTCTTTCAGGTTTTCAATGTCTTTCTTAACTTTTTCCTGATTGTCTTCTTTTTTAGCATCGTCTACCAATCGCGAAAACTGTCCGGCAAAGTCAACTGTTTCGATAGAAAGAACTGCCTCTATAGCATAGTAAAAACCTTCCTGAAGAGGAGTGAGGGCTTCATATTTGTTTTTGTACGCCTCAATAATTCCTTGATATGCTTTGTTTGATTTTGCCCAGAGTTCGAATTCGTTTTCCAGTATTTTTTTATTTTTTATCGTTTCAAACCGATCCATGCCATTATTTTCACCAATCCACTTTTTCCATCCATTGGCAATTCCGGCATATTTTGATGCATATTGAATTCGCACACCTTTATCCTTTTCCATGTATTTATTCATGATATTTAGCCGCTTACCACGCAGGTCGATACGTAAAGGATTAATGTGGTTTTTCTTCAGCTCTACGGCAAATGAAGGCAAGTGTTGCTCTGTAGTTCCCGGATACCCCAAAACCATGGTGAAATCGCCTTTGTTAATCCCTTTGACAGAAATTTCGTAATGCATTACCGGTTTGTAAGGAACATTTTCCTCGCTGTATTCGTTCGGTTCGTTCGTTTTCGATGCGTAAATGCGGAACATGGCAAAATCGCCTGTATGGCGAGGCCACGACCAGTTGTCTGTATCGCCGCCAAATTTCCCAATGGCCGATGGGGGGGCGCCCACTAAACGTACATCTTCAAAAATTTCGTAAACCGACATATAATATTCGTTTCCAGCAAAGAACTGTTTAATACTCGCACGGTAATGTGTTCCTTCTTCTGTTTTTTCAATTATTGATTTTTGGTTCTCTATAATTGTTGCTTCCCGCTCTTCTTCCGTCATTTCGTCTGTTATGCCTTTTAAAACTTCACTTGTCACATCCTCCATGCGTTTTAGAAATGAGGCGGTAATCCATGGGTTTGCAAGCTCTTCATCTTTATTATAAGCCCAAAAACCATCGGTCAAATAGTCGTGTTCCAGTGTGCTGTGTTTTTGGATGGCTCTATATGCACAATGGTGATTTGTTAGCATTAGTCCCTGATCGGAAACCAGTTCTCCACTGCAAAAATGTGAAAATGGGCGTCCATTATAACCCAAACCAACTACGGCATCTTTTAGTGAAGCCTTGTTAATATCGTAAATATCTTCAGCAGTTAGTTTAAAACCAGCCTTTTGCATTTCCTCAATGGTGTATTTTTTTAGTAAAATGGGCATCCACATACCTTCCGCTGCACGCAGAAGCGGTAGACTAATGAATAAAATGATAAATAGTAATAAAAATCCTTTTCTCATTTTCATTTGATTTATAATTCAACAATATTTAATAATTCCTTGTAGAGCAATTGTACAGGAAGTCCCATTACGTTAAAAAAACTTCCTTCGATATGCGTAACTGCGACTAAACCAAACCACTCTTGTATACCGTAGGCTCCCGCCTTGTCGAAAGGTTTATACTTTTCTATATAGTCAGCAATAAATTCAGGTGTCAACTGATCGAAAGTAACTTTTGTTGTTGCGCTAAAAATATGAGTCTTGGCAGCGCTTCGGATACAGACGCCGGTAATTACTTCATGCGTGTTGCCGGAGAGTAATTGTAACATTTGCCGGGCGTCATGCGAATCAGTAGGTTTGCCTAAAATCAGATTATCAACTGCAACAATGGTGTCGGCAGTAATAATCAACGCATTTTTTTTTGGCAAGGGGAAAGCTGCTGCTTTATTCTCTGCAATATGTTCGGCAACTTGCTTTGCCGACAAATATTCGGGATAGCTCTCATCGGTAGGAAGTGTTTCCACCTTAAAATCCAGTCCCAGATCTTTCAGTAAATTTTGTCGACGGGGCGAACCCGATCCCAGTGTAATGGAATAGGTATTATTGATTTTTTCGATCATACAATTTGTATTACATTATACCAAACGATAAGGCAGTATAGCAAACCGGTAAGCATAATAATCTTCATTAATTGACTAATGCGATGAAAATCTTTCTTTTTTGTGGCGTAGTGTACCCAATACATGTGTAGAAACAGAGGAATGAGCACAAATATCGGAATATAAATCCACGAAAGGGTGTCGTTTACCACTCGTGTAGCCACATATAAAATGGCAGCAATAGTAGTGACTGTCAATAGTTGTACTAGCCATTTGCTTTTAATGGCTCCCAAAACAATAGGAACCGATTGTCTGCCATAGCGCATATCGCCTCTGATATCTTCAAAATCTTTCACAATTTCTCGAATTAGGTTCGTCATGAAAGCGAAAAATGAAAATGCAATGACCCAAAGCGCAATGATGTGTAAATTGTTTTCAAGTGGTCGTTGAATTGTGCTCCACACACCTTCGTTCGCCATGTACGTATATTCAAAAAGGAGAACTTGCAAGGGAACCATGGCTGTTAGAACTGAAACAATAATATTTCCTACTAAAAACATTCGTTTATATGTGGTGGAGTAAAACCAAAATATTCCACTTATCATGAGGTAAATGGCTGCCACCCACCAAAGATGCACCTGCCAGGCCAACCAAAAACCAATGACTATAGCTATTACATTAAATATGATGTGTAGGGTAATGGTATAAATCCGACTTATTTTTTGACCTACAATTACCCTTCCGGGCTTGTTAATTAAATCAATTTTTCGATCGAAGTAATCGTTAATAATATAACCGCCCGAACCTAAAAACATGGTGGCGGCCACCATCATCCAAAAGTGGCTGAGTGGCATGGCGGGTTGCAAACCTGAAACAAGTAGCATGGGTTCCAGCACGGCAAACCGAATGGCGGCCATTACCAACGGAATAATAATGAGGTTTGGCCATCGAATAAGTCGAAAAAACGTTTGCATAGTATTTACTTTTGAGTTAGCCAGTTATGTTGTGCACGAAGAACTTGTTCTATAACGTCTCTTACACATCCTTCGCCTCCTTTCTTATCTGAAGTGTAATAAGATATTTTTTGTATTTCGCTGTCGGCATCGCAGGGACAAGTTGGAACGCCTACCATTTGCATCACCTCCCAATCGGGCAAATCGTCTCCCATATAAAGAACATCTTCCGGGTTAATGTTCTCTTTTTCAATGAATGACTTTAAATCGGTTACTTTATCACTTGAAGGTAAGTACACGTGTTTTACACCCAAACGATTAAACCGCCAACGTACGGGTTCATCATCTCCTCCCGTGATAATAGCTATGGGGTAACCTTGTTCAACTGCGTATTTTATAGCGAAGCCGTCTCTGATATTCATGGTGCGCGCTTGTTCGCCACCCGGCAAAAGCGTGAGTGTTCCATCCGTAAAAACGCCGTCGACGTCGAATACAAAGGCTTTAACATCTGAGAGTCGTTCTTTGAAATTCTTTTTCATGTTTTTTTTCGTATTTACTTTCCTCTTTAGTAAGTGAGGAAGCATCGTTCATTTTTATTAATTTCAAAGGTTAAAGATAATATTTTCGTTGTGCAATTGTATGTCAAAACAGAAAGGTGTTTCAAATTTATGCGCAAATTCTTCGTATCTCTTTTTATTCGTTGCGTGGTAATTTAAATTACGTATGTTTTTTGCGTGTAGGTTAAATTAGATGCAAAATTGCCAACGGCTGAATGATTACATAATATGTTTTAATGAAATTGCTACCGATTTTTGGGGTTGAAAAATTCGATAATCCACTGCGACAGCACTTTGTATATTTTTGCCATTGGTTCATCTAATTGCTTTTCGTGCATTTCCATAGTAGAGGTATCCATGCGAAGAGCCGGTCCGGTTTGTACTTTTTTTGGGTTGTGTGTGGTTGCTTTTCGTGTTGTCTCCTCAATTAAGGGGCGTAAAATTTCGAAGTCAAGACCTGCATTTTCCATTATATCAGCACCATAGCTATACATGAGGTTGGTAAAATTGCATACAAAAACTGCCGCAGTGTGAATTTTTAGTCGTTCAGAACTATCTATGGTTCTCACTTTCTGCGATATAGAAGTTGCAATTGCGTTGATTTGGACAAAATCGCTTTTTTGATGTGTTTCGATGCACAAAGGTACTTCCGAAAAAGGAATTGTTCGTTCGGCAGAGAAGGTTTGCAGTGGGTAAAGCACTCCACTATGTGCATGGTATTGACTAATTGTATTTAACGACACACTACCGGCTGTGTGAAGTACGAGCTGGTTTGGTTTCGATGGGAGTGTGGCGGCTACTTTTTCAATGGAATTATCGCTTGTGCAAATAATGATTACATCGGCACTAGTCGCGGTAATATCTGTTGTGTAGGGTAAATTATGGCGTTTTGCCAGATCTTTCAAGTGTTTTTCCGTACGTGCGGCTAATAGTTTAATTGGATAACCACTTTTTAAAAGTGCCGGAACGAGCGATGTAGCAACATTTCCGGCGCCTATGACAGATATGGAAGGTTTCGACACAATTCCGTTTTTTTTGTTAAATATTAATCTGGTTAATTGTTTTGGTCGTCTTCGATTATTTCACCTTTAAAAAATGTTGAAACCGTTTTGGTTTTAACAAGTTCTAACAGTTTTATTTCACCACCAAATGTTGCTCTAAGTTCGGCATTTTCTTTCGGATTTGCAGCAATAAAGCCTCCAGAACGTGCTTTAAGTTTTGCTGTTTGTAATGTCAAACTATCAGTTCGTATTTTACCACTTGTTACAGCTTTCGCTTCAAGGTGTTTAAGATTGCCGAAAAGTTCCAGAAATCCACCCGAGGCGACTTTTGCAGTCAGGTTTTCCAGATCCAAATGCAGGTTTAGTGTAGCACCGGATGAAACCGTTGCTTCGAAATTATTCAAGAGTAATTCGTGCTGAACACGTGCGGCAGCTCCCCGCGAGATCTGGATGGTTGTGAAGGGCGGTAAATACAGATCGACAGTAACTTTACCTCCTTCAATGTCAAGTGGTTCAACCCGAACTAAAAGTTCTTCTCCCGAATATTTGGTGTAAATGTCTTTCAGGTCTACCTTTTCAGTATTAATAACTACCTCAACATCTTCGGCCTTGTGGAATTTCACCAACATTTTCCCATCTATTTTTACCGATGTGGGAGCATCGAACCGTCTGGTTTCCTGAAATTTTTGAGAGTAAGATACTAATGTTAAACTTGTTAATAGCAATATAGATATGAGCTTCATCATGGTTGTAAAATATTTTGTTGATATGATCCCGGAGCTGCAATTATCGTGCAATATTTAATTAGAAAAAAAAATCGTTCTAAACACTTAAAAACACTGTTATCTATTGAATATATAAAACAATAAATAGAAAAATGTTAGCTTTGTCGGTTAAATTATGATTAAAAAAAGGGCTGCTGTGAATATTTTAATGCTTCTTGAAAAAGAATTTCCACACGATATACGGGTTGAGAAAGAGATTGATACGCTGATTAAAGCAGGGCATTCGGTTAGTATTGCAACTATTTCGCATAAGCGACTATTTGAAAAAGAAGAAATGCTAACAACTGGGTGTCAAGTATTCAGACGTAAAATTTCAAATGTTGTATTCAAATCGAGTGTAGGATGTTTGAAATTTCCGATTTATTTCAATTTTTGGCGAAACTATATTCGTGATATTCTCAGTACTCATGCCTTTGATGCTATACATGTTCATGATTTGCCACTTGCAAAAATTGGATACGAAATGAAGCGTGAATTTAAACTCCATTTTGTGCTTGATTTACATGAGAATTGGCCGGCCGCCATGGAAATTGCTCACCATACCAATACGTTTATGGGGCGAATACTGTCATCAAATAAACAATGGCGAAATTATGAAAAAAAAATGACCCACCTTGCCGATGCTGTGGTGGTCGTAGTACAAGAAATGGGCGATAGAATTCATGCATTGGGAGTCAACCGAGACATGATTTATGAAGTAGAAAATACTTTAACCGACGCTATGCTCGATAGTTTTTCTGGTAATTCCAATCCCGAATTCCTAACGCTGTTTTATTCAGGTGGAATAAACAAGCACAGAGGCTTACAAATTGTTATAAATGCATTACCAAAAGTCATTACAAAATATCCCAAAATGCGACTTTGGATTGTGGGAGATGGTAGTTATGTACACCATCTTAGGCACTTAGCGCAGGAACTTCAAGTTGCAGACTATGTGACTTTTCATGGACATAAGCCCTATAAAGAAGTTTTTAGCATGCTTATGAAATCCGATATTGCATTAATTCCTCATTTAAAATCGGAGCAAACAGATAATTCTTCGCCCAACAAATTGTACGAGTACATGTTAAGCAATAAACCAATATTGACAAGTAATTGCAAATCGGTTCAGCGGGTTGTCGAGACCGAAAAGATAGGAGTAACCTATGAACACGATAATCCTGATGATTTTGTAAATAAATTGTCAGTAATACTAAACAATAGAGATGCCCTGAAAGGTGGCTTTTCTGTTTTGAAGAAAAAGTATTTGTGGTCAATTACGGAACAAAACTTAATAGCGCTATATAAGAATTTATAAGAATATGATTTAATACATGATACCACAGATATACAAATACATTCTAGGGCCGCTAGAAGCAATAAAAATGCGACATAACTCACTCAAACTGAAAAATAGCCCAGTATTTATTGTTGGCGCACCTCGTAGCGGCACGACACTGTTGTATCAACTTATAACACAAGCATGGCACTTCGCATATTTTACCGAATATGCTGCAAATATTCCATGGGCTCCGGTTACAGTTACAGAAAAAAAACGGCATAAATTCGACTCCGATAACGAAGGATTTAATAGCAATTATGGGCATCCCGAGGGAGCGTTTGCTCCCGGCGAGGCCGGCAGGTTTTGGAACAGATGGTTTCCTACGGAGAAAGGCCATCACTATAATTATGTTGATGAGCATTTTTTATCATTGGCGCAAACCAAAATCATCTATCAAACTATTGCACATATTGAGCAGATTATAGGCGCACCGTTTGTTAACAAAAATGTAAAAAACTGTGTGCGAATTCGTGCCCTTAACCATGTATTTCCAGATGCATTGTTCCTTCATATTGAGCGAGATATTAAGGAAAATGCTGCTTCGATAGTTCAAATGCGTAAAAAGAAAGTGGGAAGTGTTGATAAATGGCTTGGGGTGATGCCAAAAGAAATTAATAATCTTGTGCAACTTGATGGTTATGAGCAGATAATAGCACAATTACACTTCTTAAAGAGGAATATTATTGAGGATGTGAACGCATTGGATTGTAATTATTTACATGTACGGTATGAGGAGCTATGTAACGAACCCAACAAAATACTCAAACAACTAGCCACATTTTTTGAAGCAAATAGATTAACCGTAAAACCAAAGAAATCGAACTTTAGTACATTTTCA
The DNA here is from genome assembly GCA_027858775.1 of Salinivirgaceae bacterium. Lineage (GTDB taxonomy): Bacteria > Bacteroidota > Bacteroidia > Bacteroidales > Salinivirgaceae > Salinivirga. The sequence goes on along the minus strand of JAQICA010000154.1, from coordinate 40,270 downwards.
GTAAGAGGTACTTTCTCTACCTTAACCGGTGCGGAACAGGAAAAGTTAATAAAAGCGATTGAAAAATATGACAAATAAAGAGGTATACATAAACTTTTGTAGCATTGAAAAGGAGATACCAATATTTTTACAACCCTGGTGGCTCGATGCTGTGTGTAACGATAATTGGGATGTTGTGTTGGTTCAAAAAGGACAACACATACACGCAGCTATGCCTTATAGCTTGAGCCATAATGGCCGTTATTCAATGCAACCTATGCTAACCCAGTTTTTAGGGCCTTACATAAAATATCCCGATGACCAAAAATATGCTACGCGTTTGTCGTTCGAGAAAAAAACGATGGAACAACTTATTAATAGCTTGCCAAATTTTGCCTATTTTAAACAAAATTTTTCTCCAACTTTTGTTAATTGGTTGCCTTTTTACTGGAATGGTTTTAAGCAAACTACACGTTATACCTATATAATTTCCAAATTGTTTGATAGCGCTTCTGTTTGGCGCGAAATGGCCGGAAGCATTCGTCGTAATATTCAAAAAGCAAAAAAAGAATTAACCGTTTCTTTGTCAGAAGATATAGAGATTTTTTATGCACTAAATAAAAAAACATTTGAAAGGCAAGAAAAAAAAATTCCCTATCCGTTCGATTTGGTTAGAGCAATAGATACAGCGTGCCTGGAGCACGGGGTTAGAAAAATTTATATGGCTTACGACAGCGAGGGGCAATTGCATGCGGCCATTTATGTGGTTTTTGATTCTAATACAGCCTATTACCTTATGGGTGGCTCAGACCCTGAATTGCGCAGCGGTGGAGCTACTGCTTTGCTCATGTGGACGGCCATACAAGACGCTTTGCAGATGAACCTGGACTTTAATTTTGAGGGAAGCATGATTAAGCCTATTGAAAGATATTTTAGCTCATTTGGTTCAGTTCAGCAACAGTTTTTTACCATTGAAAAAGATCAAAGAAGCCTTCCGGTAAAATTCCTTTCCTGCTTGTACCGGAGTATTAAGGAGAAATAGCTTTGAACGCTTTACTGTTTTAAATGAAATGAATGAACTGTTGTAATGGATATATTATTGTTTGCAAAAATTAAAATGATGTAAGGATGAATAAACTATTGCACCAGAACAGAATAGGCTATGTACTTTATCACTTGTTTAAAAGCTGTGCTGTAAGTGATGATTTAAAAAAGCGCTTTGTTTTTGATGAAACTGGTGATGCCAATGCCTTGCCGTGTGTATTATTTCCTTTATCGGAACACTCTCTTCGATTGAACGATGTTTTGGTTATTGATGAGATACCTGTGTTATTCCCAATGTCTAATACAAAAACTTTTTATCGTTTCGAAGGCAATAGTTTGTATTTTGAACATGATTTGCTAAAATCTACGTTTTATCTGCTATCTGGATACCAGGAGTATAACTCGCCTGAAAAAGACATATTGGGGCGTTTTCCATACGAAAAATCGGTGCAGGCTCAATTGGATATCATCGAAAAACCCATTGTCAATTATTATTTCGAGAAAATTATAACAGCTCTTGAAGAATTTTGCCAACGAAACCACATTCCATTTGCTCGAAGAAAATTATTCGATAATTACGGTTTTTTCCTTACTCACGATGTTGATAAGATTGACCAATTTAATTTTACCGACAGCATATTTAAAATTAAGCAATTATTGAAGTTCGCACCAGCAAAAATCGCATATAGCCGCTTGCTGAAAGCTAATTTGACCTATTTATTCAACGCTATCAATATTTTTTATAGGAAAAACAGTTTTTGGAACTTTGCTCAGTTGCACCAAATAGAGAAGGATCTTGGACTGCGGTCTGCCTGGTATTTTTTAACGAATGATTCTCCCGCGGATTCGTATTATAATTTTTCGGAATCCCGCATTCGTAAACTAATCGAATTCCTTGAAACAAATGGCCATGAAGTAGGAATTCATGGAACCATCCGGTCGGCGCACAATTCCAGTGCTATGCAAGATGTTTTAAGTAAATTAAATAACCTGACCTGTCGTAATGTTATTGGCGGTCGGCAGCACAGGCTTATGTTTAATATGCCGCAAACACATTTAATACAAGAAAAATTAGCGTTAAAATACGATTCAACGTTAGGTTTTGCCGGACACGAAGGGTTTCGAAATAGTTATTGTTTGCCTTTTAAGCTTTACGATTTTGAAGAAGAACGCATAATCGATGTTTGGGAATTCCCATTAATTGTAATGGATGGAACCCTGTTTAGTTACCGACAACTAACAAACGAGCAGGCATTGGTTCAAATAAAAAAATTAACGAGGGAAGTGAGTAAGTTTCACGGACTTTTTACATTTTTGTGGCACAATAGTTTTTTCGATGATCGTTTATATCCAGAAATTTCTACATTTTATGGAAATGCATTAAAGACCATCATCGACGATAAGCCTGATATTGTTTTAGGGAGGGATTTAATAAACATCTTGTAATTTTTAACATGGAAAATTCACATCACTACTCATCAGATTGGATTCATAAGCTAGAAACTGAAAACCATTGGCGCTATTATTGGCACCAGCAAAAAATAATGGAAGGGCTCATTCAACCAACCGATCAGATACTCGAAATAGGGGTTGGATCTAAATTTACCTCCAATTATCTTAAATCACGTAATTTTAATGTGAAAACTATTGATATAGATGCTGAAAAATCACCTGATATAGTTGCCAATATTATCGATTATCAATCGAATGAAAGATTTGATCATATTCTAGCGTTCGAAATATTTGAGCATTTACCTTTCGATGCATTTGAAAAAGCCATTCATAATTTATCAGCAATTTGTAACAAAACAATGTTTGTTTCACTACCACGAAACGAAAAACTTAGATTTCGATTATCCCTTAATTTGAAACTATTTAAGATAAATGATTTTCAGATTGCCACAAAACGCAATAAAATTCTTACAAAACTTCATTTCTGGGAAATCGATTATAAATCGTACACACGAAAACGCATTATCGAAGTTTTTTTATCGAATGGTTTTCAATTAAAGGCACATCATAAATTTCAGTCATTGTGTTATTTTGTTTTTCAAAAGGTAGATAATGCTCAATAAACTACGCAGCACGGCAAAGCATTCAATTATTTACAGTTTGGGTAATCTAAGTACCAAAATTGTAGGTCTTATTTTGTTGCCACTATATACATCGGAACTTACCAGTGCAGAGTATGGGATGCTTTCGATTCTTGAAGTTACCAGTCAGTTACTTACTGTAATTGTTGGTTTGCGAATGGCTACTGCATTACTAAGATTTGGTGCTGCCGAAAAAGTAATTGAACGTCGTAAAGTTATTGTGTTTATATCATTTGCAACCACATTTATTAGTGTATTGCTGATGAACTTTTTATTGCATCCGTTTGCCGATAACTTTTCGGAATTGTTTTTCGATCATACAAATTTCAGTAATTATTTTCATATACTATTTTTATGGTCATCCTTTGAAATATTTAACAAATTGTTTCTTAGTCATTTAAGAATCGACAACAAGTCGACCTTTTATATTTTAACTGTAATTATAAAAGTAATTGTTGTTTTAGCATTAAATATTTATTTTATTGCCTACCAACACATGGGAGTTGAAGGAGTTATTTTAAGCCAACTTATAGGTAGTGCATTGGTTTTTATAGCCATTATGCCAAGAATATTCCGTTCCATGAGCTTCCGGTTCGATAAGGAACTAACAAAAGAGATGCTTCGATATGGTGTTCCACTAATATTTGCAGGCATATCAATGCTTTTACTAACCATGGGCGATCGATATTTATTAAAATACTTTTTAAGTTATTCTGATGTAGGTATTTACAGTTTGGGGTACAAAATTGCCGGAGTCATTAATATGTTGCTTATTCAATCGTTTCAGCTGGGTTTTATGCCCATTGCATTTAAAATGTTTGATCAACCCGGAGCAAAACGCTTTTATTCAAAAATACTTACATATTACACGTTTATTCTCATATTAAGCAGTTTGGCTTTATCATTTTTTTCACGCGAGATGTTAATATTGATGGCTGATAAATCTGAATATTATGTGGCTCATGCTGTAGTTCCTATCATTTCGTTAGCGTTTATTTTAAAAGGAATGCTATTTGTTTTTTCACTTGGAATGCATTATGCGAAAAAAATGAAGTACAATGCGTACATTATCACACTTTCGGTTGTTTTTAGTTTTGGCCTCAGTATTATTCTCATTCCAATAATTGGGTATTATGGTGCTGCCGTTTCTGCTGTTTTATCTAATTTATTATTGGCAATACTTTTTTATAAGTACTCGCAAAAGTTTTATCCAATACCCTTTGAATTAAAGAAAATAGGATTGCTATTTATTATTGGTGGAAGTATTTATGCTATCTCTTGGTTTACAGTAGGTATAGAAATGGTGGTTGCTGTTGTTATTAAACTCGGTTTATTAATACTATTTCCTGTTTTATTGTATGTTTTCAAGTTTTACGATATGCAGGAATTACTCGCAATGAAGGGCTTTGTTCGTAAGTGGAGAGATCCTGGAAAGTGGAAAAACAATTTTCATGAGGCAACCGGAAGAAAAACAGAATAGGCCAATAATGTTTATTCGGTTTCGGATGTGCGTAAGGCAAACAAGTTTACTTATTATGTCAAATTACAGGAATAGTGCGATTATACTAACATTTTATAGTAAATAGAAATCATATTATTAATTTTGTTTTGAAAATTACACGTATATATGTTCAAAAATAAAACTATTTTAGCGTTGGGAGCACATCCCGACGATATAGAATTTTCTTCGGGAGCCACCATTAAAAAGATGGTGGAGGAGGGAGCTAATGTTTACTGGGCGGTATTTTCGCCTTGTGTAAAATCGTTGCCTTCGGGTAGTGAGTACAACAGGTTGTTTAAAGAAATGGCGCAATCGGCTCGTGTATTGGGTGTGGACGAAGACCATATTTTTAAGTACAACTTTGAGGTACGCTATTTTTACAAAATGCGTCAGGATATTTTGGAAGAACTCATTGGTCTGAAAAAGAAAATCAATCCCGATATGGTGCTTATTCCCAATTCGGTCGATGTACATCAGGATCATCAGATTATACACAACGAAGGAGTAAGGGCTTTTAAAAATACGTGTTTGCTGGGTTACGAGCTGCCATGGAACGATTTGGAATTGAAGAACCAACTATTCGTTGATGTACGTAAAGAACACGTACAGGCTAAAGTCGATGCCATTACAGCTTATCAATCGCAGGATGCACGTTTCTATAAGTCGTCTGAGTTCTACTTTAGCTTGGCAACCGTTAGAGGAACGCAAGTATCAAAGCAATATGCCGAATCGTTTGAAGTGTTACGGTGGGTGATATGATATCAAATTTAGCTAAAGCGATATGAGTTAATCCATAAATTGTAACAGTTAATGTATTCAGCCACCGCGACTACTTGCTATTCAAAAATTTTGTAACTTTCAGAAAAAAAGACTATGACTGAGTTTGTCGAAAAATACATAAACCCATTCACCGATTATGGATTTAAAAAATTGTTTGAAGCAGCTGAAATAGCAAAATTTACACCAGAACAAGTACGTTCGTATGAGAATAGTTTAAAGTATTATCGTGATTTGAAAAACTCCTTGGATACAGCAAAAGAAGAAGGCATTTCTGAAGGGATTGAAAGAGGAATTGAAAAGGGAATTGAGCAAATTGCATTAAATGCTTTAAAATTAGGTAAGCCTGTTTCCGAGATAATTGAATTAACCGGATTGACAAAAGAACAGATCAACAGGTTACGATGATTTATGGTCGTAAGAAGAATTAAATAGTAATCATGTGTCCACATTAAAGGACAATTGGGAAACCTTATTTCACCATTGCTAATCTTCCTGCAATTATTGGTGGATTATTTCCTCAATTAATATTGGAATATCGGTATTGTCTAAAATTCCATCGAATTTGTCGGCTCCAACGCCGTGAGCGTGCATAATAACTGGTAGTCCGGTGTGCGAACCGGTAGTCCAGCCTACACCGGCCTTTTCATTGAGCATGTTTAAAGCCGTTTGTAAAAATTTCTGTACTGAACCATACAAGAAGGTTACTTGTGCATGCTTATAGTTTATTGATTCGTTCCACGATTTTTCCAATTCATTTTTATCTTCTGTACTCAATTCAATAGATGTTCCTAAGCCCATATTTTCATCTATAAACATTAAAGCCTCTTGAAAACCAGCCTTTTTGTTTATCAATGGCTTAATGGCTTCGGCCAGTGCATCAAGCGATCGTATTTGGTTATTTAGTAACGTAAAGTTTGTTTCGTAGTGTAACGCCCTGTTTCCTAGCGTTAATCCACCCGTTTCATGGTCGCCGAGTACCACTATTAGCGTTTCGTTTGGACGTTGTGAGGCGAATTCCATGGCCTCACCCACGGCATTATCGAAATCTACAACTTCGTGTACAGTTGTTGCAGCATCGTTGGCATGACAAGCCCAGTCAATTTTACCACCTTCAACCATCAGAAAAAATCCTTCTTCGTTGTCGAGCAGTTCAATACTTTTCTCAGTAATGGTGGCCAATGACAGGTCGTTGTCATCCATATCAATAGCGTAAGGCATAGCTGCGCCCTCAGTAAGTCGTTCGTGAGCAAAATAGAGCGGTAAATCAGTTTTTGTGGCATTGCTAAAAGCCGCGTTTGTTCGTAAAATGGTAAACCCCGACTGTGTTTCGTACAAATTGGGACGGTTGTTTTCTCCATCGATAGAATCTTTAAAACCACCACCGGCAAATAAATCAAACCCACTAGTAAATAGCTGTTTACCAATTGCGTAGTACTGATTTCTTTTGTCAGCATGGGCATAAAAAGCAGCAGGTGTTGCATGGTCGATCGATACCGATGAAACAATTCCCACTTTGCGACCGACCTTTTTTGCCTTTACGGCAATGCTTTCAAGGTTTATTGTTCGATTGGCTGTTTTTCCTATAGTGTTAATGCTGGTTTTCTGCCCTGTGGCAAGGGCTGTCCCTGCCGCAGCCGATCCTGTAATAAACCGATTATTGGCATGGGTATAAAACCAGCCATGCGCCTGCATCTTGCTTTGATTTGTTTGTTGCATGCCGTGGTTTTGTGTGGTTTGTGCCATCCATGCTTCTGTTAAACTTAGTTGTGGAAGTGATAATCCATCGCCAATGAAGTAAAATACATATTTGACTTTTTGACTTTTGGTTTCGTTGTTTGGAGTAGAACACGAAACCAAAATCAACACTACGACCATTAATACGGGAAAAATAATACGCTTCATAAGTATTCATTATTGTGCTTAACACAAATACTGTTATTAATTCAATATTTACCGAACAAATCGGCCGAAGTTTTTCGCCTTCAGATTTGTTAATTTCACTTTAAATATGCACACTTGCTTCACTGCCGGCTCATTATACTTGAAGTCGCGATCTACGTATTGTTTCATAATAATATTTAGAGCATCGACTTTTTGGTTGTAATCATCCACAAATTCAATACGCCCGTCGGCCACAATACTCTTATAATTCATCCCATAGGAGCAGGCTACTTCTTCGTTTTGTTTGTAAATACCGTGTCCGGTACTCATTGTAATGCAAATCTGTGGATTCTTATGCAAAATATCCATTTTTTTGCCCTGCGGGTCGCCGTGCAAGTATAGGTATCCGTCGTGGTACCCGAAGTTCATCATTACCACATAGGGTTTTCCATCTGTGTCAACCATTGCCATGGCGCAACTGTCGCATTTTTCAATTATTTCTTCCTGGTCGTCTTTGTTTTCAATCCAAACTGTTGGCATAATTTTTATTTTTAATCGATTATTGTTTTTTCGTTTCGGGAATTAACGAATAAAATATCTCCCATGTTATTATAATTCATAAATATTTCTTTCCCATCGTGTTTAACCTGCTCTTCGAGGAAACCGATAATTACAAGTCCTGCATCGCCCGATTTTTCGCAAATAAGTTCTTTTGAAGTCATATTTTCAGGTATTTCGATACTTTCAATGTTTTTTGCTGAAATGGGCAAGCGTCCCTCTTCTACGATGGATAAAATTTGATCGCGGGCGGGTTGTTTTTGTCCTTCAGAAACGATGTTGAAAATGCTTATTTGCACTTTTTCCCATGCGGGATGGGCAGTTATAATGTAACTCAAAAGAATCATTTCGTTGGCGTTGTCAACATCGGTAGCTCTGATCCAAACATGAATACCATTTTGGTGATTAACCGGTTTTATGGTTGATCCGTACAAACAAATATCGAAATCTCCAGCTCGTACAAGTGGCATGTTTTCAACTATAGCCTGCATGCTTTCAACATCGGTTCGTAGCGATTCGAAAACCACCATGTTGTTTTCCATTCCTGAAATGCCGGGAAGTTGTATCGACTGAGCAACTGCCGAGGTGTAGGAGGGCGATATTATTGTGTCGACATAAACAGTACTCTTTTTTTGATCAATAATGTGCACGAGCTTCTTGAGTTCTTGTGCTGCTTCTGTTGCAAGTTTCGATGAAAAATATCCGTTTTTCATGTGAATATAGGTGCCAAATCCGTATTTGTAAGCCAACCAACTCATAAAGTCTAGTGCTTTTTGCCGATTAAATGAATCGCTGCTGATACAGATAGCCGATGGTCGCCATTCTTCATGTTTTCGGGTTTTGTAATTTTTCTGCATGTAAACCTGCAGTTTACGGTTGAGTTGAAAAAATGCACCTTTAAAAATATCTTCCATACCACGATGGTGCGTATGAACTTTATTGATGTATACATATAAAGCACCAATGGCTGCTATTGCTGCGAACGCATATGTGGCATCGATTTTAAACATGAGCCATACAGCCATAATAAAACCAATCAATGAAACAAACCAACGACTTTTAAACGTTGGTCGGTAGGAAGGTGCCGACCCAAAATGGTTTAGAAAAGATATTAATGATAAAGAACCGTAGGTTACCATAAAAAACATCGTGATAATCTGTGCTACAATATTGACATCGCCAATAATAACAAAAACCAAGGCGATGATAATTGTAACAAATGATGCATTAAAGGGCTCACCGTCTTTTCTTCGCGTTTTGCGTACTATTTTGCTTGCATTACTCCAAGGTAGTGCCATATCGTTTCCCAATGCTTGCAGTGTGCGTGGCGCAACCATTATTGACCCCAGAGCCGATGAAATGGTCGATGCTGCCAGTCCCAGAGGAATAACGTACTTTCCATAAGGAGCAATTTGTGCCATTATCAGTTGCTCGTTCATTAAATCGTCTGGTGATGCCGATGATGCCATCTTCCAGGCAATGAAAAAGTAAATTACAAAGCCGCTTAGCGTGCCTGCAATGGTTCCGAAAGGGATGCTTTTACCGGGCTTTTTTAAATCGCCCGATAATCCTACTCCGGCTGTCATACCCGTAAAAGCAGGAAAAATAATGGCAAATACGGTGAAAAAAGAGGTGCCGTTTTTAAAATTTAAATTCGAAGAAAAAAAGTCGGTTGTCTGGCCGGAGGGTTCACCCATGAAAAATAACCCCAATGCTAAAAATAAAATAGCCACAACCACGTAAAGTGCTTTAACGCCAAGGTTAGCTCCTTTTTTTAGAATTAATAATCCCAGTAGTAACATGGCCGGAATACTTATAACTTGTCTGGGTAATATGTAACCATATGTTTGTGAAAACCAATCGAATAGTGCCGAAAACGATTCGGTAAATGCAATAACGTAGAATGCAACACTAATTGCCTGACTTAAATAGAGTGCAATTCCAATGGTGGCGCCTATATTGAGCCCAAATGAACGACTCACTATGTAATATTCCCCACCACCTTGTACCCGTTTGTTGGTCGCTATTTCCGAAATAGCCAGGGCAGTTGGAATCGTTACCATGTGGCCTAGCAATACAATAAATATAACGCCAAAAAAGCCTACTGTACCAATGGCGTAGCCAAAACGTAAAAACAATATGGCACCAAGTATTGTGCTAATGGCTGTAAAAAAAACAGGTGCAGTTCCGAACTTCTTTTGACTCATAATTCAGATGTAGTTTAAATAGTGTATCTAAGAAAACGTATCTTTTTTCTTGTGTGCAGTAGTAAAACTTCCAAAACAGTGCTTGTTCTTGAAGTTTATTACTGCGCACTAAATCCCGGTTGTGAATAATTCAGTACGCGGAAATTATAGTGTCATTGGTTTGTTGCAAAAATAGAAGTGTTTTACGATTGTCAACACTTTTTTTATGAATTTTATCGGTGGTGGAGAAAAAATTATGCAAATACTTACGAGGGTTACACTTTTACTCCGAAAACCACAATGTCGTCTATTTGTTCGTTAACACCTTTCCATTTTTGGAACGTATTAATTAAAATGGCTTGTTGGTTAGCCATACTAAGGTGGGCATTCGTTTCCAAAAGTTGTTTAAACCGACTTTTATTGAACTTTTTCAGATATTGCCCACCAAATTGGTCAGCATACCCATCACTAAACATGTAAAATTGGTCATTGGTTTTTATATCAATGGTTTGTGTAGTAAATGGTTGCATTTTCAAGTAAATAGAAATGGGAGCCTTGTCTGCTTTGTATTCAAGGAGTTTGCCATCGCGAATTAAGATAAGCGGATTGCGTGCTCCGGCATATTGCAATTTTTGGTTTTCTGCATCGAACGATACGATAGAAATATCCATTCCATCGCGTTGCTCACCCAGCTCCAGACTTTGATTGAGCGATGTGATAATTTCATCGCGTAAGCGGTCGAGAATAGTACCTGGTACGGTTTGCTGTTCTTTCATTACTATTTCGCGCAAAAATGACATTCCCAGCATACTCATTAAAGCACCCGGAACACCGTGTCCGGTGCAATCGGCTATAGCAATAACAATTTTTGCATCTATATGTGCCCACCAATAAAAGTCACCACTAACCCGATCTCTGGGATAAAACAAAAGCATATTATCGCTAAAAAAATTTGTTAAAATCAATTGGTCGGTAAACATGCTGCTTTGAATGCGCTTGGCATACTCAATACTTTCTGTTAAGTCGCGGTGAATAATTTCCAATTGATCTTTTTTTGATTCCAGTTCATTACGCTGAGCAAGTATTTCTTCGGTTTGCTGAAGCAATTCTTCATTTTTTTCCTGAATTTCTTTTGTACGTGTAACTACTAATCCTTCCAGTTCTCTTTGGCGATATCTGTACGATTCTATGCGCCAACGATATACGCCAAATAGAATAAGAAAAAGCACAACAACACCCATAACTTTTGCCCAAATGGTTTGCCACCAGGGAGGTGTTATCATGAAATGGAATTTGGCCGTGTTACTCCATTGGCCTTTTGAGTTGTAGGCCTTGACTTTAAATGTGTATTTTCCCGGCGGAAGGTTACTGTAGGTAGATTTGTGCAACCGTGTAGTAGGATTCCAATTTTCTTCGTAACCATCGAGCATGAAGGCATATTTTACGGTTTCGCTGCCACGCCAGGAGGTTGCGTTAAAGTTAAATGTCAGGTGATTAATTTGGTGACTTATGGTTAATTCTTCGGGGAGGAATGTCCAATCTTTGATTCCTGAATAATTTATTGAGGCCTGGTCGGGAATATTAAGCTTCTTTTTGAGCTGATCCAACGGGTTATTTTTCACATCCTGTTTTGTCCAGTCGATGGGCTCAAAAAACAGCTCTAAGTCGTTGATCCTAACACTTAATTGCATAGTGTCGACCCTTTCAAAGGGTTTGCGGTACTGACTGATCATTTTTCCGGTTCCCCACCAAATTTGACCGGTATGATCAACCCCGGCCGAGTTATTTGAAAATACATCGCCCCCAATATAACCCTCACTATACGAGTAGTTTTCGATGGTATAAACATCATGAAATACTTCAACATTATTACCCGATTTTGAGGACGTTTTGGCTGGAATTAAATGTGATATTCCATGCTCTGTTCCAAGCCATATTTCGTTGTTGTCGGCCGATAAAATGGTTTTAATCATATCTGAGGCCAACCCATTTTTTGTCGATAGTGTTGTGATAGAGGAGGAGAACAGGCTGTAAAGCTCTTTTTCACCAATCGAGCGCAATGTACTACTATCTGCTGTGCCAATGTATTCAATAAATGATTTGTTGATTACTGATAGTTGATTGCTCGTGCCAACCCATAAATTGCCCGCCTGGTCGAAAAATAATTTTCGTGTATCATTGCTGCACAATCCGTGTTGCTTATTGAAATGATAGAAGGTGTCGCCAACCAAAACGGCTAGTCCATTGTCAGAGGATGCTATCCATAGATTGTTGTATTTGTCGTGCGTTACATGTCGTATTTCTTTAAGGTATAAACCTTGCTTTTCCGTAAACGGCTTAACCGTGTTGTTGGGCTGTATGCAAACAAGGCCACCAAACGTACCTGCCCAAACGTTTTGACTTTCGTCGATGTAGATAGAAATAACTTCGTTATGTGGCAATCCCTGTTCTTGTGTATATTGAGTAAAAGTATGGCCGTTAAATACAATTACACCACTGCCATCGGTTGCCAGCCACAGACGGTTTTGATTGTCTTTTTTTATATCCCAAATTGTGGTACTGGGCAATCCGTTATACTGATTATAAGTATAAAAGTCTTTCCCGTCAAACTTTACCAGTCCCTTGTTCCAAATTCCCAGCCATTTATTATGTTCATCATCTTCGCAAAACGATAGCATGATATTTCCAGGCAATCCCTGCTTTTCAGTAATGTGATTAAATACACCACCATCGTATTGCATCAATCCTCCGCCAAAAGAGGCAATCCAATAATTGCCGGTGGCATCTTCTAACAAATCCCAAATTTTGTCGTTTGCCAATCCCTGATCAGTAGATAAATTGGTAAACGCTTCCCCGTCATAATTGTACAGCCCGTTTCCGTCGGTACCAAACCATAAGTCTCCGCACCGATCCAGATAAGTCGATAGTATTTCTGTACCTTGGATGCCTTGTTCCGATGCATATTGATAAAAGTTTTTTCCATCGAATTGAATAATGCCTTCACCAAAACTGCCGAGCCAAATAGAATTATTTTTATCGCTGATGATGTTCCAAATCATGTTCGTAGGTAAATTATTATTTGTGGTGTAATGCACAAAATTCTTCCCATCGAATTGGTAAAAACCGCTGTTAAAAGTAGCAACCCATAAGTTTCCCTTTTGGTCCTCGGCTATATCGTTAATCTGGCGAACATTCAACCCTTGTTTTTCTGAATATACTACTAGTTTTTCTCCAGTAAACTTGGTCATTCCGTTGTCTGATCCAATCCATATATTACCTTCCCGGTCTTCGTGCAGCGCCATAATTTGATTTCCCGGCAACCCGCTACTAGTATTAAAGTATTGAAAATCAGTACCATTAAAACATATTGCACCGTGTTTGTAGGTACCTAACCATAAATTGCCTTTTGAGTCGAATAATAGTTCAACAATTGAGTTACTACGAAGTCCTTGTTTTTTACTGTATTGCCAAAATGATTGACCGTCGTAGGCCGATAAACCGCTGCCAAAAGTTCCCATCCAAATAGTTTGGTTGGAGTCTTGTGCCAATGCCACCAAATAAGAAGAAAACATATTTTGGGCAATATCGTTATACTTAACATTTATGATAGAGTTGTCTTTGTAGAGCGCTTTTCCTGCCGGTTTTTTGTCGGGTAAACCAGCCCGAATGGTTTCAATTAATCCGCGCCGCATATTCGATTTAACCTGTACGCTATCCACATAGTAGGGGGTAATTACTTCAGGTTGCTCAATTATTGTTGAGGAATTGTTTTCGAAGTTTTTGTAAGGTATTTTGAGGGGTAAAGCTGTAATGATTGATTCATCATAGGCATCATAGCGGGCTGAACGACCAGGATGGATGCGCTTTATACCTATAAATTGAGTTCTGTGCGGTTGCACTACTTGGGTTTGGTGTAAAACGGGAATTGATCCCTTCCCTGGATTATATAGCTCCACTGAATCGGCATTTGTAGTAGTTATCTGATTAAAAGCTGATTGAATTACAAAAACAAGAATAACGGTGGTAAATAATTTCATGCGCTATTTATTTACAATTTAGTATGTGACATTTTCGTCCCAACCAATAGTTGTGCTCTATCTTTAGGCTTTGTTTCACATAGATTTTACAAAGTGAATACTACTTCCAGCTTACTAATTTAATAACTTAAACGTATATTTTAATCTTTGTAGAAGATTTTCCTCCATTTGAAATGAAATACGTTTGTTTTTCTAGTATCACACGTGAAAGAGCTTTCTTAACATGTTAAAAATAAAGATAAAATAGGTCATCGGCATACGTAAAAAAACCTATTTGTTTATCGTGCCCATTTTTTTTCGATTTCACCGCTTGAGTATTTGCTGAGTTAAGGAATAAATTGTTCCTTTGCATTTTATAAATAATAAGAATTAAGGAATTATGATGATTGAACAGAACAAAGTAGTCGAATTGACATACGAATTGAAAAATGAAGATGCTTCAGGTGAAGTAATTGAGAAGGTAACAGAAGAGCGTCCGTTGACGTTTATATTTGGTGCCGGATTAATGATTCCTAAGTTTGAAGCCAACATCGATGGAATGAACCCCGGCGATGATTTCGAATTTCAACTTAAAAGTGCAGAAGCTTACGGTACAAAATCAGATGATATGGTGATGGATTTACCCATCGATATTTTTAAAGTTGACGGCGAAATAAATACCGAAATCGTAAAAGTTGGCGCTATTGTGCCAATGATGGATAAAGCCGGTAACCGACTAAATGGTACAGTACTTGATATGGGTGACGAAGCTGTAAAAATGGATTTTAACCACCCAATGGCAGGTAAAGATCTTCACTTTAAAGGTAATGTGCTAAATGTGCGCGAAGCTACAGAAGAAGAACTAGCCGCCGTTCAACCGCACGAACACGAACACGATCATGAGCACGATGAGTGCAGTGGTTGCGGAAATTGCTAGTAGAAAATAGTTTTTAAAGGAAATTGTCGGTCATACCGTCATTTTCCTTTAATTAATGTAAAGCGTCTTTCATGGGTTCAAATCCTCAAAAATTAAACGTTTTTTGAAGATTTGAATTACGAAAGACGCTTTTTTTATGGTAAAAATGGTTATTATTGTCGTACCGCAATTCTGGCGGAATTTTAACTGGAATAACTGCTAAGTGAATACATTTGGAGAAAAAATACGACTAACAACTTTTGGCGAATCACATGGATCGGCCATCGGCGCTGTCCTGGATGGTTTACCTTCCGGTTTTTCTATTGATATCGAGCACATTAATGCCTTTTTGGCCAGACGCAAACCCGATGAAATTTATGGAGGTACATCGCGTAAAGAAACCGATAGCGTACAGTTCCTGTCCGGACTGAAAAATTATACTACTACTGGAGCTCCGGTTGCTTTTCTTATTGAGAATAAGCACCAACAAAGCACTGATTATGACAATCTTTCCGATGTTAATCGACCATCGCATGCCGATTTTGTTTATCGTCAAAAATACGGTATTTACCACCACGAAGGCGGAGGAAGGGCTTCGGCTCGCGAAACTGCAACTCGGGTTGTAGCCGGTAGTATTGCAACTCAAATGCTAGCTCAAAAACAATTGCAAATTGGTACATTTATTTCCCAAATTGGCTCTTTTGAACTTCCTGAACCGTCGGTTTTGACTAATAATCAACTTATTACTGATGATTATCTGCGAAAGCAGGTTGTGGCTTATCTTGAAAAACTACGTGAAGACCAAAATTCCGTTGGCGGCGTTATTTCGTGCCGTGTACACGGAATGCCGGTAGGCTTGGGTGAGCCGTTGTACGGCAAATTGAACAGCAAACTGGCTGCTGCCATGTTTTCCATAAATGCAGTAAAGGGATTCGATATTGGTGCCGGATTTAATGCTGCCTCAATGACGGGAATGGATTATAATGATCAGATGACAATAGAAAACAACAAACCTGAATTCTTGTCCAATCACGATGGTGGAATTCAAGCCGGCATTTCTAATGGAAATGTATTGTCGTTTCGGGTAGCTTTTAAGCCGCCGTCTTCTATCGGACAGCCTCAACAGGCTTTAACTACTGATAATGAAATCCGACAAATACGCATCAAAGGTCGTCATGACAGTTGTATTGTACCTCGTGCAGCCGTTGTAGTGGAATCGATGACGGCATTAGTGCTGCTCGATATGCTCATGCAGCAAAGCACAAAATGGGGCGATATAACCATTTAATATAGGTAGAAATTGATAATTACAAAAAAAAGCAAACACTTAAATAAAAAATGTTTAGGATGAAAAAATTGGCGTTGCACTGGCAAATTTTAATTGCATTAGGGATTGGAATTTTGTATGGCTTTGTAGCCTCATTTGCCGGATGGCAGGATTTTACCATTGATTGGGTAAAACCGTGGGGAACAATTTTTATACGAATGCTAAAGCTGATTGCCGTGCCACTCATTTTTTTCTCCCTTGTACAAGGGATCGGAAGTTTGGAAAATATCTCGAAGCTATCGCGAATGGGGATAAAAACCCTTGCTTTTTATATTGTTTCCACCGTAATTGCTATTACTGTGGGCTTGGGAATGGTAAATTTGTTTCGCCCGGGCGATAACTTCCCCGAAGACAAAAAGGAGGAGTTTCAGCTAATTTATGGCGGCGATGCAGAGTCTAAAATAAATATCGCACACAGTACCGACGAGGGGCCATTAAGGTTTATTGTTGATATTGTTCCTGATAATATTGTAGGGGCTTCAGCCGATAATTCAAACATGTTGCAAGTAATATTTTTTGCCATACTTTTTGGCATTTCAATGGTAGCCTTAAAGAGGAAAAAGGTGAAAACGGTGCTCGATTTTATTAGCGGAGTGAACGACATTATTATAATGATGGTGCAACTGATTATGAAAACGGCACCAATTGGTGTTTTTGCGCTTATGGCCAGTTTAATGGTCGAGTTGGCCGGCAACGATCCTGCTTCGTCGGTTAGTTTGCTACAATCGTTAGGCTTTTATGCCCTTGTAGTGATTTTCGGACTTGTTTTTCTAATCGCTGTTGTCTATCCCGGACTGTTATCGATTTTTACAAAATTAAAATACTTTCAGTTTTTGAAAGGAATTTTTCCCGCGCAAATGCTTGCATTTAGTACTAGTTCAAGTGCAGCCACATTACCGCTTACCATGAAGCAGTGCGAAAACGAATTAGGTGTCTCCAAGGAAGTAAGCAGTTTTGTATTGCCTGTGGGAGCAACAATTAATATGGACGGTACAAGCCTGTATCAGGCTGTTGCAGCAGTGTTTATATCAATTGTTTTCGGTTACGATCTTACACTTGGCCAGCAACTCACTATTGTCCTTACAGCAACTTTGGCTTCAATTGGAGCAGCCGCTGTTCCCAGTGCAGGAATTGTAATGTTGGTTATTGTACTCGAATCTATTGGTGTACCCAGTGCGGGAATCGCACTTATTTTTGCCGTCGATCGGCCCTTAGATATGTTGCGCACAGTGGTAAATATTACCGGAGATTCTGCCATTGCTTCAATTATTGCCGAAAGCGAAAATAAACTTCATCCTGATGATGGTTCCGGATCAAAAATACTCAATTTCAAGCGTTTAAAGAAGTACTAAAATGAAGAAAAACCTCAAAAATGCTACAGGTGCAACCCTCATTATTGCAGTAATCGTATTTCTGTTAAACCTTTTCGAAGGACTTACATGGTGGCAGAATATTAAAATGCTGGTGGTTGTGTTTGCTGTTTGGTGGGTTATTTTGTTTATATTCGTATCGATATTTTCACAATTTAAAAGAAGAAACAATGGCAAGTAAAAAAGAAGTAAAAAAGAGAATCAGAAATGAGTACAATCGTCTTTCAGAAGATATTGCGCAGTACATTGCAATTAATAAAGAAGAGGGGAAAGAAAAAGTATCGACCTTATTGACAGAAATTGATGAATCGCAGAAGAATTTTGGTCGTGAAATTAATAAGGCGGTTGATAGCAGTAAGCAGTATTACAACGATCTTATAAAACGTGCCGTTGATGATATCGATGCAAAATATCAGCAGCTTAAAGCGATGGCTTCGAAAAAAGATTCGGAAAAGAAGTCGAAATAGGAAAAACATTGGTGTGCAAGGAGTTTCGGTTTGAACCGTGAGGTATGGACAAATCAAAATTCATTGCACACTTTTTTTTACAAAAGAGCCATTAATAGAATTTTTACACCTAGATAATTATGAAGCGATTGAAATATATTTTGAGTTTACTAATCGTTAGCTCAATGTTTTTGGTTCATGCTCAGGAATCCGTTAATGTAGCAGGGTATAAACTAACCAAAGTGGTCGATTTGCCGACAACATCCATGAAAAACCAGTATCGTTCAGGTACTTGCTGGTCGTTTAGCGGACTTTCGTTTTTAGAGGCGGAATTGCTGCGCATGGGAAAAGATTCCATCGATTTGGCCGATATGTGGCTGATCAAAAAGGATTATCACGAACGCGCTATTGATTATGTTCGATTTCATGGAGCCATTTCTTTTGGGCCGGGAGCCGAATCGAACGATGTAATGGATATGATAAAACTGTATGGTATTGTACCCGAAACCGAATTTCCGGGACTTGAATATGGCGAAGATAAACACGTACACGGCGAGTTTGATGCCGTGCTCGAAGCATTTGTAAATGCGGTGCTGGAAAATAAAAATAAAAAACTATCCACGGCATGGATAAAGGCTTTCGATAATATTTTGGATGCCTATCTGGGTGAAGATGTCGACGAATTTACCTACAACGGTGAAAAGTATACACCCGAATCGTTTCGCGATGCTATGGGAATTGTACCCGACGATTATGTAGAGCTTTCATCGTTTACCCATCATCCGTTTTACACCAAGTTTATTATGGAAGTGCCCGACAATTGGGCATTTGGTGAACTTTATAACCTTCCGCTCGATGAATTTACCGACCATGCAATTTTTGCACTCGATAAGGGATACACCATTCTATGGGGTGCTGATGTAAGCGAGGAAGGTTTTTCGCACAGCAATGCCATTGCGTTGATTCCCCAAACCGATTTTGAAAACCTGGCAGGTAGCGAAAAAGAAAAGTGGGAGTCCATGAGCGAAAAAGAACGTAACGAGCGCCTTTACGACTTTTCAGAACCGATTCCCGAAAAAGAGATTACACAGAAAATGCGTCAGAAGGCTTTTGACGATTATCGTACGCAAGATGATCACGGAATGCACATTACGGGCTACTACAAAACTACCGACGGGAAAATTTTCTTTAAGGTGAAAAACAGCTGGGGTACAACCAACGATCAAGACGGTTATTTTTATGCATCAGAAGCATATTTTAAGTACAAAACCATTGGAATCATGGTGCACAAAGATGCCTTGAAAGAGGATGTAAAGAAAAAAATGGGTTTGAATTAAGCCATGACTTATCGGGTTAAAAATGGATAAATTTTAGAAAACCCAACATAATATATCACAAACTGTAAAAATGCAACTGATAAAATATTGACGGTTGCATTTTTTTATGGTGCTAATCGTAACTTTTTCCATCGTTCATTGTGCAACTCAAACACAATCCGATCATTAAGTCTATTGGGTCTGCCTTGCCAAAACTCATAATAAAACGGCTCAATTGCATAGCCACCCCAGTCTTCCGGACGCTCAACTTTTCGCCCTTCTTTGAGCATTTTTATAAAGGGTTCTTCAATGGAATTTCGGTCTTTTATTTCGTGACTTTGGGTCGATAGTATCGAGGCAATTTGCGATGCTCTTGGCCTGATGTCAAAGTATGCATCATTCTCTGATGAGCTGAGCTTTTTTATTGTGCCCTCAATACGAACCTGCCGATTAAGAGCTCCCCAATAAAAGGTTGCGGCCACTTGTGGATTTTCAACTATTTGTTTTCCCTTTTTGCTCGAGTAATTCGTGAAAAAAAATAGCTTTTCTTCTCTAACCTCTTTAAGTAATACCATTCTGGCGGTTACATGGCCCTCAAGATCTGATGTGGCCAGATGGAAAGCATTGAAATCCTCAATATTGCTGCTTTCTGCCTCCAATAGCCATTTATGCAATTCATTATGTGGAGAGTTTCCAAAGTCACTTTTTCTTAACGGTACATCTGTATATTCTCTATTGTTCAATAATTTCATGTTCGTTCCTTTAGCAATTTATCTTATAAACAAATTTGATAACAGTAAGTTTTTTTAAAAATATTGTGCGTCAACTTATTTGGAAAAATTATTTGGAATCGATTCAAATTAAATAAATGAATGTAAAAAAGCACAAAACCTTTTCATTGGAGCCCTCACATTTCATATTTTCACACAGAAATACACTGTATAAAAATATGTGAATTAATCTTACATTTTAATTCTTTGATATATAGATAAGTATATGCTTTTTATGATTTATTCCTTTTTGAATAGCGCTAAAGCAAATACCAACATAAAAATTGTTGAACAATCAATTACCCTATTACAATGCGTGTAAAAAGAGTAGAACCCAACACCAAACAGCCGCAAACGGCTTCCAAAGTAGACTTGTCGCTTATGGATCCTTTAATTACCACGCTTAGGAAAAAACGTGGTAACCTTATTCCGATACTGCAAGGCGTACAACGTATTTATGGCTATTTACCAGAGGCTTCCTTTTATAAAATTGCCGATGAAACCGGATTAAAACTTGCTGATTTATACGGAGTAGCAACCTTTTATGCTCAATTCAGACTAAAGCCCGTTGGCAAAAACATCGTCAAGGTTTGTCATGGTACCGCATGTCACGTGCAAAATGCCGGGAAAATATCAAGATCTATGGAAGATACACTTGGCATAAAAGACGGTGAAACCACTGAAGATATGCTTTTTACACTCGAATCGGTAGCCTGTTTGGGTTGCTGTTCGCTGGCTCCTGTAATGATGATTGGTGATGAAACCTATGGAAATTTAGATCAAAAATCAGCAGCCAAAATAGTAAAAGAAATCAGACGTAATGAGAAATAATCAACTCTGGTATTATACAGTATTCTCAATGGACGATTAGTAAAAAAAAACGAGGGAGCCCGAATTTTACCGAAACAAGAATTCATATGGAACATATACAATTAACAGTAGATATAGGCAGCTCGGGTATAGCATCCGGTGCCGGTAAGGTTTATGATCATTTGCGCACAATTGTCGAAAAAGACAACTTAGCAGTTAACCTAAAACAAACCAGCGGTATAGGTATGTGTTATAAAGAGCCCCTACTGGAGGTTGTCGATGCAGACGGGACTTATCTTTATGGCGATATGACCCCCGAATTAGCCGAAGAAGTTATTCACAGTCATTTGAAACTCAATGTGCCTTTAAAACAGTATGTGGTGCACAGTAATCGTATTCAATCTGATCACAACCGATTTTTAGACGATCAGAT
Organism: Salinivirgaceae bacterium; assembly: GCA_027858775.1. Classification (GTDB taxonomy): domain Bacteria; phylum Bacteroidota; class Bacteroidia; order Bacteroidales; family Salinivirgaceae; genus Salinivirga. The sequence goes on along the minus strand of JAQICA010000154.1, from coordinate 18,844 downwards.
ACGTATTGCATTGCGCAACTGTGGAGTTATCGATCCTGAAAAGATTGACGAATACGAACAGCACAATGGCTACAAAGCAATTCAATCGATTTTAAGCGAAAATTTGTCGACTGAAAATATTATCCAAACAATCCAGGATTCCGGCCTCCGCGGGCGCGGAGGGGGCGGTTTTCCTACCGGACTTAAGTGGAAGTTTGCTGCCAATAATGTTGCTATTGAAAAATATATTATTTGTAATGCCGATGAAGGCGATCCCGGAGCATTTATGGATAGGTCGTTGCTTGAGGGCGATCCGCATGCAGTGCTTGAAGGAATGATTATTGGAGCCCGTGCAATGGGGGCAACTGCCGGTGTCATCTACTGTCGGGCAGAATACCCATTGGCTATAAAACGCTTAAATATTGCTATCCATCAAGCACGTGAAAAGGGATATTTGGGAAAAAACATTTTTGGTGTAACCGGTTTCGACTTCAATATTAACGTTAAAGAAGGAGCAGGAGCTTTTGTTTGTGGCGAAGAAACTGCACTTATAGCCTCCATCGAAGGCAAACGCGGAATGCCACGCAAACGTCCGCCTTTTCCTGCGGCTTCAGGCTTATGGAACAAACCATCGAATATCAATAATGTAGAAACGCTTGCCAATATTCCGTGGATCATCCAACATGGCGCATCGGCCTATGCCCAATATGGTACCGAAAAAAGTAAAGGGACAAAGGTTTTTGCATTAGCTGGTAAAATAAATCGCGGTGGACTGGTTGAGGTTCCTATGGGAATTTCGCTTGAAGAAGTGGTAAACAACCTGGGGGGCGGTGTTCCCAATAATAAAAAGTTAAAAGCTGTGCAGTTAGGAGGACCTTCCGGAGGATGTATTCCCGAGCATTTAATGCATACAAAAGTCGATTATGAATCGGTGACCGCTACAGGAGCAATTATGGGATCCGGTGGCTTAGTGGTTATGGATGAAGATACATGCATGGTCGACGTGGCGCGTTTTTTTCTTGATTTTACCCGAAAAGAGTCTTGTGGTAAATGCACCTTTTGTAGAGTAGGCACCAAGCGTATGCTCGAAATATTAACAGGAATTACCGAGGGAAAGGGAGTAATTGAAGATATTGATAAGCTACTTGAGCTGGGTGAGCAGATTAAGAAAAACTCGCTTTGCGGCTTAGGACAAACGGCTCCAAATCCTGTGCTGACAACAATTAAGTACTTTCGCGATGAGTATGAAGCTCACATTATAGATAAAAAATGTCCGGCTGCTGTGTGTAAACAGTTGCTTCATTACGAAATTATCGAAGATAAATGTACCGGATGTACTGTATGTGCAAAAGTTTGTCCTACTAATGCCATTTCCGGCGAACGGAAACAAGTGCACTACATCGATCAGGAGAAATGTATTCAATGTGGCGAATGTTTTAATAAATGTAATTTCGACGCCATTTCAGTTTCATAAACCTTGGTAAACCTATCAAATCCATGAAGAATAAGGTAAATATTATACTAAACGGAAAACATACCACCGCATTCGATGGTGAAACTTTATTAGAAGTAGCAAAACAGCATGAAATTGAAATTCCTACGTTGTGTTTCGATAAACGATTATTGCCCAATTCATCCTGCTTTGTGTGTGTGGTAGAAGTGGAGCAAAATGGCCGCAAAACCATGCAACCATCATGTTCTACATTAGTTGCAGAGGGGATGCATATCAATACGGAAAACACTGAGGTGCGAAAGTCACGAAAAACAGCGCTTGAGCTATTGCTTAGTAATCATTACGCCGATTGTATTGCACCGTGCAAGGAAACCTGTCCGGCCGGAGTAGATGTACAGGGGTATATTTCGCTTATCGAGAAAAAACGATATATCGACGCTGTAGCGTTAATAAAAGAAACGAATCCGTTACCCGCAATTTGTGGGCGTGTTTGTGTAAGACCTTGCGAGGTGGCCTGTCGGAGAAATCTGCTCGACGAAAAAAATCCTGTGGGAATCGATTATCTGAAGCGCTTTGCTTCCGATATCGATTTGGAATCGGTTCATTATGCCAAACCCAAAGTTGCAGCACCCACAGGAAAAAAAGTAGCCATAATTGGTGCCGGACCTGGCGGCTTATCTGCTGCCTGGTTTTTGCAACAGCAGGGGCACGAATGTACTATTTTTGAAGCGCAACCCTATGCTGGTGGTTGGCTCCGCTACGGAATTCCCGAATATCGCTTACCTAACGATATTATCGATAAAGAGGTTAATCGAATTATTGAATTGGGTGGTTCTATTGAATACAACCAAAAATTAGGTGAAAACTTAAGTTACAGTCGCCTAAATGCAGCATTCGATGCTACGATATTAACCATTGGATCGCAGCGAGGTACTCTGTTGCGCGTTGATGGCGAGGAGGCTGAAAATGTGTTCTCCGGCATCGACTTTTTGCGAAATATGGAGGAGACCGGGCAACGATACGATTTTACGAATAAGAAAGTTGCCGTTGTAGGCGGTGGCAATACTGCTATGGATTGTTGCCGCACGGCTATTCGCTGTGGTTCTACCGATGTGAAGGTCATATATCGCCGCACCGAAAAGGAGATGCCCGCTAATCCTATCGAAATTCATGAATCGAAACTGGAGGGTGTGCAGTACGACCTTTTAACCAATCCCGTGAAAGTAAATCAGGACGAAAAGGGTAAGGTAAAAAGTATGTTGCTGATTAAGATGGAGTTGGGTGAACCCGATGAGTCGGGGAGGCGCAGGCCGCAACCGATTGAGGGGTCAACATATGAAGAAGAGTTCGATTATATTTTGGCGGCAATCGGTCAAAAAACCGAAATCAATTTTCTTGATGACATTAATAAAAATAGCAATTCGGGCGAATTAAAAGCCAACCGCTGGGGCGATATCGATTGCGATGAAGCTACCTTACAAACAGGAATTCCTTCGGTATTTGCGGCAGGTGATGGTGTTTCCGGACCAGCAACCATTATCGAGGCAATTGCTCAGGCAAAAGTTGCAGCACATAGTTGTCATCAGTATTTACAGGAACTACCGGTTAGTCCGGACAAAAAGCCATTTTTCAGTCGGAAAGAAAATTTTAAAACACAGCAGCAAATCGATTATATCGGACGGTATCGCAACCAATTGCGAGCAGAAATGCCTACTATTCCAGAAAATTCCCGTATTAATTTTAAGGAGGTTGAATTAGGTTACCCCGATGAAGAGACTGCAATTCACGAGGCCAATCGGTGTATGGAATGTGGGTGTTCGGCATTGTATCATTGCGATTTAAAAACATATGCAACTGATTACGAGGCTAATCAAGAACATTTTAGTGGCGAGTTTAACGAACATACAGTCGATTTTTCGCATCCGTTTATCGAAATCGATAATAATAAATGTATTTTATGTACTCGCTGTGTACGCATTTGTCGCGAAGTAGTTGGTGCCAATGCGTTGGGATTAGTTGACCGTGGTTTCGAAACTGCTATTGCACCTGCAATGGGAGCTTCGCTACTCGATACCAACTGCGAATCATGCGGGATGTGTATTTCTGCCTGTCCAACTGGCGCTCTGACCGAAAATTCAACTGCAAAACCACTTCCAGCAGTAACGCAATCGATCGATACAATATGCAATTACTGCTCCATTGGATGCCAAATTCGCATTCATCACCGAAATGGATATGTTACCCGTGTTACAGGTGCCGATGGTGAAGTAAATACAGATGGGAACATATGCAGATACGCCCGTTTTGGTTATCAATATATGAATAGCAAAGAGAGGATTACAGAACCGCTGATTCGAAAAGGTGATTCATTTGAAAAAATATCTTTCGAAGAAGCGTTCGATAAAATTGCGCAAACATTTTCGCAAGATAAATCCGAACTTAATGCATTGTTTGCCGGAGCACGATTGTCAAACGAAGAGTTGTTTCTATTGCGGAAGCTGGCTAAACAAGGCCTTAGAACCGATTTGCTGGGAAGTTTTCATTACTTGGGACGTGAAGATGGGTTCGGTCAGATAAACCGAAAAAACCTTGATTTTGAACAGGTAAAGAACGTGAAAAAAGTGTTTTTAGTGGGGGCAAACCTGAATATGGAGCACGCAGTTTTGGGCTATAAGGTACAGGAGGCAGTTCAGCATGGAGCACAATTAACCGTCATTACAGATGGTGAGAAATCTCCTGTGAGCTATAAGGCTCATCGCACCATTCGCGTAAAATCGTATTACCATCTTGCTAAAGCAATGAATTATGTAATGTTGGCTAATGGTTCTGAAAATAAAATGTTTATCGATCCGAATACTGTTGGATTCGATGCATATAAATCAGAACTGCTTTCTGAAAATCCAGAAGCTTTGGCGGAGCAGTGTGGAATGGAAATGACAGAAATTGAGGCGCTTGCAAATGAATATAATCTTGAACAGAGAGCACTGCTTATAGTTGCTGAAAATAATGTGTGTACAAGTACTACATACGAACTGTCAAATTTGGCTTTACTTACCGGTAAATTGGGTAAATCAGATACCGGGCTCATTGTGTTGAAAGAAAAAAATAATTCACAAGGCCTTATCGATATGGGCATAGGCTCGAATTTAGAATTTGGAGGCGTGGTTAATTCCCGGGATCATAACCAACTATATTCCAAATTTTTGGACAAAGCAATAAAAAACGTGCTGATTTGGGGTGAAGATCCACTTGGAACAGCAAAAGAACCGGATAACGTTCGAAAAATATTGGAAAGCGCCACTTTTGTTGTAGTGCAAGATGCGTTTATGACACCCACGGCAGAAATGGCCGATTTGATACTTCCGGCGAGCTTTCCTTTGGAATCATCGGGTTCGTTTACAAATACCAATGTTCAAATACAGTCATTTGAAACCGGAGTAGCATCAACAATAAAGTTTACTACATTGGAGCAGATTGTTGCGCTGTTGAAACGATTCGATGTGGAAGCAATGGCCGATAGTGAAACATTATTTCATGAAATTGCTGGTCAGTTGCCCGATATGAGAGAACAAAAGCACCGTTTTGTTTCTACGCAGGAGCCGGGAGGTAAGGCGCTTTTTAAATCAGGAGCCGACAGCATCGTGCATGCATTCGATGTGCATTCAGCGAATGCATTAGATGGGAGCAAATAAGCCAGGTTAGGTTTTACTATAATTATTTTTCAACTTTAAAATAAGAAACCATGAAAGAGTTCAAGACCATCGACGACATTCTCAATTTCGCCATAAATAGTGAACAAGAAGCTATCGATTTTTATTTGTTGCTGGCTCAGAGAGCCACTTCTGATGACATGACGGCCATATTTGAATCGTTTGTTGAGGAGGAGATGAAACACAAAGAGCGGTTATTGGAAGTAAAAGAAACGGGAAGTTACCGGATAGAGCAGTCGGCGGTGGCCGATCTGCATATTGCAGATTATGTAACTAAAGTAAAACCTTCGCCTGATATGGATTATCAGGATTCATTGATTTTGGCCATGCAAAAGGAAAAAGCCGCATTTAAATTATACACGAATCTGGCCAATCGAGCACCTTCCAATGACTTGAGAGTACTATTTGAATCGCTTGCTATGGAGGAATCGAAGCATAAATTACGGTTCGAAATGGCCTACGATGAGTACATTCTTCGGGAGAATTAATTGTCCGAAGAATCAACAATCTTTATCCTTCAGCAAATTTTGTGAATCGCAGAGTGCGGATTTGATTGAGCTCAAATGAAAATGGACAAAATAAAAAAGGGTTAACCTGCATATTAACAGATTAACCCTTTTTTCAGTCGGGATGCCGAGATTTGAACTCGGGGCCCCTCGCCCCCCAGACGAGTACTCTAACCGGACTGAGCTACATCCCGCTACTTTTGTTTTCTATTCGGAAGTACTCTAATCCCGAATAAACAGAAATCTGCGATTTCGTCTTTTTTCGAAGACTCTCGATTTTACAATCAAACGTAGATCGGAGTCGGACTAAGCTACATCCTGTTTTCTTTAGCGGTTGCAAATATAGAGACATATTTTAGTTTTGCAAAAACTTTTTCGGTTTTTTGTTCTGTCATTATTGCGACCTAAATAAATAGAAGTATTCACATAGATATATTTATTGAAATGTTATGCCAATTTGACCTTTTTGTAAACTTTGCACGAGAATTGATATATTTGCAAAAAGGAATATTTTGATTATTAAAAAATAAAACTATGGCATTATTCAAATCACTGGACAGCACAGAATCCAATGAATCGAAAGCTCAAAACGAATGGCCCGACGTAGAGCCCGAAAAAGTAAAATGTTTAATCATTGGCTCAGGCCCGGCCGGATATACAGCCGCAATTTATGCTGCACGTGCCAATATGGCTCCGGTAATGTATCAGGGAATGGAACCTGGCGGGCAATTGACGACAACCACTGAAGTCGAGAATTTCCCCGGCTATCCCGAAGGTGTTACCGGTCCGGAAATGATGGAAGATTTGAAAAAACAGGCCGAACGATTTGGATCCGATGTTCGGTGGGGCATGGCTACGAAAGCCGACTTAAGTAAAAGGCCGTTTAAAGTGGCAATTGACGATAAATCGGTTATTGAGGCTGAAACGCTAATTATTGCAACCGGCGCAACCGCCCGGTATTTGGGCCTGGAAACTGAAACAAAATATAAAGGTTCAGGCGTTTCGGCTTGTGCTACCTGCGATGGCTTTTTCTATAAAGGAAAGCGTGTAGCTGTAGTTGGTGGTGGCGATACTGCCGCTGAAGAGGCTACTTACCTTGCCGGACTGGCAGAAAAAGTGTATGTGATTATTCGAAAAGACTATATGAGAGCTTCGAAAACCATGCAAAAGCGGGTAGACAACACCAAAAACATTGAAATGCTATATGAACATGAAACCAAAGAAATATACGGCGATAACGTAGTGCAGGGAGTCAGGCTGATTAAGCGCAGGGGCAAACCTGATGAAGAAGAGGTTGATATAAAAATTGATGGTTTCTTCCTTGCTATTGGCCATACTCCAAATAGTACAGTATTTTCACAGTTCATTACTACCGATAAAGAGGGATACATTGTTACCGATGCCGGTTCATCAAAAACCAATATTCCCGGTGTATTTGCCAGCGGCGATGTGCAAGATAAAATATACCGACAGGCTGTTACAGCTGCCGGTTCCGGTTGTCAGGCTGCGCTCGATGCCGAACGATTTCTCGGTGAACAAGAATAATAGTTTCCAATTAGAAACCCACAAAAGGTTGATAGAAAATCCCATATGTATTGCGTACAGTACATATGGGATTTTTTTTAACATGCTGGCGTGAAGTTGAAAAAAAAAGAAATAAAAATCGTACGGCTTTTTCATCTGGTGGTGAGGTTTTTTACAAAATGGAATAACTTTGCTATTTTTGTCCCCCGAATATTTGTGTGTTCACAAAATAGATAAAGAAAAATCATGTATGGAAAAACGTTTGATACGTATAAATAAATATTTAAGTGAAGTAGGGTATTGCTCTCGACGACAGGCCGATACGCTTTTGGAGCAGGGACGCATTACCATAAATGGTGAGGTTCCGGAATTGGGCACAAAAATTTCGGCATCCGATGTTGTGTTAGTCGATGGTAAGTCTGTTGCACAGGAGTCCGATAGCGTTTACATCGCCTTAAATAAACCGGTGGGAATTGTTTGTACGACCGATACCAAGCGTGAAAAGGACAATATTATTGATTTTATCAATTATCCGGAGCGTATTTTCCCAATTGGCCGACTTGATAAACCCAGTGAAGGACTTATTTTACTTACCAACGACGGCGATATCGTGAACAAAATATTGCGTGCAGGAAATTTTCATGAAAAGGAGTATGTAGTGCGTGTGAATAAACCCATTACACAATCGTTTATCGACCAAATGAGTTCCGGTGTGCGTATTTTAGGAACGGTTACGCGTAAATGTAAATTAGAACAAATCGATCGCACTACTTTTCGCATAACACTTACCCAAGGCTTAAACCGACAAATTAGAAGAATGTGTGAGACCCTTGATTATAAAGTGGTTAGATTAAAGCGAGTACGAATTATGAATATTGAACTCGATGTGCCTTTAGGCAAATGGCGGCATTTAACCGAAACCGAACTAAGCACGATTCAAAAACTTGTTCATTCGTCCTATTCAACACCTAAATAGGGTCTGCAAGGCTTTATAAGTTTTTGAATACAAGAAGTTTACATTCAGTAAATGGCTGATTCAAAAACAAGAATAACGCAGTATTTGGCGTTTTCCTGCATAGACTAAATAGATACTGTCCATAAAGTCGAGGTGTTCAGTGAATAAAATCCATTTTCAAGGCTTTCGAAACTCAAAACCGTTGAGTTTACGGGTGTAAATAATGCGGGTTTGAGTAAGAGTAACGAAGAAAATGGAGTTTATTGACGAACACTAAATAGTGTTTTTCCGTTAAATACAATTTTCTTTCATTACTTTTGTAGGCTATTGAAATTGTGGCTACAGGCTTCATGGTAAATGGATTTAATTCTTTTGTTTATGATTAATAATAATGATATCATTCGCCGTATTCGGTATATTTTTGATTTTAGCGATGATCAAATGATCGGGATATTTGCTAAAGCAGATTTTAGTGTTACACGTTCACAAGTCAGTCAGTGGCTCAAAAAAGACGACGATCCGGAAATTCGCGCAATTGAGGATCAATACCTGGCAAGTTTTTTAAATGGGTTAATCATTGAAAAACGAGGGCTGAAAGAGGGGGCCTCTGTGCCTATTCCAGAAAAGCGACTGACGAATAATATTGTTTTACGGAAATTGAAAATTGCACTAAACTATCGCGATGAAGATATGTTGGGTACCTATGATTTGGCAGGAGTAAAAATGAGTAAACACGAATTAAGTGCATTTTTCCGAAAACCAACGCAAAAGCAGTTTAGGCAATGCAAAGACCAGTATCTGCGGAATTTTTTAAAAGGATTACAAATTAAAATGCGCAACCCCAATGAAAAGCAAAAAAGCTAACAAACCAGTTAAGCCCGATGTTAAACCCCGCATGCATGTACGGAACAAACATCATAACCCGTATGATTTTCCCACGCTTATTACGCATGTGCCCGAACTAGAGCCTTTTGTAATGGAAGGGCGAGCAGGACTGCAAACTATTGATTTCGCTAATGCAACAGCAATAAAACTACTCAACAAAGCCATTCTAAAAGCCGATTACGGTGTGGCGTACTGGGATATCCCCGAAAACTTTTTATGTCCGCCTATTCCCGGACGCTCAGATTATTTACACCATTTGGCCGATATTCTTCGTAACTCCAATTACGGAAAAATCCCGAAAGGTCGTAATATCAAAGGGCTCGATATTGGTGTTGGTGCCAATTGTATTTATCCGCTTTTGGGTCATCAATTATATGGATGGCAGTTTATTGGTTCAGATATCGATGCTGTAGCTATTGCAAATGCTCAGGCAATAATAGATGGAAATAAAGGATTGGAAAGCCACATCAGCTTGCGAATTCAAAAGAAAGAAAATCATTTCTTTACAGATATTATTCAACAGGACGAAATGGTTGATTTTACCATGTGTAATCCTCCGTTCCATGCTTCAGAAGAGGAGGCCGCAGAGGCCAACTTGCGCAAGGTAGAAAATTTGAAGGGTACAAAAGGAGCCGCAGTAAAGCGGAATTTTGGTGGTAATAAATCCGAGCTTTGGTGTAAAGGCGGCGAGAAACAATTTGTATTGGACATGATTCGCGAAAGTCGCCAATTTTCTTCCAACTGTTACTGGTTTTCAACTCTTATTTCAAAACAAAACAACCTAAAGACTGTTCGTAAAGCTCTTGAGGCTATCGGTGTCGAGCAAATAATTACCATTCCTGTAGGGCAAGGCAACAAAAGCAGCCGAATTATTGCGTGGTCATTTCTTAATCAGAAAGCAGCTGCAATTTGGCGCAATGCACGGTGGAATTCCCGATAACAATTCTGACGTGAAGCATTATTGTATGGCTAAGAAAACGTATCTTTTTTAATTGAGTGCAATAATAAAACCTCAAGAGCGAGTCTAGCCTCCGCATAGCTTTGTCGGAGCAACGTTATACCCGATAATCAGGAGCTTGGCCACTTTGAAAACCAAGGCATCCCGGTTTCCAGAATTACTGTTTTCAAAGGGGCTATAACACAGCTATTATATATTTTTTGGAGATACGAGATACTGTCGATAAAGTCGGAGTATCCAGTGATAAGCTCCATTTTCAAGGCTTTCGAAACTCAAAACCGTTGAGTTTACTGGTGTAAATAAAACGGGTTTGAGTAAGAGTAACACAGAAAATGGAGCTTATTGACGGATTAATTATTAAGCTCGTCGAAGTCATCATTGTCTTCATCCGATTCCGGATCAATTTCAATATCAAAATTAATATCGTCTTCCTTAGCGTTTAAAAATTCATTTATTTCGGTCGACGACATTTTTTTCACATTAGTAATCAGGAAGTTTTCCTTAATAAAATCGCCAAAAGTATTACACTCTTTGGTAGCACCACTTAAAATATCCTGAACCGGCTTTTGTAGTGGCAAGAGACATGTCAACATGGCGTATTTGTCTTCGAACTGAATTTCTTCCAATTCGCCCTCGTTTTTTTGCAGGCTGAAAGCAAATTCTTTGCTAACAATTTCTTGCTGACTGGCTTTATACTCTTCTTTAAAGTTATTGATCAATACCACAAAATACCGCAACTTAGCTCCTTTGCCACCCAGTCCGGTGGAAATAAACAACTGCTTTTCGTCAAGTAAACTGCTTTCCAGTAGCATTCTGCTTTCCTGCAATGCCAGAGTAGCCCAGGGTTTTAGTTCCTGATCGGCATGTTCCTTAAACTTTTCAAGAGCCCGGTAATAGGTTACATTTTCCATGGAAGCCAATTGGCAAATCAAAGTACGCTTTGTATTGTTGTCAATTTCGGGGTCGTAAAGTTTTTCTACTTCAATTAAATAATCGTGGTTTTTATCGATACTCTTTTTTGCCAGTTTCGCTTGTTTAAAATACTCTACTTGAAGTTTAACATCAACCTCTTCTTGTAAGATGTTGATTTTAGCATTTTTATCGCCAACTATTTTTTGAAGTTTCTCGTATAGGTTTTTATTATTTTCCATAATATTCTTTGTTAATCCTCGATTAAACCGCTGCTTACACATTCGTTCTCTTGCTTCAGAAGAGCAAATTGTACGCCAATTAATATGAGACAATTTCGCAAAATTATCAAGTAAAAGTTTATCTGTTTTTCTTTTTCACAATAATAAACATAAAGCCCTGTTAAGCAGAGTTTTACGTGATGGATATTGAGATTTGCTTTGCATTTCATTATTTCACTTGCCCGAACCTGGCTACCTACCTGAAAAATCGTCATAATTATCGTAGCTTATTTATATCGTTTTATAAAGTAGTTGGTATGTTAATTGATAGTTACTATTTTTATCCAATCTAAATAGACGTAATATTTTTTGGAATTTTGAACATGAAAAAACTTTATAGTCGAATGAAACGATCTTGAATTTTGGTATGCTAAGCACCACGCGAGCATGATTAAAATTCATTTGGAGTTCTACTTGACCATCGAAGATAATTATAAAAAAATGAAGCTTTCAGAACTAAATACCGGAGAAAAAGGAGTTATAGTTAAGGTTAGGGGCCACAGTGGTTTTCGTCGAAGAGTAACCGAAATGGGCTTTGTACGAGGCAAAGAAGTTCGCGTAGTGCGCAGTGCACCACTAAAAGACCCGGTGGAATACGAAATTATGGGGTACGATGTATCGTTACGCCGAACAGAAGCCGATATGATTGAAGTGGTGACCATGGAGGAGGCTCTTAATTTAGATGTAAACGTTTCTAATGGTAGTTTTTCCGAAGAAGAGGTGCTGCAGAATACTGCTCAATTAAAGCGGAGATCCATCAATGTGGCATTTATTGGTAATCCCAACGCTGGAAAAACCACTCTGTTCAACCAACTTTCGCATTCCAACGAGAAAGTTGGCAATTACGGCGGAGTAACTGTCGACATTAAGAAGGCAACAACCAAATTTGAAGGATATAATTTTACTTTTTACGATTTACCTGGAACATACTCTTTATCAGCGTATTCTCATGAAGAGATTTTTGTTCGTAATTTTATTTTCGAAAACACTCCCGATATTATTATCAATGTTTTAGATGCTTCGAATTTAGAGCGAAACATGTATTTAACCACGCAACTTATCGATATGCATGTGCCTGTGGTCATCGCACTCAACATGTTCGACGAGTTGGAGAAGAAAGGCGCAAAACTCAATAGAGAACATTTGGGCAATATGCTTGGAATTCCTATTATCCCTACTATTGGTTCAAAAGGGAAAGGACTCGACGATCTTCTTCAAAAAGCGATTGATGTATACGAGGACAAAGATGACCAGGTGCGATTGATTCACATTAATTACGGGGCGGAAATTGAAAAAGCGATTGATCGGGTTAAATTAAAAATAAAAGGTAATAAACACTTAACCACAACACGTTCAGCCCGGTATATTGCTATTAAACTACTTGAGCGGGATAAACATGTACAAAATGTGGTAAAGGATGCCCAAAATGCTAACGAAATACTTATTACAGCGCAGGTGGAGTCCAAACGCATTGAGAAAATATATAATGATAAGCCTGATGCTGTATTTACCGATGCCAAGTACGGCTTTGTGGCCGGCGCACTTAAAGAAACTTATTCAGAGAGTCCAGTGCGCAGGCGGCGAAAAACAGAAATTATCGATACATTTCTGACACATAAAATATTCGGGTTTCCCGTATTCTTTGCTTTTATGTTTTTCATGTTCTATATTACGTTTAATGTGGGACAGTACCCAATGGAATGGATCGAAAACCTGTTTGGATGGCTCAATACAACATCGCATGAACTATTGCCCAAGGGCTCGTTCAGGCACCTTCTAACCGATGGAATTATAAGCGGACTCGGAGCAGTGCTGGTCTTTTTACCCAATATTCTTATTCTGTTTTTCTTCATTAGTCTGATGGAAGATACCGGATACATGGCTCGTGCAGCTTTTATTATGGATAAAATAATGCATCGAATTGGACTTCACGGTAAATCGTTTATTCCGTTACTCATGGGGTTTGGCTGTAATGTACCAGCAATTTTGGCAACACGTATCCTGGAAAACAAGCAAGACCGGTTGCTGACCATTCTTATTAATCCGTTTATGTCTTGCAGTGCACGGTTGCCTGTATATATTTTGATTATTGGTGCTTTTTTCCCGCAATACCCAACATTAATCCTTATGGGCATCTATATGTTCGGAATTTTGCTGGCAGTACTTTCATCGCTTATTTTCAAAAAGATTTTGTTTAAACAACCGAGCGCACCATTTGTTATGGAGCTTCCTCCTTATCGTGTGCCTACGTTACGTGTAATTTTGCGTCACATGTGGGATAAAGCTGCCGAATATATAAAAAAGGTGGGGGGAACCATTTTAATTGCCGTAATACTAATTTGGGCATTAATGTTTTACCCACAAAACTCTGAAATCAATGAACAGCGCGAAGTTCGTATACAGCAGGTAGAAAATACACCGGAACTTAATGAGAGTCAAAAAGCACATCAGATTAGCGAAATTGAGCGAAATTTCGAAAAAACACACATGGAACAATCTTATCTGTATCAGATTGGTAGCGGATTAGAACCTGTTTTTAAACCTATTGGACTCGATTGGAAAATGGGAGTTAGTATAGTTACAGGCATTGCCGCGAAAGAAATTGTGGTAAGTACATTAGCGGTAATATACCAAACCGACGATGAAACAGACGCCAGCCTGATTTCTAAACTGCGCGAAGAACGCGAAAAGAAAAATGAAACGAAAGGCTTGTTTAATCTTCGTGCTATTTCCTTTTTATTGTTTGTATTGATTTACTTCCCCTGTGTAGGTGTGGTAGCAGCTGTTAAAAAAGAAACCGGTAGTTGGAAATGGCCGATATTTATGGTTGTATATACTACTTCGCTTGCATGGTTCTTATCGTTTTTTGTTTTTCAAATTGGAAAATTATTAATTGGAGCATAATGATTCAAGACATTCTTACATATCTGTTTATTCTACTAAGTATTGGTTTCACGCTACGTTCTTTTATTCGTTTTTTTACGGTTCGTACAAAATTAGACTCGCATTCCAACGCCTGTGGTAACTGTGGAAAATCGTGCCCAATGAAAGGTGTGATGGAAGGAATCGATCACTTGGCAGTAGGGCACCAAAAAGGGTAAACTCGTGGTTGCCGAATTAATCATGAATAGTATTTTTCTCGAAACGTGAATGCAAATTCCAGGTTAAAAGTACATAATACTCAACACGGTAATTGTTACAATCATATACATTATCGTTAATGGAAGACCTATTTTGAAAAAATCTTTAAATGTATAACGTCCCGGTCCATATACCATCAGGTTGGTTTGATAGCCGTGTGGAGTAATAAAGTTGGCCGCTGCGGCAAAGGCAACTACCAGAATAAATGGCATTGGATTCAAATCCAGGTTTGCGGCGAGCGATAAAGAAATGGGAAAAATGAGGGCTACAGCAGCTTTATTTGTAATGTAGGCTGCCATAATTGCTGTCGTTAAATATATTCCGCTTAATAAAGCAACATGTCCCCACGGCAAAAATGCCCCGATAAACAAATTGGCTATGGCGTCGGCCACACCAGTTTTGAGCATGGCGTTGCCGAGCGCAATGGCTAGAGCAATAATTAGAATTAAATCGTAGTCGATACTTTTATGTAGATCTTTCGGGCTCGTTATTTTTAACGGCAACAAAATGAGTAGTAAGACCATAATACCCATGAAAAGTGGAATAATTCGAAAGGCGGAAAGAACAATGGCTAATAATGTTCCCCCAAGCAATAGAGTGGTGCGAAACACACCAAGCCTACGTACTTCTTTTATCTGCGAAATGTAATAAACATCGGAGCTGTAAGCAATTCGTTCTTCGAACAAGTCATCGGCAAGTAACAGCAAAACATCACCGGCTTTTAATTTCACATCGTCGACTACTCCCGTTATGCGTTCACCATTGCGGTGTACAGCAACTAGTGCGGCATTAAACTTTGCGCGGAAATTTATGTGCTGTATCTCTTTCGAAATTAGAGTCGAGTTGTGCGAAACAACTACTTCTACAAGTTCTGTTTTACTTTTGTGTTTTAGCATTCCTACTTTAGGGAATGTTAGTCCACTAGTATCACTCATCAAATCTGCCACATTAGCCGATTCTGCGGCAAAGCGCAGTAAGTCATTTTCTTTAAGAACTAATCCGGCTGCATTAACTTTGATTGTTTTATCGTCGCGTTTTATTTCAAATAAAAATAATCCTTCTATTCCAATAAGACCCGATTCCTGCAATGGTTTATTGATTAAATGCGATTTAGGCCGTATTTGCGCTTCCACAATAAATTTGCGAGACGATTTTGAAATGTCCGATAGAGCATCTTTGTTCCATGGCAACATTCTGTTACTAAACAAGGCCAAATATATATAACCCAAAATAAGAGCAGGTACACCAACCCAGGCAAAATCGAACATATTAAGTGGTTTCAGGTTGGGTATAATACTTTGATCTTGTACAAAACCACTAACAATGAGGTTTGTCGATGTTCCAATGAGTGTGACACAACCTCCAAGAATGGCAGCGTAGGATAGGGGAATCAATAATTTTGAGGGCGACTCATTGTGTTTCTTCGACCAATTATGTACAAATGGCATCATGATGGCGACCAATGGGGTATTGTTTAAAAAAGCCGAGAAAAAACCTACCATTATCATCATGCGGTTTCGGAATCGACTGACTGTGTTTGCCTTTTTAAAAATACGTTCAAAAGCTATTTCAATAACAGATGTTCGCCGGATAATATCGCCCAACAATATAAGCAAGATAATTACCGCCAATTGTTCATTGGCAAACCCGGTGAGAATTTCGGATGGTGACAGCACACCAAAAATACCCAGAAAGACTACCGCCACAAGAAAAGTATATGCGGGGCCAATCCACTCTAAGTAAAGACTTAACAAGATAAATATTACTGCTATTATAACCAGCGAGCCGCCGAAGATATCCATAAATTATTCTTTTGTTGGTTTTAGTGGTCTGAGCAGGTAATTTCGCTGATAATTCAGCAGTTGCATTTTTTGATTTATGAAACCTTCTTCAGGGCATTGTTGTTGATAATTAAAACTCATTTGGAGTAATTGTGGATAAAAACGGTCGAAACAGCAATAAAAGTTTTCCCCAAATAATTGCATTGCATGTAAAAAATAGTAGGTAATGTCATAACCATAAAATGCGTATTTATCGGGTTCTTTACTAAAGAATTTTCGAAAATCGTAAACAAAGTTTTTTACTGCCGGTAGGTCATAGTCAATGTAGTTTAAACTATAAACATGTGTATTTAGGTTATGAAAAAATCGAATATCAATATTATCATAATTAACCCATCTTGGATGCCCAAAAAGAGTAATGGTGTACTTCTCGTGGAGTGTATTTAGCCGCGAAACCACGTCACTAACAAATGCCTTATCGGGCGAAGGAATAATGACCAGGTTATGTGCTGAATCATTAAATGAATCTAATCGAAGTTCGTCATCTCCGGCAAAATAATTTACTTCGGCGTAGCCTAAATGGTCTATTTCATCCACGTGCTTGCCCTCGAAAAAAGACTTTTTAAACAAGTTGATAAATTCGCCTTGTGGATTATTCCCATTTTTGATAATTACATAATTATCGGCGTTAAATTGACTTATTTGGGCAATAGATTGCTCAAGCAGAATTTCTTCCGGTGGACTAACCTGAAATCCTAACCGATAATCTTTTAAGAATGATGTTTCTGTACTTAGCGGACTAATCACTGGAATATTGAAAAGGCGGGCTCTTTCTACAATTATGGGTATATTCTTACTGTAAACGGGGCCAATTATTAAATCGAAATAGGGAAAAATATCTTGATTTACAATTTCATGGACCGTATTTGTATCGTTCTCTGTATCAAACAGGTGTAATTCAATATTAAGACCCTTTTTACTTAATTCGTTAACAGCTAATAAAGTACCCTCATAATAATCGATGAATATTTGTGAACGATTATAAATTTGCAATCGCGAAGAACGTTCATTCACCGTATCGTTCGTGTAACCATACAGTGGCAGCATCAGTGCCACATTAATTGTCGTTTGTCCAATTTCTGAACACTGACACGTATCTGTTATGAATACTTTTTTTGTGTTTTGCTGTACGGGTATAGTATCTGGTGTCTCTTCAATAGTAATAAGGCTATAGGGCAACTTTAAGTATTCTCCTGCAAGAAGCTCGCGCTGTTTCAGGTCTGGGTTGTGCGATTTTATTAATGTTTCTGAAATCTGGTAGTGCTGACTGATTGAGAAAAGATTGTCACCCTGTTTTACATTGTAATAAAAGTACTTATCATCTTTTTTTCCGGGGGCTTTAGCTTTGACATCAATAGCAGATGTTGGTATTTTTATTACTTGCTCCGGAGTAAGATTCTCATGATCAATGTCTTTGTTGTATTTTTTCAATTGGCGTTCTTTAAATCCATAATTTTGAGATATGGAAAAAAATGTTTCACCTGATTTCACAATGTGATATAAGAATTCTTCATCTTGAAGAATTTGAACCGACGTAGTATCTTTTTTTTCAGGCAAATACAATCGCTCACCTTCATATATTGCTTCTCGGGACCGTGGATTTAGACTGTACAATTCATCAAGCGAAAGGTTATATTGTCTGGCAATAGAAAATGCTGTTTCACCGGAATCAACTATGTGAGTAAGTGGAATATTGATCTCTTTTTTTTGAGGAAGATCTTTTCGTTCGATAATCGGAATTTTAACCGGTTGGCCAATTGTTAATCCTTCTGCTTTTATATTAAAGTTTTCCTTTTCAATATCCTCAACCGTTACATTGTAGGCCTTCGCAATTCGGTAAAGTGTTTGGCCGCGCTTAACGATGTGGATGAAGTAATTCTGCCCACCAATTGTTACTTGGTTATTACTTTTTTCTATTTTAAGTGTGTCTTGTGCGATGGCTGAACCCAGGGAAATAAATGATACACATAATATAATGAAAATTCCTCTTACAATGCCCATTGGTTGTAATATTAGTGTTCGTTGAATTAAACCCCAAACCTACATATTTTTTTACTATATATGAATAGAACATTATAAAAATATTGTATTCAAGCTGTATCTGAAAGCACTGAGAGCCGCATATTCGATTGATTATTTGTTTTCCAATTGGGATCGACAATTTCAACTGTAGAGAAATGTGAACTGCAAAGGCGCGGAGACGCAGAGAAATATGAACCGCGAAGGCCTGTGAGTCTTATTGGTTAAATTTCTACCCACAAAGAGAAGCCCGGTACTCTTGCGAGCCCGGGCCTCAATCACTAACTAAATTACTGCATATGAAAAAATAGCCATGAATCGTTTAATCAAATGCAAATGCTATGCCAACATTATTGATAAAGATCGTCATCTGTGTAAGTATTTTCATAATAAAAGGTGCGCCTAATCTTTAAAATATTGTCTATCATCGTAATTGACGTTTTAGCAACATTATTGTCTTCATTTATTTCCAATACTTTCAGATAAATGTTTTGGGCGTCGCCATACTTTTGCTGGCGTGTGTAAATTTTCCCCATTAAACATAGCAATTCTTCTTTTTGGGGATAGTTTTGTAGCAATTTGTCGGCAAGTTCTATTGCATCATTAAGTTTATAATTGTCAATTTGCCTTTCAATTATTTTAATTCCTTCTGTATATTCCATATCTTTATAAATATATTAAAT
>JAQICA010000099.1 GCA_027858775.1 Salinivirgaceae bacterium | reverse complement strand
CGCAAAAAGCGGCATCGTTCACCAATTTTTCGTTTAGCGGCACATCGGTCGATGTTCGGATTACTACCAAGTTCCTGGCACATTCCGTAACGGTACGTCCGTTGAACTACGACATAGTTCCTACGAAGGATGCCAATGTATTCACTTTTACATTGACTAAACCAAAAAAAATATCTGTAGAGGTCAATGACAGGCTCAACCCATTGTTTATTCTTGCAGATGCACCTGATATACCCAATACCAAGGCAACGTATTACTACGGTCCAGGTGTTCATAAAGTGGGTATGCACAAGCAGATTAATTCAAACGAATCGGTTTATATAGCCGGAGGAGCAGTTGTGGAAGGTACATTTTTAATCCCCGACAAGGCTACGAATATTGAATTCAGGGGACGTGGCATCATCTCCAATGGTTCATTGCCTGTTGCAGAAAAGCAATGGGCTGGAAAAACACCGAACGATTCGGTAGCTAAATACTCAACCTTCACAAACAGCAACACCGGTAAGTATCGTGAAACTTCTTATTCTAATACAAACTTTGAAGGATTTATCATTGCTAATGGTGCAGGTTGGACATTCGGAATTGCTAGTACGGATCACGCAAGCCACCACAACACTTGGCGAAATATTAAATTAGTTGAATGGACAGCTTGTACTGATGGAATTTGGTTCGATGGCGACAACAACCTTATCGACGATTGTTTTATTTTCAATAACGACGACCATGTTACCAGTCATGGTTCAAACAATTGCGTGGTTTCAAACACGGTAATTTGGGGAGGGTGTGTAGGCGGCCATTTGTTTTCGCATTTTGGTTATTATAGTAATTCCGACAATATCTTGTACGAAAATATCAATGTGATTGGCATAGATGGCGCGCGGGAAGCTATTACGATAATGCGCCCTGGCAAATCATCACGAATTGTTCAGAACATCACCTTTCGTAATATCAGGATAGAAGCGCATCCTTCATATACTGGTCACATGCAAGGCAGGTTCATTGCATTTGATGCAAAAAATGTAAGCGTTAAAAACTGGTTGTTCGAAAACATCACCATCGATGACAAAAATGCTGATGAGGGCAATATTTTTGGTACTGCAACTTCCCCTGTCGATGGCATTACATTCAAAAATTTGAAAATGGGAGGAAAAAAAATAATGTCGCTCAAGGAAGCAAATATCAAGACAAATGAATTTGTTAAGAATGTAACATTTAAGTAATTGAGACCTTAATTGAGCGATTTATCTTCAATAAAAACTAAAAGAAACCTTGTCTACATTGTTAATAATAAGTATATTAGAGGTGTGCAAACAATAAATATAAATCATCACTAATTAAGTGAACAAGGTATTCTTTTATGAAGACGAAGATAAACAAAATAAGCATAACAGACGACAAAATAACAGCACGTGGAGGCATCACCTTCTTTTTACGTTACATTGAGAATATAAAGCTGTATGAGCTTATTAGTAGTGTTGTATTGTTGAAAGTTGTATTTGGCAATAAGGGGCTAAAGCTGCAACAGTTCTTAAAACAGATGTTTGCATTTTTTATAGATGGTACCGATATGTCCATAGCGGGTTTCGATAAAAAGAAAACAGACAAAGGTTATACTGCTATTTTAGAGAATAAAAAAAATGAAATGGCATCATCACATCAAATTAAACGAATGTTTGCAAAACTTAGCATCATTCCTAATGAATTGTATAATAAGATATTAAATGAATTATTTCTATGGCGTTTAAAAATTGACAACCCTATAATAATAATAATAATAATAATAATAATAATAATTCTTGGTATAGATACAATGGTATTGGATAACGATGATTCGCTTAAAAAGAGGGCTGTGAACCTACTTATAAAAGGAAAAAAGGTTTTCAACCCTTACACATAAGTTGGGGAGTATTTTTGATTGATGTTTTGTTCAGGAATGGCAAGGCTCATTCTAATCATGGAACAGATTACATTGATAGGGTGACGGCAATTGTTGAATTAATAAGAATTCGATATAATCCAGATATCCCAATACTTTTATGTGCTGATAGTGGCTTTGCTGATCAAAAGGCTTTTGACCATTTTGACTCAATAGGCATTCATTTTATAACAACCAGTAGAATATACACGGATGTGAAAGAATATGCGGAGCTATATCCATCAAAAGAATACGGTGAGCTAACCAAAAATAAAACGGTGTGGAAATTTTTCGAATTTGCTAGTAAGCGTGGAACGTGGAAGCGCTATAGGCGTAGTATATTCACAACCATAAGTTGTGATGCGTCTGGACAATATATGCTTGATTTGAAAGGGAATAAAACCGACAACTTAATTTTCACAAATATTGGGACAAATCCAGAAGCTGACCACAAATTAAGAAAAGCAGGAGGCGAAGAGTATTTTGAAGCAAAAAATATAATAGAATTATCTCATAATAGAGGAGCTGATGAATTAATACACCGTAGCATTAAGGAGTTAGCAACAAAAGAGCAATTACCTTTTAAGAATATGGGTATGAACCGGACATATTATTTTCTGTTGGTAATCAGTCATTTTATATTTGAAACTTACAAAAGAGATGTGACGAAAGATGTTATTGCAGTTACCGCATATCCAAATACGTTCAGAAGAAAGGTAATTGATTTTGCAGCAAAAATAACATCGGGCTCTGGATATGTGATATTAAACATACCTAGAGCTATTTATGAAAC
>JAQICA010000084.1 GCA_027858775.1 Salinivirgaceae bacterium | reverse complement strand
AACAGAGAAGTTAAGCCCACCAGCGCCGATGGTACTGCATATCGCGGGAGAGTAGGTCATCGCCACCTTTCAAAGCCTGTTTACTTAAACGTAAACAGGCTTTTTTTTTGCCTTTTTTTCCGTATTGATTACTCCCTTTTTATAATTGCTTCTTGTCTTATTGTATATTTGCAATTCTATGAGTAGAGTTAAAACAATGAAAAATCACTTTCGTTTTTTGATTACGGTATTTTTAAGCTTTAATTTTTTTATCTCTGCTGCTCAGGGACAGATAGAAGTAACCGGCCTTTTGCAAGACCAATATGGCAGACCTATTTCGTTTGCTTCTGTAACTACTTCATCCAAAGCAAATGGCACTATATCAGATTTGTCTGGTTCATTTCATTTACGAATAGAACAACCCGACAGTATATATATTTATTATTTAGGGTTTGAATCCTTTCAATTTTATGCCGACACTTCTATGCATGAAATTATTAAACTTGTACCTAAATCATATCGTTTAGATGAAGTGCAAGTTTTTCCCGGCATAAATCCTGCCGATACTATTATGCAACATGTCATACAGTATCGCGAAAAGCATAATCCGCTCAATTTGAACTCCTACAAGCATATGGCCTACCATAAGTTTCGTATTGAGGTAAATAGAGATACTCTTTTGTATTTTAAAAAGATTGGTATTTTGCCTGCTACTTTTGACGGATTGTTAAAGTTTTCAGAAGAGGCTCACTTATTTGTTACCGAGGCTGTAACTGAAACTACGTATTCTCGCCCGGGGCAACCAAAAGAGAATGTTTTAACTACACATGTCGCTGGTTTTGATGATCCCTCTTTTGCGATGATCGGTAGTCAACTACAATCGCTATCCTGTTATGATGACTTTTTTTCTATTGGGACATTGAAATACGTCAATCCGGTAAGTCCTAACTCATGGAAACGCTACTTATTTCTTATCCAGGATACCATTAACGATCCGCTTTTGGGCGAAACTATGGTAATTACTTTTCGGCCACGCGTGGGAACCTCGTTTAATGCATTGTTTGGTATGCTGTATATTCATATTGATGATTTTGCTGTTCAACGAATTGTTGCACAACCGGCATCGCAAAGTAGCAGAATGGGTATAGTAATAAAGCAGGAGTACAAAAAAGCTGATGGACAATATTGGTTTCCGCATAAACTGCAATCAAATTTATATGTTTATCAAAACATAATCCCTAATCTCGATCCTGTTCCCTTTTTGGTGGGGGTTGGAAGTACAGACATCATTAATCCTCAAATAAACACCGACCTTCCTAGGAAATTATTAGGACAGCAATTTCAAACTTCTTTTACCGCTGATGCGAATCGAATGGATACATCGCTATTTACTCAATATAGAACGGACGCGCTTACAGTTTTCGATTTGAATGCCTATTTATTTATGGATACGGTTATGAATTCACCTCGCATGCGCCTTTTTAGGGCGCTACCAAAGGCATTAGCTGAAGGGGCTTTTCCTATCGGATATTTTGATATAAACCTTGGGGAATTATTTGGATACAACCTTCAGGATCGTTTTCAATATGGACTGTCACTTATGACTAATCAAACCCTTTTTGAACACATTCGTGTTGGAGGCAAGGTTATACATGCGCCAACAACCGATCATCTTTATTATGCGGCCAGAGGCGAAATTAATCCGTTTTCATCAGGTATTTTTCGCTTGAGATATGAGTATCGTGATGAAACCATTGAGAAGGGAGGGTTTGAATTTTACGAACCCTATAGAATGGGGTTTTACAATTCGAGGCAATTTGTTTTACCTGCACTCAACTATGTTACGGGACAACAAACTGCTATAGAGTTGGAATATCCAAGGAATACAAACTTTAGATTACAAGCCTTTTCTCAACAAACAGAGCTTAGTCATACAGCTTTAGATACTTCTTTTGGGAGTTTCCATCAATCGGCTTTGAGGTTTGACTTACGATTTGCTCCCGGGGAAGAGCTTACAAATATGGGGAACTATAGAGTGCGTTCTGGTTTTGGAGGAGTGGCTTTTAACCTTTCCTATGAAAGAGGGCTAAAATATGAATCTTCAGATGTATCATATTCTCGCTATTTGGCCAATGTGAAATATAGTTTGGCTACACGTTTTGCGGGAAACTTTCGGATAATGGCCACCGCCGGATACGTAGAGGGCCAAATTCCTTTGCAACTGGCGTTTAATGGCCGGGGATCAGCTAAGATGCCATTGTACGAACCCGGAGTGTTTTTTACAATGCCATTGTATAAATTTTTCCATACGGGTTTTGTGCAAAGTTTTTTTATGTATGAAATCCCAATTTTTGTTCATCATCAAAATATTAAGTATTCAATATCCACGCAAGTGAGCATGTTGCATGGAGAGAATGAAAATTTACGACTGGCCGGCTTTACTTCATCTGCCACCATGGGGTACTACGAAGTTGGCCTTATGGGAGGAATAACTGACCCGGAACTTGGGAGATTTATTCTTGGAGCATATTATCGGATAGGTGAATATGCTGTTGCAAATCAGTTTAATAATTTTTCATTGATATTGGGTTTTACCACGGATGTTGGGTGGTAAATAAAAATTCCCTGTTTGAAATTTAATATCCTTCCTTGTCATCTACTGCAAATTGCATTCTTGCTGCAATAATTCTTTTCGTGAAGATATTTGTGACAACCATATTTTTTAGTAGTTTAGTGGGCTATACCCGCGAGAAATATTGAATACCATTATGGTTGTTGAGAAGCAGCACTAACTCCATTTAATCAAAAAATTATTATTATGATGAAACAATTTTGTTTTTTTCTGGTCATGGTATTGACTGTAAACGCCTTTTCTCAAGGAACTGTAATGCTTGTGGGTGGCGGAACCGAACGTAGTGGTAGCACTGCCTGGAATTATGAACCATATGCAAAGGCCGTTAGCTTAGCTGAAAACAGCAAGGTAGCTATTATTGCCTGGGGGCCTGAAGATGACACCTGGTTGGTTGATTATTTTCAGGAGACGTGTAATGCCGATTATGCCAGGCATTTTGACTTTAGTGCCATTTCAGTTGCTAATTACTCTGATTATTATGACTCGCTGATGAATTACGACATGTTTTTCTTTAAAGGGGGTGACCAATATAATTATTACAGTAATTTTAAAAATACAGCAATTGCGCAAGCTATTACCGATAAGTATGATGAAGGGGGCGTGTTAGCAGGAACTTCGGCCGGAGCAGCTATTCTTTCATCGGTGCTTTATACAGCAGAAAATGGAACTGTTTACCCCGATGAAGCCATCAACAATCCCATGAACCAATACATGACGTTAGCTGCTGATTTTGTCGATCTGATGCCTGGGTTGCTATCGGATACCCACTTTGCTGAACGTGGACGGCTTGCCCGCCTCGTTGGGTTGCTGGGGCACTACGCCTTCACAAATGATGATGAGCGAATTATGGGTCTCGGTGTGGATGATTTATCTGCTGTTATTGTTCGTAATGACTCACTTTACGCTTATGGAACCGGAGCAGGGAATTTGTATGATGTGGCCAATGCTGAACTTAGCAATAGCGAAACCTTATTACGCGCAAGTAATGTAAAAGTATCGCAACTGATTAATGGCTGTACGCTCGACTTTTCTACCGGTACGATTGAGGGGTTCACTGAAACTTCGGAGCCTCAACTTGCTGGCGAAGGAGGGGATTACACCATCTTGCTTGGTGGTGGAATTTATGGAGATTATCACACAGAAATGCTCGAAGAATTAGTCAATAGCCATGGTCAGGTAAACGATAATATTTTAGTCATTACCGCTTCTAATGCTCCAAACGTTGAGAATGTGATTAGCACGCTTGAAAATGCTAGTCAGGGAACCGTATTGCATGTTGAGGCAACTAGTGCAAATGGCGATGCAAACGATGTTGCAAGCATGATTAATGATGCTGCTAAGTTTGTATTTGTTGATAATACCTATGCAACTTTCATGGATTTTATGAATAATTCTGCAAATGGAAGTTTATTGGATCAGAAAATTCGTTCGCACGGCGCTATTACTGCTTTTATTGGCGACAATAGTCGGTTTGCGGGCGCCACTGTAGTGAATGAATATCTGGTATCGGGAGCGGCATATTACGCCGAATTACAGTTCGACCCGGGATTGGCATTACTGAAAACTTCAGTTATTATCCCCAATACATTTAAAGAATCGGACATTTATGAAAATACAGCCACAGCAATGCCATATGCAATGTTGCAAGATCATTTAACTTTTGGAATTTGGTTAAATAAACGCAATTACGCGACGTATTTTGTTGAAAACGATTCAACTTGGCTATTAGCCTACGGAGCTTCACCTGTAATGGTGATGAAAAATAATGGTACCGATTATGGTTTTTCAGTTACACCAAATACAGGTTCTTCTGATGCTCGCATGATTGCCGGTTTTGAAGAAATGACTATGGATGTATTAGATGGCACGGCTAATTATTTGATGGGCTCTGAATTGGGTTTGGGCATTGAAATCGATGAAGCAAGCCTGCAAGGAACAATTTTCCCTAATCCCACAAAAGACAAGTTCATTGTTAGTTTCGAGCAGCCTGTCGATATTGAATTAATTAGCATTGATGGAAAAATACTTAAACGTTTTGAAGGTCAAAAGCGTTATAATATTTCAACAGGATTTTTGCAAGCGGGTATTTATTTTGTTAAAGCCAGAAGCGGTTTTGTTACAAATGTGCAAAAGGTCGTTGTAAAGTAACAATTAGTATACTCTAGGAATTTTTATAATGAATGAATTATGATACTACTTATTCGAAATGCAAAAGTTTATGCTCCGCATCCGATTGGTCATAATGATGTGTTGGTAGCTGGTGGAAAAATTGTTGGTATTAGTCCACATATACATACACCGTCTGGTATCGAATATCGGGAAATGGACGGAAGCGATTTATTACTAACTCCCGGTTTTATTGATGCACATGTACACATAGCCGGAGCAGGTGGCGAAGGAGGACCGGCAACACGAACGCCGGAAATACCATTATCGCAGTTGCTGGAGGCTGGAGTCACTACCGTTGTAGGTTGTTTAGGAACCGATGGCATGACACGCAATCTGGAAAGTGTTCTGATGAAAGTGAAAGCTTTGCGTAACGAAGGTATGAGTGCATTTATGTATAGTGGCGCTTATCAGGTTCCTACGCCAACATTAACGGGCGATGTGGGACGCGATGTAGCGTTAATCGACGAGGTGATCGGGATAGGAGAAATTGCGCTGTCAGATCATCGATCGTCGACACCTACGGTGCATGAGCTGATAAAACTGGCAGAACATGCTCGTGTGGGCGGTATGCTCGGAGGGAAGGCCGGAATTGTAAACATTCATATGGGTGATGCTAAAAAACCGTTCAAACCTTTATATGAAGCGGTAGATAAAAGCGAGCTGCCTATAAAACAGTTTTTTC
Source organism: Salinivirgaceae bacterium (assembly GCA_027858775.1). Classification (GTDB taxonomy): domain Bacteria; phylum Bacteroidota; class Bacteroidia; order Bacteroidales; family Salinivirgaceae; genus Salinivirga. Next base: position 2,748 of record JAQICA010000084.1, on the reverse strand, counting down.
CAACCCATTGTAACCGAAATCACTACATTTTCGAAGATGCTAAAGAATATGGTAAAAAAGGATGGATCGATATTACCACAAGTAGCTATCCCTATTTTCCCGAGTACGAAATTAAACCTTCCAAAGCTGTTGCTGAATTGCTGAAGGCCGGCGTTCCTGAAGGGCATATTACTTTTACCTCTGATGCTAACGGTTCTCTGCCCGATTTTGACGAACAAGGAAATTTGGTGAAACTTGAGAAAGGGTTACCAATGGCTAACCTTACAGAACTGCGTGATATGGTTCTTAATGAAAAAATTCCTTTGGAGACAGCATTGAAAATGCTAACCGAAAATCCGGCCAATGTACTTAAACTGAAAAGTAAAGGACACATTACTGTTGGAGCTGATGCCGATTTGTTGTTGCTGAATAAGGATATGCAGATCGTTCACGCTTTGGCTAACGGAAAATTAATAATCGAAGATTCGTCGTTATTAATTAAAGGTGCTTATGAGTAGCAAATAGCAGCGAGTGCTTGCCCGAAAAGTCCAATTTACTCACAATTAAAATAATTTGTCAATTGTGTTCGTGAGCTAAAGGTTCTGCGTTCCGCCCTTTCTGAAAATAGTTATTTACGAAAGTAAACGCCTTGATTTTCAGAAAGGCCAAGCCTTGAACTTGAACTTTTCGAATCAAGCACTCTGAAAAACAGGTGGTTTTCGTGCTGGCACTTTAGCCTGTCTATAAGGTCGGATTATCCAGCGAATATGCTTCATTTTCAAGGCTTTCAAAAATCAAACCCGTAGAGTTTACTGATGTAAATGATACGGGTTTGAGTAAGAGTAACGCAGAAAATGGAGCTTATTGACGGAAACTATTTAGACTCAGATCCTGCTTTCACTCTTTCCAAAGCAAGGAAAACATTCAAAATACATGCATTTCATTAACAAGTAAAAACACCTGTTTTCATGCTTTTAGATCAATCCGTTTGGCAGATAGAAAAAAAAACTACTATTTTTATTCCAAAATAATTTCAAAAAAAGATGGTGCATACCACTAACTAGTTACAAATCTAAACCTATTTATTATGAAAAAGAATTTTTTACTTTTTGGAATCGTTCTCTTTACAGGCATGTTTGCCATGCAATCATGTGTTGTGGAAGGTTGTACAGACTCTGATGCAACAAACTATGACTCAGAAGCCAACTCAGACGATGGTAGTTGTACGTATATCTATGGATGTACAGATTATTCTGCCACAAACTACGATTCAGATGCCGGAATGGATGATGGTAGCTGCGAGTACGAAGGACAAGCCATGTGGTGGATCGGCTACGATTTAGGCGTTGGAACCATAAATGTTTACTTTAGAGGGTATTACGAAGGTCAAATTAGTAGCTACTACTCCTATGCACCAAGCTGTGATGCTAGCGGATGTGTAACTGTAACTTATGACACTGGTACTTACTTATGGTCTGCCGCTGCTAATTCTAGTTATGAGACTTGGTCGGGTTGGATTACCATTTATGCTAACGACTGTAATACAATGAAACTTACACTTGGTAAAAACGGCGAACCAAAAATGGAGCTTGTAAAAACAGAAGCTAATGCAGATGCTATTCCTCAACCAATTGCGAACTAAGAAAAACACAACCAATTTATAAAAGGAGGCCGAATCGGTCTCCTTTTTTTATTGCTATATTTGGAGGGTTCAATTGATTGAAAGTTTGAAAAAACATGAAAAGGTTAACAAAGCATATTCGAAAAATCATTAACTTTGCAACAATCACTCAATTGCAAACTTAAATCTGCATGTTATGAAAAAGGATTTTTTAATTTTTGGAGTCTCTATTTTTATGGGATTGCTTGCCATGCAATCATGTGAAGTAGAAGGGTGTACAGACTCCGACGCAACAAATTACGACGCTGATGCAACCTCAGACGACGGTAGTTGTGATTACATTCATGGGTGTACTGACGCTGAAGCCGATAATTACAACCCCGCAGCCAGAATAGACGATGGCAGTTGTGAATACTTCGGCTGCACAGACGAAAGTGCCACAAACTACGATCCGGATGCCACCGTGGACGATGGTAGCTGTGAGTACATATACGGATGTATGGATCCGGATGCTACCAATTACAACCCTAATGCCACCATGGATGACGGCAGCTGCGAGTACGAAGGACAAGCCATGTGGTGGATCAACTCCGAGTTAGGTGTTGGAAACATAAATGTTTACTTTAGAGGGTATTACGAAGGTGAAATTAGTAGTTACTACTACTATACACCAAGTTGTGGTGCTACCGGATGTGTAACTGCAACATACGATACCGGATCTTACCTTTGGTATGCAAGAGCAGACGACGGAACATACTGGTCAGGTAGTTGGATTACGATCTATGCAAATGATTGTTCTACAATGAAGTTAACACTCAAGAAAGATGGTAAACCTTCAATGGAACTCGTTTCAGGCGAGAGTAATGTAGATGCTATTCCTCAGCCGATCGCGAACTAAGAAAAACACAACAAAATTATAAAAGGAGGCCGAATCGGTCTCCTTTTTTTTATTGCTATATTTGGAGGGTTCAATTGACTAAAAGTTTGAATCGACAATAATATAAAAAACCATGAAGAAATTAAGTTAAATATATATTGCATTGTTAAGTCAATACATCGTTGGCGGTGTTTTTCTTTTTTCGGGAATTATGAAAACGCTCCAAATAAATAGTTTTATTTCGCAAGTGGAAACCGATTACCAACTAGGC
>JAQICA010000056.1 GCA_027858775.1 Salinivirgaceae bacterium | reverse complement strand
CAATATCCGTCAGGTACTTTTCGTATAAAGTGATGACATCTGATTCGTTGAATTCAAAAATTACATTGAATCTCATCCCCATTTCTTTTTCGGTTGGAGTCCAAAGAACCATGTTTAAGGTAGTATCTTTCTTTACAATTTTATAGTTCTTATTACCAATCATAGTAAGCTTATAGTTGCCATCCTGCTTAGTTCCCAAAATTGTTTTTCCCGGGACTCTTACCTTTTCTTGTGTATAAGGTCCAAAATATTGCATAGTTCCATTTTTATCTTTTACTTCTATAGACCATGAAGATAATGCCTTTTTTGCTCCTTCCACATTGAAAACAACATAGCTATCAAGCGGTGCAGTCTGTGTGGTAGTAATTTTAACTGGTTTCAGCGGGATACTATGACCTGTCAGGTACTCCATCAGTAATTCTGGCGAAGTAGTTTCGATAGAAACTCTGCGGTCGTCCTCATTAAGAAGTTTGAGCTCGAGTTCTCCACCGGGCTGTTCAGATGGGATTTTAGGATTATTCCGACCTTCAATTTTAATTCTGGAAGCATCAATTCCAAAAATATCTACCAGATATTGCTGAATTGACCTAGCCATTGCTTTTCCATCTTCCTGGCTTTTATCTGACGAGCCAACCAACTTTATACATGTTGAAGGAAATCTTACCATCCGGTCACCGAGGATGTTCAAAACATTATAATAAACAGTCATTTCCCGATCTGAACGACCTGAAAGTTTTTTAGGTTTAAACACTTCCAATTGATCTTCATTGAAGTCATCTACTTGTCTTTTATTGATCAATACATAACGATCAGGAATTTCTGTTGATCCTAAATTGAAGAATACATAGTTTCTAATCGGAAATGTTTCATCAACTCTGCGCTCTTCAGGAATGTTCTCGGGAGCGAGTACTGTAAAATGGATTTTAGGCTCAAATGCAACAGGCTTTGCAGGTGCGGGTGAAACAACTGCTTCTTGAGTTTTATTTTTATGTGCTTTACCAAACTTAAGTGCAAGCCCTGCTCTAAGCGTTGTAATATTCCATGTTTCTATTGATCGTGGATCCTGTCCAAAATAAGGGTGAAATGAAATAAATGGTGAAAGTACTGTTTGTGTATTTTTATCCTTTGATGAAAGATGAATATCATAACCAGCTCCAACTTGCATTGAGAATAGCAACTTGTTTATATCGCTAAAATCATCTTCTACATCAGGTGTTACAACCTGATCAGGATATTCAGGGTTGATACCTAATTCGTAAATAAATGATTTTGATATACTGTAAGCCAGGCGTGGGCCTCCAAATAAATAAAAATCAGATTTAAAAGGGGCGAATCGTAAGCTAGGTTCAATTGTTATGTAACTGATATTTGCAGATAAATCTGCAGGGCAATTACAAGGAGTTTTTATCTCGTCGAATGAACCTTTACGGTTGTCGTATCCAGCCTCCAGTATCAAACCCCATCTTGATTCCGGGCGATGATACTCAACATGAGGAGCAAGAAAAAGTCCTACGCCGAGTCCATCATGAAAAGCTGCTGGTGCAGTTAAGTCTGAATTTAATTTTTGAGTAGAACCATTGTAGAAGTTAACGTTTGCACCACCAGCTACACCAAACCACCATGAGGGTTGTGTGAGTTCAATTTCTTCCTGTGCCTGGAGTGGCATTTGAGCACCTGCTATAATTAAAACGCCTAAAATTAAGCTTTTAATGAGTAGGCTGTAAGGGGATCGCTGTTTACGCGATCCCTTTTTTATATTTATTTTATATTTCATTTTATTTATGATTTAAGGTTTGTTAATAATGTTAGTGCTGGTTAATACTATGGATCCATTTTGGCAAAGCATACGGCCTTCCGCAACTGAATAAGCATTCATCGTTATTGATGTTAAAGCCAGTACATTACCTTTAAATGAAGTATAATCGCCAATTGTGGCTGAACTACCAACCTGCCAGTATACATTTTTAGCTTGTGCTCCTCCTGTAAGAATAACATTGCCACCTGCAGATGGGAAAGGACCTCCACCAAAAGTAGTGAAATCTGATGCGATTTGGAAAATCCAAACGGCATTTTCATCGCCTTGAGCATCAAGAGTCAAATTGCCTGATTCTATTTTTAGTGTAGATGTTGATTTGTAGATACCAGGGGCAAGTGTTTGACCACCCAGATCGCCGGCCACTGTTGCTGGTGCAGGACTGGTTGCTCCTTCTATTTCGAGATATACAACCACCAGGTCATTTTTGGCTAGTAAAAGCATAGCAGGAACTGGAGAAGCATCGTTAGCAGCATAAAAATCTCCATTATTTATTATACCTGGTCCACCATCAACATCAGAGAATCCTACAATTGATGAACGTACACCTGGATATATTCCAACATCTAAATCGTTTATTTCACTAGGGCCTGCGGCATTAGTAACTCCTACTCCGGCGATAATACCAAAGCGGGCAACCGATAATAAATAAGGGTCTTGCGGGCCTGAATGTGCGGCAGTGTAAAATTCCCATACATAGTCATTTGCCATTGGTGTACCAGCAACATTCTCTGCCCCTGTTGTAATAGTAGCAATATAAGTGCTCTCTGGTAATAGATTAACATCGGGCGTAAAAGTGGCAATTAAGCCGGTGCCGTCTAAGTCGACTATGCCTGTAACTGATACTCCTCCAGATGTTGCTGCTGTAAAGGTTAAATCTGTTACTGTTAGAGGATCCATTGCCTCGCTAAAAGTTGCAGTTATTATTTTATCAAACGAAACATCCGCTTCCAGGTCAGTGGGGTCAGTAGATTCTACTTTTGGGCCAATTGTTAAGCCTGTACTAAATGTCCAGTTATAGTTACTTGCAATTGGTGTACCCGCAACATTTTCAGCTCCTGTTGTAATAGTAGCAACATAAGTACTCTCTGACGACAAATTAACATCGGGTGTAAAAGAGGCAATTAAGCCTGTGGCATCTAAGTCGACTGTGCCTGTAACTGCTATTCCTTCTGATGTTTCTACCATAAAGTTTAAGTCTGTTATTGTTAAAGGATCCATTGCCTCGCTGAAAGTTGCAGTTATTACCTTATCAAGTAAAACATCAGCTTCCAGGTCTGTTGGATCTGTAGAAACTACCGCAGGCATTGTGGATAAGCCTGTACTAAAAGTAAACACATAATTTACCTGTAATGCAGTACCATTTAAATCCTCAACTGCTTCTGTAATAATGCAGGTGTAGGCAGTATTTGCAACAAGGAGTTCGTTAGGTGTAAAACTGGCTGTATTTGTCGAGACATCATAGGTTATTGTTCCCATAACATCTGATGAAGTGCTTTTCTTTGCATTTTGGCTTTGCAAACTAAACGCTGCCTGTGTAATTGTTGCAGGGTTCATTGCTTCATTGAAGGTCGCAGTGATTATTATGTTGAGAGGGACATTAACCGCTCCATTTGTAGGAGTAGTTGATGTCACAAGAGGGCATACGCCATCTATTTCAGTATAATCATCGTCTTTGCAACCTGCAATAAAAACAACCATTGCTAATGTTAAGGCTGTTAATAATTTTTGTGCTCTCATGTTTTTTAATTTTAGTTTGTGAATTTAGGCTTCAAATAGTAAAGGTAAGGTTATGAGGTTCTTATAGTATTGCAGAATTACGAGCAAGTGTTGCATTATTCACACATTTTCGTTTTGCCCAATTTTTAAAGTTTAATAATTCTGATGTTCTAAAAAATTTTCTTCCCTTGAACAATTTTTACTATGAATACAATTGCTGCAATTACAAGAAGAATATGAATAATGGGGCCAACATTGTATGCTAAAAAGCCAATTAACCAGACAATAACTAGTATCAGGACGATTACATAAAGTAGATTTTTCATGATTTCTTTATTTTTGTTTGTGCGTTATTTATAATTCTTTCTTCTTCGTTTAAATCAATTAGAACTTAAAACCAACTGTAGCCTGGTACCATACATTTTTGTAACGTGGATCGGTTGAAGTGCCATCTCCATTATTATGCTGAATGTCCCATCCGACTCTTGCCCCTAATACCATATTGTTCAGATTGATATCTACACCACCCAGAAAACACAAAATGTTTTTACGCAGATTATCGTTTTCAAAATCTTTTACTTGTTGGTCTGTAAAATCGCCACTTGTAATATCGTCTGTTTGTTTTATCAGATAAGAGTATTGTGGTCCGGCAACTAATGTTATCTGTTCTATTGGTTTAAAAGCAAATAACAAGGGTACATCAATAAAATTCGATTTTCGTTTAAATTCATAATCAATAATTCCCATATAAGTGCCCGTCGCTTTATATCCTTTTTGAGAAAAAAGAATCTCAGGATGAAACCCTAATAACTCTCCTATAGGAATAGCCATAAAAACACCTGCCACAAAACCGAATTTTCCATCCGTATTGTAGTCTTCGCTTTGCGTATCATATATGTTTGAAAGATTTAGCCCTCCCTTTACTCCAAAATGGAACTCGCTTCGCGAATCAGATGTATTTTGTTGTGCATTACTTATGTTGGCCATTATAATAGCCAACATAATTACTAAGATTATTTTTTTCATCTGTTTATAATTTTGATTTTAGTTGTCAGATGGAGCTCGCCATGATGAGTCAAATTCCTGCCACACATGGTTTTCACTTACATTATAATCATGTGGGTGTGTGACAAAAATTTTGTCATGGCTCGGTTCATGTTTTTATTGCCAAATAAAAGCCCACACCCGGAGATCGAGTGTGGACTTTTGCTTTTTTTAAGATTAATCTTGAGTAGAAATCAGTTTTCCGGACTGAATGGTTTTTCCGTTTTCCCGGACTTGATAGAAATAGAGTCCTGAAGGAAGCTTATTTGTTTCTACATTGGTCACTTCATTTGTTATCAACGTATTTATTATCTCAACTCCTATTACACTGTATATTCTTAACTCATATTTACTCATTTTAGCTTTATCATTAAGGCTGATCTGTAGTAAATTTGAGAATGGGTTTGGATAAATAGTAAATACATTGTCATTACTTGAATTAACTGGATCAATGCCAACTCCAGTAACTTCCAGACTAACATCTGATGAGATTGCATAAGGTAAACAAGTTCCAAACACAATAACATTATAATCTGTTGCAGCATCGTCAGCACTTACCGGATCAATTGTCAGCGTGGCGGATAATGCCCCTGAAATATTTCCTTCGTTGATTAGAGCAGTTGTTCCTCTTCTCCAACGGTAAGTATTATATATTCTGGTAACATCTACTCCGGTAGCTTCTACCACAAAACTTACTGAACTTCCAACACTTGCTGTTTGATTTTCAGGTTGAGTAGTAATAACAGGACCAGTGTTAATTATCATGGTAATCGCTTCTGAACTGGCCGGGTTACCTGAAGTACAACTTGCATTTGAAGTTAGCTCAACTGTTACCTCATCGCCATCTTCTGGTATGTATGAATAGTTATCAGCATCAGTTCCTGCATTCACGCCATTTACTTTCCACTGGTATTCTGGTGTTGTTCCACCATTTACAGGTGTAGCGTTGTATTCCACTGTTGTTCCTTCACAAACCGAATTAGCATCAGCTTCAATTGTTACACTTACAGGAAGTGTTGGGTTGACTATCATGGTAATCGCTTCTGAACTGGCCGGGTTACCTGAGATACAACTTGCATTTGAAGTTAGCTCAACTGTTACCTCATCGCCATCTTCTGGTATGTATGAATAGTTATCAACATCAGTTCCTGCATTCACGCCATTTACTTTCCACTGGTATTCTGGTGTTGTTCCACCATTTACGGGTGTAGCGTTGTATTCCACTGTTGTTCCGGCACAAACTGAATTAGCATCAGCTTCAATAGTTACACTTACAGGCAATAATTGATTTACTGATAAAGAAGCATTCACTGAAGTATCATTTGGAGCACATGAGCCAGAAACAATAGCATTATAATCTGATGCAACATCGGCAATATCCACGGGATCAATTGTCAGCGTAGCTGATGTTGCTCCGGATATATTTCCTGCGTTACTCAAGTTTACAATTCCTTTTCTCCATTGGTAGGTAATACCATCAGCTGTTGCAGCAACGGAAAAACTTGCCGGGCTTCCTTCACATACTACTTGATCAGTAGGTTCAGAAGTAATAATTAGATCAGTACTTATGCTTAAAGAAGCATCTGATGAAGTTACTTCTTGACCACAAGTATTTGAGATAACAACATTATAGTCTGATCTGATATCAGCGTTATCTACCGGGTCAATGGTAAGTGTTTCAGATGTCGCACCTGAAATACTAGTCGTATTTGTATAGTTTTCCGATCCTTTTCTCCATTGATAGGTTAGATCTATTCCCATTGCAGTTACTGAAAAACTTGCTGTATTTCCTACAGTACATACTACCTGGTTGGCAGGTTCTACTGTAATATCAGGTACAGGGTAGTATTGTAATGAAACATTTACTGAAGTATCTGAAGGTTCAAGAGCATCAAATACTACAACATTATAGCTTGAACTAGTATCAGAATCGCTTACAGGGTTAATTATCAGTGTATCGTTATTGGCTCCTGATATGCTTCCTCCGTTGGTTAAGTTTACCGATCCTTTTCTCCATTGATATGTATATGAACCCTCACCTATTGGATTTATTACAAACCCAGCAGAATCACCTGCACAAACATATTGCATTTTGGGAGTGATTGACACAAAGGGTATTGGTAAAACCGTTGTCATTCCTGTTGTTGAAATAGCACCGTCGGTTGTAAGCGCTCTACCGTCAAGGCTTGCACCTGTAAGCATGTCGATGGCACCGTTATTGGCAACAATAGTTCCTTTAAAAGAAGAACTATCACCAATGCTTACAGCGCCATTAACCATCCAAAATACATTTTTAGCTTGTGTTCCGTTTTCCAATAAGACTTTTGAATGTACGGCTGATGCAAAGGCACCATACGTTTTAATAATAAAAACAGCATCTTCATTTCCTGTGGCATCTAAAATTAATGTATCAGTAAATGTTACTGCTGTATTCATGACATAAGTGTTGGGAGTAAGTATCAAATTGTGTCCAAATTGTTCAGGGGCTAACAGTTCAATATCCGCTGAAAGCGTATTCAATGAATTGTAAACCAGTAATAAATCGGCTTTAGCACCTGCTGTTGCAGGGTTCATGCCATCAATATTGCCCGATACAAATAAAGGGTTAAAACCTGTAGGTAAGGCAGAATTGCTACCCACACTTCCGGTTACATGCGATGTGCCATCATCGGAAACATCACCTAACGAAGAAAATACTGCATAATCTTTTGATTCGACAAATACCGGAGCAGCGGGACCTGTAGGTAATGGAGTCGATATATCGACAGGTAGATAAGCCGATAGTCCTAAATCTCCGTTATCAACGGTAACTGAGCCATTAATGGTAAGGGCTCTTCCTTCAAGGGTAACCTCTGAAGCCATGGAAAATGCTCCACCTGCTATTATAGTACCTTTCATTGAGGTTCCGGACGCTATACTGACAGCACCACTAATATACCAAAATACATTACAAGCCTGAGCACCATTTATCAGCTTTACTTCTGCATTTGTACTGGTGCTAAATGCATATACCGGAGATACTGCAGGCATTTTAAATATAAATACTGCATCAGGATTGCCTTCTCCATCCAGTGTCAGAGTTTGGGTGAGTGACACAGGTTCTCCCGGAAGTAAGTATGTGCCGGCCTTAAAAATTGAATCGTTTCCTATAACAGGATTAACAATTGCTGAATCATGAGTTGCTGCAACCAGGAAGTCACGAGCATTTATTAAATCGGCATTACACTGCGCAGTTACTCCGTCGCCCTCGTGCATAACGCCATTCACATTACCAAAATTCGTATTTGAACCACTATTTGTACCTATATCACCTGTTATTACGGTCAAATACTGGTATGTTCCTACATTCTGCATTGCTCCTACCGAAGTATACAGAACAAAATTATCAGCCGCGCCCAAAGGGGGAGCCTGTGCAATAATTAAAGATGGCATTAATAACAGTATTGCTGCTGTTAATACATTTCGTAATTGTTTTTTCATTTCATTCATTTTTTTAGTGTAATTCTTTCAACTTTCTTTGTTTCAGAAACATATTTATTAGTCCCCGCAAACAAGGTGTCATTGCGCACTTATAATAAGTTTGCAATCGCAACCTAACTGAATAGGTGAAATCAATCGATTTTAAACAGGTATTGTTGCTTCTGTTTTTTCGATTCTTTTTTTGCTTATTAGGTTTAATAACTACCTAGACAAAGGTGGGGTAGTTTGATGCTCTATACATTACAAAATACTGTTATTAAGTTACATGATTCACACATTTTCGTTTTTGCCCAGCTTCTAAAGTTTAATAATTAGTCCCGGTACGAAAACCACCTGCTTTTTGGTGTGCCCAGTAATAAATCTTTAAGTTCAAGGCTTGGTCTTTCTGGAAATCAAGGCGTCCCGATTCTCGGGATTACTGTTTTCAGAAAGGGCGGAATGCAGTTGTTGGCGTTTTCATGCTGGCAGAATAAGCAGATTTTCTTAACACATTTTTCTTCATGCGGCTGTAAGGCAACTGTTATGCACTTAGGATTTGTTGTGAAATAGATTGACCAATTCAGGCGAAGTTATTTAGTAACAAATCCTTAATCAACGACAAGGCCTAAAGCGGGCTGGCCTGATCAAATTGGCGGGCTAGCGTGGGGGTGAATGTTCTACT
>JAQICA010000053.1 GCA_027858775.1 Salinivirgaceae bacterium | reverse complement strand
CCAATAGGTGATGCGTTCACCACATTTCCGGCTACGGTTCCAGTATTTCGAATAGGCTCCGAAGAGACCAGTTTGAAAAACGACTTGATTTCAGGAATCATTTCCTGCATCAACTTGTGATTGGCAATATCGTTTGCCGATGATGCAGCGCCAATATATATCTTACCATTCTCATTTTTAATATATTGTAACTCTTTCTTCAAGTAGAAACTATTGAGCGACGACTCAGCTATTTCATCGTGTTTTTGTACCATGAGATCGGTTCCACCACCCATTATCACCTTCCCTGAACCGTTTGATGACAGTTCATTGGCTATTGACTCCAATTTTTCAGGAATTTGCAAGAAATAGTCAGGTAAATAGTTTTGCTCTACCATCCATTCCACCGGATTTTCGAGGGTTTTATTGGCAAATGCTCCGGCAATAGCTTGTGCTGCTCTTTCAATGGATTTATATCCGGTGCAGCGACAAATATTCCCACTCACAGCATCAATGGCTAAATCTTTAGATGACACATTTCCAGACATGGTTTGGCCTGTGAATGACATCACAAATCCCGGAGTACAAAATCCACACTGCGTAGCTGCATTATCGACCATCGCTTTTTGCACCGGCGACAGCTGCTTCATGTTGATTCCCTCAAGCGTTACAATGTGCTTACCCTGAGCATTGCGCAAAGGAGTAAGACATGATACAATGCTTTTGTACACTACTTTACCATCTTTCAAACTACCTTCCAATACGGTACATGCACCACAGTCACCTTCGCGACAGCCAATTTTTGTGCCGGGCAATGCAGCTTCGTACCGAATAAAATCGATTAACGCACTCCCCTCGGGCAAGTCTGTTTGAACCAGTTCGTTATTTAGAATAAATCGTATCATATGACGAATTTAACAAATTTGAATCCATTATTTAATTTTCCGCAATGCCAATGAAAGAATCAAGTCCTGCGGGTTATGTTTTGTAATATCGATAATGTGGCTATGTTGAGCCCGAAAAAAATGCTTTACCTCATCGACCAATGTGTTGCGCACTACCCAAATTTGTGTGCCACTAAAATGTGTTTGCAAGGCCGAAATACCGGGAAACCATCCGAATCCATTCAACTCCATGGGGCCAATTTCATCGACCACAACAACTGGTATTTGTTTTTGGGCTTCTTGCTTAAGTATCTCATTACCAAGCGCAATAGCATCGGGATTGAAATAAAAACGTCTGAATTGTTGCCAATCGTCGTGAGGTTCATCGCTACACAATTCAACATCTTTGGCATTAGCAAGCGTGCGTAAAACAAAACCACTGCGCTGCCCGTGTGATATTTCGCCCAAACTTAAAAATCCACCTACTTCCATATTATTGGCACATAGCTTTTCAACCACTTTTCGAACGAAAGAGGTTTTACCTTGATGAACATCGCCAGTAACAATATAAATATTAGGTGTTTTGTTTTTCAATGGTATGATATAAATTTTGCGATTGATTAAGCAATTGAGCAATAACCAGTTTGCGTTCTTTTAATATATGAGTTGGTTTGGGTAAACTATCGATAATTGCAGGTAATGCCGAAAAGGCAAACGTTAAGGTATGATGCAAGTTTTTAAATCCCCGTTTGTAGAGCAATGCAGTAATAATAGGATTGCGCAGTTCAACACCAACAGCTGCAAATCCAAAAATAATAATTATGGCACGAGCATTCATTTCCAACCCAACTGTTAGTCCGTTAAGCGACAAAAGATTACCTGTAGATGTCCAGTCCCACAACACAGCAGCACCGGTGGTAATGAGAAAAAACTGAATCCAAATACCCGGCTTTCGCAAATGCCCCATGGCATTCTTGTACCGTGCAATGCAAAAAACTACAAACGAAACGGCCGAAATAGCACCGTACACATACATTTGATTATTGATAAAATAGAGGCTCACCACAATCATCGATACAATAATGCCCAACAAAACCAAACTAAACGGTTGATCGGTATGCGCATTCAGCACTTGCGAGTAATTGTGATTAGCTGTAATAGGTTCACTCCGTTTAACAGGCGCTTTCAGGTAACGCTTACCACTAACGAACCCGGCATAAGCGGCTAATGAACCAACAATCAAATATATAAATACAATGCCCACAATTAGATAAAAAGCCGACAACCCGTCGATTCCCGATATTTTTATTAAATACTGATAAAGTGACTTTGCCAATTCAATAAGGTCTAGTCCGTACATCAGCAATAGAAACAGAATTTTTTGGCCTAACGACCACAGTACTGCCACAGCGCCCGAAACAATATATCCGAAAACATTGCGTCCCAACACCAGTACAAAAAGTTCAATAATAACGGCTTCCATAAAAATACCCACCATAGGGCCGATAATAATTGCGCTGGGCGAAATCGATTTCATCAGTGCGCAAATGATGCCTGCACGCAAAATAATGCCCTTTTCCTGCCACATTTGCAAAAAACTGATGAGTAAAAATACGCTGGCCGCAGACAATAATGTACCCGCAAAAGGCACTTGTAAATTGTGAAGAAAGCTCCCCACAATAATTTCAAATGCTGCCCAGGTACTGCCAATTATTCCGGCTTTGAGCCATAATGTATTTGTCTGCGTTTCGATCATTTTGTATTCATTTTCAACTGTCAGTTCCCCGCTGCCATTGGCGTGACCGCAACAATAAAGATGCATTTTTCTAAAAAAGGAACCTGCAATATACCCAAAAATCAATACAATCAAATTTTTGACAGAAGTAAATATTTTAGCTACACACAAGCAAACACAGTAGTTAGTGGAACCCAAATTGAGCGATTTTCGCTCACGATAAAGAAAATATAAGGTTTTCACCTCCCCTGTTCGGTGAAAACCGACAATTTCTAAATCGGCGTTAAACCTAAGTGCCCGCACGAAAACCACCCGTTTTTTGGTGTGCCCAGTAATAAAACTTCAAGAACAAGGCTTGTTCATTTTGAAAACTAAGCCATTTACTTTGGCAGTCGACTATTTTTCAAAGTGAGTAAAACACACGTATTGGAGTTGTCTTACGTGTACAAGTCGTCAGTATTATCGGGGACAAAGGGTTAAAAAAAGTTAAAAAAAACTGTCAAAATTTCAGCAACACAAACCATGGCATTTTGTATGTGAAAAAACGTATCGAAATTATCACATAAAATAAGTAACCATGGATATTGTTGTTGAAAATCTCACCAAAAGCTACGGCACACAAAAAGCTGTAGACAATATTTCATTTAAGGTACATACAGGCGAAGTGCTGGGGTTCTTAGGCCCCAACGGCGCGGGCAAAACCACCACCATGCGGGCCATAGCGTGTTCATTGGACCACGACGAGGGCAAAATTAGCATTGGTGGCAACACCACTGCTGAGAACCCGAACCTGGTGAAATCGCGCATTGGGTACCTGCCAGAACACAACCCACTGTACACCGACATGGATATTATTGACTATTTGCAATTTGTGGCCAGGCTACACAATCTTCCCAAAGAAAAAATTGAAGGTCGCATTGCTGAAATGATTCAGGTGTGCGGGTTGGAAGCCGAAAAACACAAGAAAATTAATGAACTGTCGAAAGGATACCGGCAGCGTGTTGGGTTGGCGCAGGCGCTTATCCACGACCCGGAAGTACTTATTCTCGATGAGCCTACCACGGGTCTTGACCCGAACCAAATTGTAGAAATACGCGAACTAATCCGGAAAATTGGCCGCGAAAAAACGGTTATTCTCAGTTCGCACATTCTGGCCGAAGTAGAAGCCACCTGCGATCGCATTATGATTATCAGCAAGGGGAAAATTGTTGCCGACGGATCGTCTGAGGAGCTACGGAAAAAATCGGAAGGCAACGAAATACTCAATGTGCAAATAGAAGGAGGCGACAAAAACACCGTTTACGACGCACTGAAAAAACTGGAAACAGTAGAGATGGCGGACATCAAGAACACCGACAAAACAATTTACGAAATTCAAAGCAAAGAAGGACAAGCATCGGCGAAAGCCATCTTCGATATGTGTGTGAAAAACAATTGGTACATCGCACAATTATCGCCAATAGAAACAAAACTGGAAGATGTATTCCGTGAATTAACAATGAACTAAAAGCACAATAACATGAGACAAATATGGGTAATTACCAAACGTGAACTAAGCACATTTTTCAATTCCCTAATGGCTTACATTATGCTAATTGCATTTTTAGGCTTTAGTGGATTTTTCACCTGGATTTCGGGGAACGATGTCTTTTTTATGGGACAAGCATCGATGAAACCATTTTTCAGTGTTGCTTACTGGACACTTTTCTTTTTTATTCCGGCGCTCACCATGCGTATGCTAGCCGAAGAAAAACGATCGGGGACCATAGAAATGCTCATAACCAAGCCGGTTAGCGACTGGCAAATAATAATGGGGAAATTTCTATCGATACTTATTCTCATAGGTATTTCGCTGGTACTAACCCTGCCCTACTACATCACCATATGGAACATTGGCCCCATAGACCATGGCGCCGTATGGACCGGATATCTTGGACTCCTGCTTATGAGCGCATCATACATCAGCATCGGACTGTTTACAAGCAGTATAACCAACAACCAAATTGTTGCATTTCTGCTGGCACTGCTCATTGGCGTGTTTTTCCACATTATTTTCGATGTATTGGCCAACAGTACCGACGGACTGGTTGCACAACTGTTCAACTACCTGAGTCTGTCGTCGCACTACAGCTCAGTGACACGTGGAGTAGTCGATTCCCGCGATCTGATTTATTTCGGTTCATTAATCGTAATGGGACTAATAGCAACTGAAACAGCATTAACTAAGCGAAACATAACCCGATAAAACTGTAGCAATGAATACAAAGAAAAGCACACTTTATACACTATTACTTATTGTCGGTATCATTATTCTGATCAATATTGTATCGGAAAACTGGTTTGTACGCCTCGACTTTACTGCCGACAAACGTTATACACTTAGTCAGGCCACCGAAAATTTGATAGTAGATCTGAACGAGCCAACTACAATTAAAGCCTATTTTTCGGAAAACTTACCTCAATCGGTTGCAAAGGTTAAAGCCGATTTTAAAAATCTTTTGGAAGAGTATGCTGCCATTTCTAATGGAATGATCGCTTACGAATTCATCGACCCTTCGAAAAATGAAGAAACCGAAAGGAGCGCCATGCAGGCGGGCATACAACCAATTTTAATAAACGTTCGGGAAAAAGATCAAGTGAAGCAGCAAAAGGCCTTTCTGGGGGCAACGGTTGAAATGGGCGATATGCAAGAGGCAATTCCCGTTTTACAGCCCGGCGCAGCCATGGAGTATGAACTCTCGAAGGCACTGAAAAAAGTATCGGTTACCGATAAACCTGTGATTGGCTTTTTACAAGGACACGGCGAACCTGAAATAGCTGCCCTGCAACAGTTACAAGCCGAGTTGCAAGTTATGTACGATTTACAACCGGTTAACCTAAAAGGTGAGTCAGGGGAATTGCAAAAATATAAAGCACTAGCCATTGTGGCGCCTACAGACAGCTTCCCAAAGGAGCACTTAGAGCAACTCTCAACTTACGTTGCAAATGGTGGCAATCTAATGGTGGCAATTAACCGTGTAGATGGCGACCTCCAGCAAGGGCGCGGATTAAGTGTCAACACGGGGTTGGAAAGCTGGCTGGCCGAAAAAGGTGTACAAGTTGAAAATAGTTTCCTGATAGATGCAAATTGCGGAAACGTTCAGGTACAGCAAAACAACGGCGCTTTCACGTACTCAACCAGGGTTGAGTTTCCGTACCTGCCCATTGTCAAAAACTTCTCAGAACATCCTATCGCAGGCGGGCTGGAAGCAATGATTTTACAATTTGCAAGTCCGGTAGCATACATCGGCGACACAGCTGTCCAATTCACACCTGTTGCATTTTCCGGCAAAAAATCGGGAACCGAGCCGGCATCGACGTACTTTAATATACAGAAGCAGTGGACTGAAAAGGATTTCACAAATGAGAACCTTACCATTGCCGGGGCCTTAGAGGGCAAAATCGGTGGAAACACTTTTGCCAGAATGGTGGTAATTGGCGATGGCGATTTTGTAGTAAACGGAAAAGGCCGCAATGCGCAACAGCAACAACCCGACAATATAAACTTATTTGCGAATGCTATAGACTGGTTGGCCGACGATACAGGACTTATCAGTTTGCGAACAAAAGGTGTAACCTCACGGCCATTAGACGATTTGGAAGAGGCCACAAAAGCCACACTTAAATACATGAACTTTTTGCTTCCGCTGATATTGATAGTGTTATACGGAATTTTGCGCACACAGCAACGAAAACACAGGCGATACAAACGAATGCAACCAAACTATACAAAATAGTGAAAGGCTTAAACCTATTTTCAATCACATCAGAATCTAAATTTAATTGGTTATGATAAAAAAATTCAATAATAAATTATTGCTTGGGGTCTTTGCACTAC
>JAQICA010000226.1 GCA_027858775.1 Salinivirgaceae bacterium | reverse complement strand
AAACGCAGGAAAATAGAGGGGAGTCTAAAAAGGTAATTTATTTTTATGACACCAACAATTAGCTTTCTATATGCAAGAAAGCTAATTGTTGGTGTCTTATCCCCATGATACCCGGGGATTAAAGTGACTGAAAATCAAATAAGAGCCTTTTTAGACTTCCTCTTTTGTTTGAATACTTACTACCTGTTATTCTACATGTAGAACCAATCCCTTTAGATATTCACCTTCGGGGTGGAAAATATTTACCGGATGATCGGCCGGTTGTGTAAGTTGGTGTAGTATGCGTACTTTTCTTTTGGCGTTGGCGGCAGCTGCAAAAACCGATTTTCTGAAATTCATTGGGCTAACTGCTTGCGAGCAACTAAAGGTTAGTAAAATACCGTTTTTACCTATGTTTTCGAATGCACGCTGATTAATTCGCTTATATCCCTGCAGTGCATTGCTCAATACGTTATGGTGTTTGGCAAATGCAGGTGGATCAAGAATAATCAGGTCGTAAGTATCGGTGGCATTTGCAAAAAAGTCGAATGCATCTGCTGCTATCCCTTGGTGATTGTGCTCTTTCCCAAAATTTAGTTCCACATTTTCGGCCGTTAAATCAATGGCTTTGGCAGACGAATCTATTGTGTGTACTTTTTTAGCTCCATGTTTCATGGCAAATAGCGAAAACCCACCCGTATAACCAAATACATTGGCTACTGTGCGGTTTTTTGCGTATAGTCCAACAAGTCTGCGGTTTTCGCGCTGATCGACAAAAAATCCGGTCTTTTGGCCTTCGAGCCAATTTATGTGGTATTTTATGCCATATTCTTGCACTACGCCATGTTCTTTGTCGCCAAGTAAGAACATATCTTTGGTTTCGTTCTCCAATGCTTTTTTGGGTAGAGTGGCGTTACTTTTACAGTAAATGTGCTTTAGGCTTTCGCCATAAACATTTTGCAGTGCGTTGCTAATGTGCTCTTTATCGGTAAACATTCCCACACTGTGCATCTGTACTACAGCAGTATCGCCGTAAATATCGATAATAAGTCCGGGTAAGTTGTCGCCTTCTCCGTGTACAAGTCGGTACACATCGGTTTCTGGCATGTTGGCCAAAAGAATTTGTCGCACGTCGTGGGCTGTTGCAAGGCGTTCCCGATAGAAATCTTCATTGATGGTTCGTGGTGTAAAACTTAATACCCGAACTGCAATCGATCCAATTTGGTAGTGCCCACAACCAAGAAAGTTATCTTTGTTGTCGTACACATCAACAACATTACCTTCCAGTAGGTTTCCATACGATTTTTTTATGGCTCCCGAAAATATCCAGGGGTGAAAGCGCATTATGCTTTGGTCTTTCCCCGATTTTAATACAATTTTTGCTCTGTCGCTCATTGTTTCTTTATTGATAACATTTTTTCATGAATTTTGAGACAAACCCAGGCATCTGTTGCTGCGTAGCGCAGTTGCGGTTCTGTAAGTTCTGGATTTTCCCAATTTGTAAGGCGTTGTCTTTTCGAAATTTTTTGTCCCAAAAATATGGCGGCCATTTTTTTCACCCCTTTTTCCTGCACTCCATAATCGGCCACATGCTTCTGTAAATCGATAAAACCACCATCTTTAAATGGAGTAAGCTTTTTTAGTCCGCGAATATCGTCTAAAATGGCTGCGCCAATTTTTCGAATCGACGGGTCGGCCATAAGCTTTACCAATGGAGGTGTAAATCCGCAAAGATGCAATCGGAACAGCCACGCTGTTTCGTCGTTGCTTAGTTGTAGCAACGATATTTCGTGGCTTTTGCCTTTCTTAAAAGCCGGTTTTGTTTCTGTATCGAATCCAAGAATATCGTTAATTATTATTTCCGGTATAACTTGATTTACCCCTTCCGGTGTGGTTATTACTTTTATTGTTCCTTGAAATTCCCCTTTGGGCAGTTCGTTTAGCGTTTCATTATCTATTGTTTGCATGAGCATTATTCAATCTCCCATTCGTTTTTGCGTTGTTCTATAATCCACTCATCTGTGTTATTGTCTATCTCGCGCTCGCTGTCGCGGCTCAGCGTTTTACTGAAGTAGTAATGGTGCATGATGCGTAGCGTATTAACCAGACGTTGTCCCCAATACTCTTTGAACGTGCGTTTTACTTCGGCCACCGCATCGCGCATAAATTCATCGACCGATGTTGCGTAAAGATTGTTGAAATCTTTAATGTCTTGATAAATATCGGCGAAATTTTCCGATAGCGAATTTATTTCGTTCTCTTCAAATCGACCTATGTTTTCTTTATAGTTGTCTAACTCACCTATTAGTTGTTCTAACTGGAGTTTTACACGACTCCATTCCTCTTCGCTAACAAACTTTTCAATTGTTTCCGGTTCCTCTATCTCAAAATCGGGTAGGAGGTGAGCCTTCATGTACAATAAGGGGAGTAGCTTTAGTGTGTATTTAATAAATCCGTATTGCGAATATTCATGCAATGAATCGAGCATGGTAGTGTATTCTGTTGCAACTGTCACAAAATCAAGAACATCTTTCCCGTAAAGTTGGTTCCTTTTATCTTCTTCCATTTGTCTGATTTTTGCTACAAAATTAGCAATTTATGCCGAAAGCACAAGTGCTCCTTAATTCCACGCGTTTTTATTTTTTTGTTCTGAATTTCGATTACTAATGTTACGTATATCCCGAAAGGGTTTAATCTTTCAATTTCTAAATCGTTGCCGATTTTAGGTGTTATGCCACGCATGTGTATTTTGTATTTGTTTATGATGCATGGGGCTTTATGCAGAGCTTGCCTTCGTTGTTGCGAACAATCACACCATTTTCCATAAGTTCACGTGCTTTTAGTATGTAGGCTTCTTCGTGTTCGTTAACGTGTTCGCTAAGGTATTCGCGAAAAGCTCCGGGGAGCATGGGTTCTTTTGCTAGTGTAGAGCGTATGTGCGTTTCAATTTCGCCTAACGATGGTGTGGGGGGCTTTTGTTTTTTAATACAGTAATCGCACTGTCCACACTCTGGAGCACCTTTTTCGCCAAAGTACTGTAGTAAAATTTGGCTTCGGCACCTCTGTATGGTTTCTGCGTAGTAAATGGCCGCTTTTAGTTTGTTTTCAGCCATTTTTTTTCTGAAATCGTAGTTTTTCTTCGAAATGTAAAGGTTTTCAACGGTTAATCGTTCTTCCCTAAAAAATACTACCGGGTTGTTTTTTTGGGGGATGTACCGAATGATTTTCATGTTGTTCAGTCGTTGTAAGTATTTGTAAATCATTTCTGTAGAGCTTTTTATTCGTTTGGCCAGCATGAGTTCATCAATGGCTACAAAATCGGTAAAAAGCCCGGTATAGCTCCGCAAAATGAGTTTTATTAGCCGATCGAAAGCTACATTGGCTACCTGAAATTCGTATAGCTCGTCGCGGTGTATAAGGAACTTTAATTTGCTAGGATTGTGTATGCTGTCTGTCAATTCAATGTATCCTTCTGTTTGCAATACTTTTAGCGAATTGTAGGCTTGTATCATGCTAAATTTGTATGTTTTAGCAAAATCGGCCAGAATAAAATCAAAGGTTGTTCCTTTGCCCGATCCGGCAGGCAGTCCGTAATAATTTCCCAACGACTTGTAAACCTTTTTAACGAATTTTATTTCAGGAAAAGCATTGGTAAACGTTTGCTTAAGCCGTGTATGATCGCTTTTATGGTAGAGCAAAATACCGTATGCTTTTTTTTCGTCGCGACCACCGCGCCCGGCTTCTTGAAAGTATGCCTCCAGCGAGTCGGGGAGGTCGATGTGTACCACAAAGCGTACGTTAGGCTTGTCGATCCCCATACCAAATGCATTGGTTGATACAATGATGCGGGTTTTATCACTCTTCCATTCTTCTTGTTTTGTGTCGCGTTGTTGAGCGTTGAGTCCGGCGTGGTAATAGTCGGCGCTAATACCGTTTCGCTGCAAGTGCTCGGCAATTTCGCGTGTGCGCCGCCGGCTGCGTACGTAAACCACACCTGTGCCGGCTGAGCGCTGGCAAATGCGTGTAAGATCGTTTATTTTGTCATCGGAATGTTTTACCCAGTACACCAGATTTTTTCGTTCAAAGCTTTTTTGGAACAAATTGCGCTCTTTGAATTGCAATTTATCCATAATGTCTTCTACAACTTTGGGTGTTGCTGTGGCTGTTAAGGCTAGAAATGGAACATTGGGTAATAGGTCGCGTAGGTTGGCGATCTCTAAATATGCAGGTCTGAAATCATAACCCCATTGCGAAATACAGTGCGCCTCATCTATGGCAATAAGATTTACGTTCATACCCTGCACACGTATACGAAATAGTTCAGTGTTTAGCCGCTCGGGCGATACATACAAAAACTTATAGTCGCCATAAATACAATTGTTTAATGCCGTATCGATTTCGTCGCGCGAAAGTCCGCTGTAAATGGCAAGTGCACGTATTTTTTGTTTTTTTAGATTGTAAACCTGGTCTTTCATCAGTGCAATAAGCGGTGTTACTACAATGCAAATCCCATCCTGAGCCAGCGACGGCACCTGAAACGTAATGGACTTGCCGCCTCCGGTAGGGAGGAGCCCAAGAGTATCGTGACCGCTGCCTACCGACGAAACAATTTCGTGCTGCATAGGGCGAAAGTCATCGTAGCCCCAATAATCTTTTAATATTTTCCGGTATTTGTCCACAATAAACGGCGTTTTGTATTTTTGAGTCCGATCTACAAAGCTAATCAATACCTAAATTCACTAATGAAGGCTTTCTCAAACGCCTGATTTTTAACGATTGCCCTTTTTGGGGCACAGGTAAAACGATAAAACCAGATGCTTGAGGGCTTGCTAAATCGAACCCATTTTTACAAATATAACCGATTTTACCAAAGGTAATAAACTGCGAGGTGATAAGGTGTGGTTTATAAGGTTCCATTCACCGACCCGGGGTAACCATTTACCGATTTTCATTTTTTAGGTTACGGTGTTGCAGTTATATTTGCATCATAACCTTTTAAAATAATAAAACCATGACACATTTTGATGAAGAACATAACGAAAAAAAATGGTACCATTCAGAGTCAATCTCTAATATTTCGGTTGCCAAACGATTAATGACCGGTGTATTGTTGCTAATTGCCGGCGGGCTTTTACTTTTAAGCAATTTTAATTTGCTATCGTGGCAAATGGAAGACATTATTTTTTCATGGCAAATGCTATTGATTGGTATTGGGTTTATTAGTTTGGCCGGGCGAAATTTTACGAGTGCTATTGTGCTTTTTGCCCTCGGTGGATTTTTCTTAATCCCCGAAATTTTCATCAATTTACGCATCGACTTTGTTTCTGTATTCTGGCCTTTCGTAATTATTATTATCGGTCTCACCCTGATTTTCAGACGAAGTAACTTTTCTAAAGAAAAAAAAACCGCTGAGTTTACTGAAAACTACATCGATGAGGTAAATATTTTTGGTGGAAGCGAGCGCGTGTTGAACTCCGAGTTTTTCGAAGGTGGAAAAATTACTAGTATTTTTGGTGGTAGCACAGTGAATTTGAAAAATGTAAAATTGAAAAACGGATATGCCGAAATTGAAATGACCGCAATTTTTGGCGGCAGCAAGCTCTTTGTTCCCGAAAACTGGAATGTGCGTATCGAGGCCACCTCTATTTTTGGTGGAATTAATGACAAACGCCAGCTGAATGTTACAGAAACTGTGAATACAAATATTTTGGTGATTAAGGGAACTGCTATATTTGGCGGAGGCGAAATCTACAACTAATGCTATGTTAAACCCACGTCTCTATAAAACCTCTCTCACCGTTATAAGCCTCATATGGACTGCTTTTGTGGCAGTCCATACTTTTTTTATGGTGTACTTTCTCGATCTTACCCCAGCCAATGCTTTTCGTGATGCGTTGGTATTTAATATCTTGTTCGCCATTCTTGCAGCCGGAATCCTCCTGGCATTACAATTCGACGATAACCGAAAAAGTATCGATCGGCGCATTATATATTTCTACTTACCCATGTTTTTGCTAATTATTACAATTTGGCTTGCCGGCTCATACTCCATTTTACTTTTTTTAATTCAGGACGACCAATACCATATTTTTCTTAATCTCAGTATGAAGTACCGGGCACTCATCGGTGTGTTTTTATTTAGTATGGTTTTTATTGTACATCAGCTTATACATTATTATCAGAACTATCAGCAAAAACAATTAAAAGCCACCCGCCTCGAAAGCGAACTGCAACGCAGTAAAGTAAATACCCTGCAAATGCAGATGCAGCCACATTTTTTGTTTAATGCCTTAAATAGTATAAGCTCGCTTACATTTGACGATTCCGAAAAAACGCGGCAAATGCTCATAAAACTCTCCGATTTTTTACGTTACACAACCCGGTACAGTGAGCAGCAACTTGTGAAACTATCCGACGAACTTTCTCATATTGATCAATACCTGGCTATTGAACACTTGCGATTTGGCGACAGACTGGTTTATCAAAAAAAGGTTGCTCCCGATGCAAATGAACGATTTTTACCCTGCCTTGTACTACAGCCATTATTTGAGAATGCAGTGAAACACGGGGTTAATCAAAGTATTAATCCGGTAACTATTAGTATAAATGCATTTGTAAAATACGACAAACTTGTAGTTGTGGTTTCCAATACCAAAGATGGAGAGTCGAGTAAAAAAGGAACGCGTACGGGGCTAAAGAATTTGAATAATCGATTAAAACTACTATATTCAGACCGGGCTGATTTGAGAATCGAAAATGCCCCGGAATTATTTACGGTAACTCTCACAATCCCATAACTATGTTGAAAGCCATTATCGTTGAAGACGAAGCTCCTGCGCGAAATTTGCTAAAGCACTATTTGAAAAAACATACCGAAGTAGAATTAGTTGCCGAGTGTGTAAATGGATTTGAAGGCGTAAAGGCGATAAATGAAGTAAATCCCGATTTGATTTTTCTCGATATTCAGATGCCAAAACTTAGCGGGTTCGAAATGCTGGAGTTGGTCGACAGGTTGCCGGCAGTGATTTTTACAACTGCATATGATGAATTTGCCATCAAGGCATTTGAAACCAATGCCGTAGACTATTTGCTTAAACCATTCGATGAATCACGGTTTTCTGAAGCCATTGAGAAAGCAAAAATTCGAATTCATAGTTCCGATGCCCCTGAAGTAAAAACAATATTCTACCCAAAAGGCGAGAAACTCGACCAGATTGTTGTAAACAATGGAAATAAGATTGTAATTCTACAGCCCGATCAGGTATTTATGATAGAAGCACAAGACGATTATGTAATGGTATACACTGCCGAAGAACAATTTTTGAAAAAGAAAACCATGGGCTTTTATGAGGTGCATTTACCCGATATCTTTTTACGGGTACATCGATCATTTATTGTCAATACCCGGCACATAGCCAATATTGAGTTGTACGGTAAGCAGCAATATCAAATAAAACTCAAAAATAGTTGCACAGTAAAAACCAGTAAATCAGGATATAAGAAGATACGAGAAAAGTTTTCTATATAAAAACACAAATTATATTTGGATATAATTAAAATTTGCTTTTTCTTTGCACACGCAATTGAGAAAATGGTCTGGTAGTTCAATTGGTTAGAATACCGGCCTGTCACGCCGGGGGTTGCGAGTTCGAGTCTCGTCCAGACCGCCAAAAAGACACTAAAGCCACTGAGAAATCGGTGGCTTTTTTCATTTTAAAGCAACCCCCGGAGGGTTGCGAGCTCCGAAGAATAAAAAATCTATGATTTTTTTAATTCTTCGAGAGTCCACGATTCACGAATAAAATCGAAGATTTTAGTGAATCGGGATTCGAGTCTTGTCCAGACCGCAAGATGACACATAATCCGCTGAAATTCAGTGGGTTTTTTTATTTTATTACTCCCTCAGGTTGCGCAGTTCCACAGGATTGAAAATTTGTAATTTTCATAATTCAATGAAGATCCTCGTCCGGGACAAAGTTGCATGGTTAGAAACAAAAAAGATCATTCATCGCATTCGAAATGTTAAATGGGATTTGGATATTTCGGTCATATTGCCCCCCCCCTTTGCAGCAATAGGTCAACGAACAGAGCGAGTGTATGTCAAATGGGCTTGCATAGCTCGGTCCATTTTAGGCTAAATGTAGATTTGAAAAGAGTCGGATTGAGCATTGTCGGTGTGCTCCGAAGAAAGAAGAGGTTCGCTGATGGTTTATACTACATATGCGACAAATTCATTCTGGTTGCCAAAAGAAAATTGAATTTAGCAGCGTTGTAACTAATCTCAGCACGAAAACCCCTTATTCTTCGAAGTCTTTGATAAGAAATCTTCGAGAACAAGGCTTGCGAACATTTATTATCAGGAGTTTACAAGCGTAAATGACTGATGAGAAATGTTCGCGTAACGCAGTTATCGGAGTTTTCTTGTCGAGACTAACTAATAAATTTATTCCGCAGCCTAGATCTTCGAAACAAACAATTAATTTTACCGTAGATTACCCTGTACTTATTCGTAAACGCTTATATAATTACTAATGGAAAGTAAAGTCATTAACAATAAGATTGAATTGATCCAAAGAGTTGATCAGATCTATGTGTATAAGGCTTTAAACGAATGCACTCTCGATATGGAAACTGCCATGGCAATGACAAAAGTCGGCGATGAGTGGAATGGTAAAGCCTTATGTGCAAATTTACTAGATATTCGTGATATGCTTTTTGTCGATTCAAAAGTAAGGGACTATGCCGCAGCTCAGTATCGCCCTCATGTAGCAGGTTTAGCTATTTTAACCGGATCGGTATTCAATGTATACTTTGCCAACCTATTTATGAAGTTTAGCAACCCCAAAGTACCTACAAAATTGTTTAATGATGAAAACGCTGCAATAGTCTGGCTGAAAGTACAAATGGAGAAGCAGAAAAAGACACAAGTAAAACCCTAAAATGGATATTTCGGGCTAAGCTGACCCCATCTTTGAAGCAGGGAAATGGGGTTTTATGCTCAAAAAAGAACTTCGGGATGGTAATTGATAGATATACAGACAATTTTACTCGAAGATTTTACAATCCTTTTTAGTCGTCCCCGGACAAATAAACAATTTAATGGAATCAGTTCTTAAGCAGAGGATATTCTTTTTTGAAAGTGACTTCCTTGATGAGTTTTTCAACGATAAGTATTTTTCATTTTGTCTTCTTTCGCAATCCGCAATTGCCTTCGTTTTTGAAACTGTAGTCCGAGATGTTTAAAAAGTATTACCCAATGGCGGCGGAAATATGGGGAGAAATTAATGACCTTAATACCGACAGTTCTCATATACTTCGTTCACTGATTTACTATTTGCTGGTTCGTTTAAATCAAGACTATATCAAAATGCACGAAACTTCACCAGATACAATTACCGATATTCAAATAATGCGTTTGTAGAAATTTCTGGAAATCGACTTGAAAAATAATCTGAACGTAGAGATAATGTGGCAAAAGAAAAACCGTAGCGAAGTGGAGCTCGACGAAGTCAAAATCAATACAATATAATTATGCATAAAAGCGGACAATCAATAAAATAAACAGTAAATTTCAGGATGCATTTACAATTACAAATTCTAATTTAGAAAAAACATGCAAACAGATAAAAAACAGTTAATCAAGTTGCTTGAAACTAAATTTGAAAACGAATTGGCTTGCGAAATGGCCGAATATCCGGTGATGCAATTTCCTGCCAATATGACCCTTGGTAAAGAGGGCGATGAGCTCGAATTTATATCCGTAATTATTCAGGGGTCACTTCGTGCTGTACGTGAAGACTCAAAAGGCGAAGAAATAAAGATATACGATGTTAGTAAAATGCAAAGTTGTATCATTACTATTACATCCGCAATTAGAAATCATACAAGTTTGATAAAAGGTATTACCAACGAAGAAGTAGCCGCCATTGCTTTTCCAAAAAGAAAAGGAGCAGAGTGGATGAATAAGTATGAAAGCTGGCGGAATTTCACTATCGAACTCTACGAAATTCGCCTAAATGAATTGCTTGCCAATCATGAAATTATAAAACAACAAAAAGATAGTATTTTAGACAGTATACGTTATGCAAAAAGGATACAAGATGCCGCATTGCCGCCTGAGAGTCTAATAGAGAAATCTTTGCCCGATCATTTTGTTTTGTTCAAACCACGTGATATTGTAAGTGGAGACTATTACTGGATGACCCAAATCAAAAATAAAGTTGTTGTTGTAATTGCTGATTGTACAGGCCATGGCATACCCGGAGCATTTATGAGCATGCTGGGGATTTCGATTCTAAACCAGTACATAAATACCAACTCGTTGATGGCTGCAAATGAAATACTCAAACATTTGCGCGAAAGCATTAAAACTTCTCTAAGACAGCATGATTACTCTACCGACAATAGAGACGGCATGGACATGGCTCTTATGATTTTTGATTTTGAATCGAAAAAAATGGAATATGCAGGTGCAAATAATCCTATTTATATTATTCGCAATGGTGAACTTATTATATTAAAACCCGACAAAATGCCAATAGGTATCCATATTCAAGAGAAGGACGAATTTAGAAATCAGATTTTCGACATACAAAAAGACGATTGTTATTATGCTTTTTCAGATGGTTACGTCGATCAGATAGGTGAAAAAAGTAATCGGAAATTTATGAAAAAAAGCTTTTCGGAATTACTGCTTAAAATCCATAAAAACCCTATGTCCGAACAAAAACAGATTTTAAACGACACCATTTATATTAGCCCCAATTAAAACCGAGCAAAAAAATTGTAAATTGCTAACGGTATGAAAAAAAAGAATTATTTGACATCAAAAAGGAAAACTGAAATTGTTTTACAGTTATTGCGTG
>JAQICA010000195.1 GCA_027858775.1 Salinivirgaceae bacterium | reverse complement strand
CGATAGGCCAGATACGAACGATACGACTTGATGGGTTTTATCCAGAAAGGTGGAATCATTTCTATTTGCTGGTAAGCATTGTCGTCAAAAGGGTCGAAGGCCTTAAATGTGGGGATGCTGTGGGCAATCACTTTGTTTTGTTCCAGACGACTCCAGTATTTATGCTCACATTTCATTACACTTTCCAGGGTGGGACCGGGGAGATTGTATTTCTCCGATAGAATGGGTACCAGTGTGGTTCCCGGAAAATCGTAATACGATACAATGGCATCAATATGCCCGTTCTGGTCGATTCGCTCACATGCCTTGTTTATCAGGGCTTCCATGTCGAGTTGTTTCTCGCTTCTTATCTCTTCAATTTTCAGAGCCGGTAAAAAGTCGCACTCTGCCGCTTCCGGTAGGCGCTGAAGTTTTGTAAGGTTAAAATCGTCCAGTCCTATTATGAATACTTGTTTTTTCATGTTATGATGTTGAATATTAGTTAATTGGTCAATTAGTTAATTGGTCAATTGGTTAATTGGGTTTAGAGTTTGGTGTTCTGGGTATAGAGTTTAGAGTTCTGAGTTTTGTGTTTCGGGTTTGGAGTTTCGTTCCTGTTTCGAGTTGGTTTTGGGTGCTGGTGGTTCCCCTTTCAGGTTTACCATGTGAAATCTTTTAATATGGGGGTTAGGGGGTGCGGGACGGTGTTCTGAGTTTTGTGTTGGTATTCCCTTTCTATGGGTTACAGGGTGCGCTCCGGTGTTGTGCGTTGGCCGTTGTGTTCAAATTTCCGGGTTGTGTAACGGTCTAGGTTCGTAGTTTTACGAACAATACAGATAAAAAAATCTGAGAATGTCTTTACAACAGTAATAAAACCGTGTAATATATGCCTACACCTATAAACAAAACAGCAACTACCCGGCGAAACCAGATTTCAAAAGTTTACAGTTTATTATAAGTACTACCTATCGACCCCACCGAAAATGCAATAAGCCAGGCAAAAATGATAACAGGAATACCGGTTCCCAAAGCAAAAATAATGGGTAAATAGAGTCCGCTCACACTTGAAACCGTCATAGGAATTAGCATTCCAAAGTATAGCACGCCGCTATAGGGACAAAAAGCCAGTGCAAATACAATTCCCAGCAGCAATACACCCCAGAAGCCTTTTCCTGACTGATCCTGCAGCTTATCGGTGACAGAGCCCAGTCCGGGAATCTTAATGTTGATAACGCCTAACATCAGGAGACCAATAAATATCAACACGGGACCAATCACTTTTTCGCCCCATTCCTGAATAAACCCGGCAAATTCGAACTGACTGGCCCCAAAAAAGAACAACAAGCCGATAGCGGTATAGGAAATACTGCGTCCAGTAGTATAGATCAATCCGTTGACAAAAACACGCTTCTGGCTTTCCATGTCCTTACTGATGAACCCGATGGCAGTAATGTTCGTGGCCAAAGGACAAGGGCTGATGGCAGTCATCAGCCCAAGTAAAAATGCAGTAAGTAACGGAAGTTCCGTGTTTTCAAGGAGATTTTGTAAGAATTCCATGAATTTATATTCGTGCTTGTATTGAAACTTGTAAAAATATTCACAATATGTGTGTTTGTTTAGAAAGTGCCAGTTGCAAGGCTTGCGAAGCCGCCAAAAACGGAGTTTACTTGAGTAAATGAGTATTTTGGCGGCAAGCGTAACGAAGCAAGTGGCGCTTTATAGACATACACAATTTAGAGGGATTCAACCGTCTCTTTTATTTTGCTTTTTAGTTTATCCGGATTGGTTCGTGCATTCATAAAGGCATAGTTGGTAATATTCTCAGCTTTGTCGCCTTTAACGATGAGCAATGTCTGACCACTCACATTGTGCTTTTTAATCATCGGATGGTTCTTTTCATCCTCGCGATTGATCGATTGGAAAGAAATATCTTCTCCATATTTTTCAGCCAAAGCTTCTTTTGTGACGTCTTCAACTGCCTGACAGGTTGCACAGCGACGCGTCGCATGGAAATAATAAACTTCAACATCAGATGCTTCTGCAATTGCCTCTGATTCATTTTGGTTGTTGTCACTTTTTGGCGCTGATGACTTACAGCATTGTGCTGTTACTGAAACTATCGCCAGCAACATAAAGAAGGTGAGTGTGCTTAATTTTTTTTTCATAACTAGTTTTTTTAAAATCTAACGATCTATTGTAATATTGTAATGCTGGTTTTTTCCCAAAATCCGGATCATTCTTAAATTATGGATTTGCAATTCAGTATGAGATTTCATGCTAATCCCAATAAATTGCAAATTGTCTAGCTAAAGCGTGTCTATAAACTAAGAAAAGCAAGTAAAAATTCATGTGTCTGTTCAGATGGTTCCATTTACAAGGCTTGCCATTAGCAGAAATGCGGAGTTTACTCGAGTAAATGAGCAATTTCCGCTAATGGCGTATCGCAGTAAACGGGACTTTATGGACAGACACTAGCTAAGCATTTTTTTCAAGGCATCGTATGAAGGAATGCTTCCTTTCAGTACTACATTGCCATCTACAATCAAAGCGGGCGTCCTGGCCACATTATACTGCATGATTTCCATGATGTCTTCAACTTTTGAAATGTTGGCATCAAGGCCGAGCTCTTCTACTGCATCACGGGTCAGTTTTTCAAGGGTCCTGCACTTTGGGCACCCTGTTCCTAATACTTTGATATCCATTGTTTTTTAAATGTTAGTAGTTCGTTGTTCGCAAAATTACGAACAAAAATATATAAAAAATCAGAGCGACCAAAAATCTTTGAACATTTTTTTTGCTTCTTCCCAATTTTCTTTATTTACGCAGTACTTAATGCGTGGGGATTCTATTTCGCCCTGTATTAGTCCGCTATCCCTGAGTTCTTTAAGGTGCTGCGAAAGCGTGGATTTCGCAATGGGGAGCTCCTGCGACAGGTCACCGCTGTAACAGCAGGACTTATCAGACAACAGACTTAGAATATAAACCCTTACCGGATGACCTAATGCCTTGGCATAGCGGGCCATTCGCTTTTGCCTCGCTGTAGGAATTACTTTTAATGAGTCTGTATTAATTTTCTCTGGCATACAAATTATCCTTTTGTTTTGACCGCAAATTTAACTCTTATTTTTTTCCAAACCTGATAAGATAGTTCACTGATTTTTTGTTCTCTTTTTATCGCAGAAAAAACGGTGTTGATAATATAAATTAATAGTTTAGGATAAAAAACTCCTAAAACATGATATTTTATTTTAATTTAGTGTTGTTTATTTTTCTCATTCTAATACAAACAAAGACGTGTCATGTCTCAAACACTCGAAATCAGTTTTGTAAGGCTTTCAATTAGTCGGTTTTGATTACGTTGTGTAATTACACGTCACCAAAAACAAGTGTTATGGAAGAAAATCTTTACAAGAAATGCAATCGCGGTTGTTCGTCCTGCAAGTCAACCCGCGACAGGAAATTGTTCAGTAAAATGCATTACCACTTATTCCGGCTTGCCTTTATCTTTTTGGTATTCTCAGGATTTGGAAGCGCTGTTTTCGCCCAGTCGGCCAACGAGGCAGAGTGGAGTGGCGATGGCTATTTTCTCAAGAAAGTTGT
>JAQICA010000299.1 GCA_027858775.1 Salinivirgaceae bacterium | reverse complement strand
TTTGCTCTTGGAATAAGAATGTTGCGCACATCTTCTTTAATCTTTCCGAGCATTTTCTTCTCTTCGTCAAAATCGTCATGTTGAGTTGATACAACAATAGTGTGCACCTTAACGGGCATATTATTGTCGTCGTACTCAATTGTAACCTGCGATTTAGAGTCCGGTCTAAGGTAAAGCATCTCTTTACCTTCTCTTCTAATTTTTGCAAGCTCAATTAAAAGCACATGCGAGAGCACCAATGCCAGCGGCATATATTCGTCTGTTTCCTTGCTGGCATAGCCAAACATCATACCTTGGTCGCCGGCGCCCTGTTCTTCTTCGGTTTCCCGAACCACTCCCTGATTAATATCGGGAGATTGCTCATGAATGGTTGAAATAACACCACAGGATTCTGAATCGAATCGATACTCTTGCTTGGTATAACCAATTCGCTTGATAACTCGTCGGGCAACTTCCTGAACATCGACATATGCATTTGTACGAACCTCGCCGCTCAGTACGACTAAACCGGTGGTAACCAGTGTTTCGCAAGCAACTTTTGATTCGGGATCGCGACGTAAAAATTCGTCGAGCAAAGCATCTGATATTTGATCAGCCACCTTGTCAGGATGTCCCTCAGAGACAGATTCAGATGTAAATAAATATCCCATAATTTATTAAATTTATAATGGTTAAAAAAGACTGTCTATAAATGTTTGAACCGTATCAGGCACATCATACTCTTACTATTTTGACATCAATGCATCATTGGCGCAAGCCGATCGCACACAAAACGGGCACACATTTTCAGACAGTCTTATAAATATTAGTAACGGTAATGTTCGGGTTTATAAGGTCCTTCAACCGGAATTCCAATGTATTTGGCTTGCCCTGGACTCATTTTTGTCAAATCAACATCGAGATGTTTTAAGTGCGTTAATGCAACTTCTTCGTCGAGCGATTTCGGTAAACGATACACTTTTTGCTCCAGTTTATCGTTCCAAAGCATAAGCTGCGCCATTACTTGGTTTGCAAAGGAGTTGCTCATTACAAATGAGCTATGTCCGGTTGCACATCCTAAATTAACTAAGCGGCCACCAGCCAGCAAAATAATTGAATGTCCATCGGGGAAAATATACTCATCTACTTGCGCCTTAATATTGCGCTTCTTCACATCTTTGCGTGCTTCCAGTTTTTCAACTTCAATTTCATTATCGAAATGGCCGATATTACACACTATGGCTTTATCTTTCATGTTTTCCATGTGCTCAACCGTAATAACGGCTTTATTTCCGGTTGCAGTTACGTAAATATCGCCTTTAGGCAACATTTGCTCAACAGTTTTTACTGCATAGCCTTGCATAGCAGCTTGTAGCGCGCAAATAGGATCAATTTCGGTTACTGCAACTTTTGAACCATACGCTCTAAGTCCGTCTGCCGAACCTTTTCCCACGTCGCCAAACCCACACACAACGGCAGTTTTGCCGGCAATCATCACATCAGTAGCGCGTTTAATACCATCGATTAGTGATTCGCGAACACCGTAAGTATTATCGAATTTCGACTTTGTAACACTATCATTCACATTAATGGCTGGGAACATCAGAGTTCCGTTTGCTTCGCGCTGGTATAAGCGGTGTACACCGGTAGTAGTTTCTTCTGATGCACCTTTAAATTCTTTTATCGTATTGGTAAAAAAGTCGTTGCTGTTCTCAAGCATCGCTTTCAGACGTTTTACCAAAGCAATTTCGTCACCTGCTTCTGGCACATAATCAATGGTTGACGGATCTTTTTCGGCATCGGCACCCATCATAAGCATCATAGATGCATCGCCACCATCATCAACCACGAGGTTTGGCCCTTTCTGCCCCGGGAATATTAATGCCTGAGCAGTACACCACCAATATTCGTCAAGTGTTTCGCCTTTCCAGGCAAACACAGGAATACCAGTTGCAGCAATAGCTGCAGCAGCTTCGTCTTGTGTAGAGTAGATGTTGCAACTCGCCCATTGCACATCGGCACCCAGTACTACCAATGTTTCAATGAGAACCGCAGTTTGCACAGTCATATGGAGCGAACCCATAATACGCGCTCCTTTTAAAGGTTTATCTTTCCCGTACTTTTTGCGCAATTCCATTAGTCCGGGCATTTCGTGCTCGGCCAGTTCAATTTGCATGCGTCCTTCGGCAGCCAACTCAATGTCTTTTACTTTGTACTTGAGATTAGCATCGATCGGTTCTAGGTTTGTCATAATTGTATTATTTATTTTAATGATTAACAAATTTATGATTCTTCAAAAATAATCATTTATATGCAAAATTCTTCCTAAATACTGAACGAAGTAAGTTTTCGCATTATGGATTGGATACATTCCATTGTAATTACAATCTTTTGTTGTCCATAGGTAAATGATCAAATAACTCTATAGCAGCTCTCGATTTATTTAATGTAAAAACATGAATGCCGGAAGCTCCGTTTTCCAATAGTTCCATACTTTGAATTTTTGCAATTTCAAGCCCTTTTCGATACATTTCCAGAGGTTGATCTTGTATTTGAGACATGGCTTTATGAATACTTTCAGTTATACGTGCACCACTTATTTCGGCAAATCGCTTAATTTGCATATAATTTGTTATAGGTATAATTCCGGGAATAATTCGACATGTAATCCCCTTTTGCACCACCTTATTGAGATATTCCCAATAATATTGATTATCAAAAAACATTTGTGTTATCAAGAAGTCGGCTCCTGCATCTACTTTTTGCCATAAATAGTCGATATCATCATCTATTGATTTTGACTCCACATGTTTCTCCGGATATGCTGCCGCACCAATGGAAAAGTCAAAATTTTTCCGAACAAAACTAATCAGATCCGAAGCGTGATTAAATCCATCGGTATTGTGCGGAAAGGTACTACTACCTTTGGGTGGGTCGCCACGTAACAACATTACATTTTCGATACCCATATCTTGCAACGTTCGCATATCGTAAGCAATTTTTTCGCGCGTAGTATTTAATACTGTGTAATGCGCCATGCAATTAAATCCCAAATCGTTTTGGAAAAAATTTACTAAATCAAACGTGTGTTTATGCGATGAGCCTCCGGCTCCATACGTTATGGAAACAAAAGAAGGATTTAA
Source organism: Salinivirgaceae bacterium (assembly GCA_027858775.1). Taxonomy (GTDB): domain Bacteria; phylum Bacteroidota; class Bacteroidia; order Bacteroidales; family Salinivirgaceae; genus Salinivirga. The sequence goes on along the minus strand of JAQICA010000299.1, from coordinate 16,633 downwards.
TTTCATTAATTGTCCGGCATTAATACCGAACTTAACTGCTGTTAGATAGTCTTTGGGCGGGAAAAATTCAAAAGAGAATGTCCGCTTTTGCTCTGTAAATAGCTCATTTATTTTCATATCGAATACAAAAATAGAAAAGTTATGGTAAAATTACATTCGATTACGCACAAATAGTAAAAAAGGGAGTCTTATCCCTGCATAAGACTCCCTTTAAATATTGCATGACAATTTATTATTTTAAAATCGTTATCCTGTATCCACTACTGTGAGCGCCGAACTCAGGTGCATAGACAGATTGTATTTCTACAGCACCGGCATTGAATGTTCCCGGTCGTTCCACAAACAAATCGTATTGAATTACAAATGTTCCTTTATCTAATCGATCAATGAAATACCGTTTTTCATTATCGCGGCTTTCGGCATAATAGTGCATTCCTGCCGAATACCGGTAGCCGCTTAACTGATTCACGGGTTCGAAACATGCGCCATGGGGACTTACAACATACACGTAGTCGAGTTTACGCTCACTTTTAATGGTGAGTCTTACCTTTACACGATCGCCTACTTTCAATGCTTCTCCGTTATCAAGTATGGGAACCATGTATGTATTTGTGTCTCGTTCAGTAACTGTTAAAAGTTCACGCTCCACGGACAATTCATCTTGCCAGGGCACAATATTTTCAAAAGCCTCTGTGTATTTATGGTACACAGCTCCCCAAACCGGTGTTTCTCCTTGATTTTTAACGGTAATGTTTTGCATATTTGGTTTGGGAGTGCCAATATTTTTTCGGAAGTATCCACTGCCGGCCTCTTGTGCCAAATTATTGGAATTCAGCTCTAAATCGCCTATTGTTACTAAAACGGTATTTTTTGCATCTACCCAGTTTTTACCTGTGCCAAGAAGTGCACGAACAGCACTAAGCGACGCATCGGCATTGTTCCACGCCTGTCCTTGCTTTTGCTTTATCAGCCACAGCTTCATTGCCTCGATTTCGTCCATCGATTGTTTCATTGTATGGAAAAATTCGATTATTTGCGCTTGCGTCTGTACAGGCGCTTCGTACCAGTCCCAACCCCGGATGTTTTCGCGCCAGAACATTCCATCGTCGGCATTAATTACAGCTTGTTCCCGCAATCGGTTAATAATTGTATTGGCATATTTTTCATGATTATAGGCTTTTGCTACCATGCCCGAAAGTGTTAATTGTTGCAAGTGCATTTTTTGGTACAATTGGGTGTGGCGATAAAAGAATTGAACTGCATCGGTTGTCAATCCAACTCTCGGATTTACTTTTTTCTTTATAAGTAAATAACGCATTAAATCAATGGGTGTAACATAATTTGCTGTGTCAGCGGTGTAGAGGATTAAATCGTCATACCGCTGCTCTACACGAATATCGAGATAACTCATTGCTTTTTCGATAATTTGCTGTGTCCCACCTCCTTTAACGCCAGGCAAATCAAGAGTTTGGGATAGCTGCCAGGCGGTTTGCAAGGTGAAAAAATACGATGCCCGCATGCCCGGTCGCCAACTAAATGCGCCACTGGCATATTGTTGTTCTTGTAGGCCTTCTGTTGCAACTTCCATGTTATAAGCAACAAAATTTGGATTAAGCATTTCTATTAAAACACGATGTTGTAACTCTTCATTATTGGCAATGCTTTCCCATGGCGTTTCTCCTAAAAGTAAGCTGCGCAAATCGTTATTTTGCTTCATAGCAGAAGAGAGTGCTTCAGGTTGAGTTTTTTTCCATACTTCAAAAACTCGCTTTATCTCCGGATACTTGTTTATAATATCATTCGCCTGTGCTACAACATGAAAATTCTTTGCCAACTGCAAAGCCGACTTATTTTCGGTATTGTAAACCGATGGCATGGCTTTTATTGCAATCCAAATTGGATTTGTTGTAAGCTCAAAAGTCAAACTATGATTTTGTGCAGTAGGACTGTTAAGTTTTTCGATAGATTGAAACGTGTAATCTTTGCTTTGCTCCGGTTTATTCCACACTACCATGGAGTTAACTATTTGCTGACGCGATGGCAATACTTTCACCATATGCTTCTCGCCATCGGAATACATTCCGCTTTTCCCTCCCACTTGGTAAGAAAGCACCGAAATAGTTTCAGGAACGGTAAACGAAAACTCAAAAGATGTGCTTGTTCCGCCTTTAATAGTAATTTCTTTATTGTTGATATTAACGCCAATGGGTTCACCCGTAACAGCATCATTAACTTGAGCATAGGGCATAACTGAGAGTACACTATCAGTCTGATTATAAACCATTGCCTGCATGGTAACTTTATCGCCATGGTGCACAAAACGCAGTTGATTGGGCATAACCATAATGGGTTTTTGCGTTACAATCTCGTGTTTTGCGTAGCCCAAAGCCATTTGCTCATCGTGTGTAAGCACCTGTAATTTCCAACGGCTCATACTTTCGGGTACTTGAAATTTTAATGTTGCCAGTCCATTTTTGTCTGAATAAAGTGCTGGATAGAAAAATGCTGTTTCGTTAAAATTTGTTCGAAGATTGATATTATCAACGACATTTCCGGTTGTTTCCCGCTCAACAGTTGTCTTTTTATCCTCATTATTATCTTCTTTCCCCCCGGTACTTTTCACACGTTCTTGATTGCCGCTTGCTTCGTGCAACATCATTTGCGGACGCATTGTACGACTTGAATTCTTGCTAAAAAGGGTTGTAAACGTCCAGTTTGGAGAATAACCAGGTGTTGGTGGTATATTTTGTCCTACGTAATTATTAATCATTTGAAATCCTAATCCACGATACGAATGATATGAGCCGTATTGCATCTGGAAAGGCTTATTCCACTTGAAGGGAGCAAAAGCATCGAGTGACATATCGTACATGGAAGCCAATATCTCAGCTTTTTCAGCTTGTTTACCTTCCTTTTTGAGACTTACCACAATCGTTTCATCGGTTCCGGGTGTCATTTTATCGCGTATGCTTTCAAACTCAATAGTTATTTGGCTACTAACGGGTGCAACAGTTACATTACGCTGTTCACTAAAGAGTTGACCATTACGAACCAATATAGCTACAATCTGTAGGTTTCCTTCGTGGGTTTGTTTGGGTACAAAAGTAATTATCCCCTTACGCTTTTTAATCATAAGTGTCTCGGAGAGTATTTCGCCCTTCTTATTACTCATTAACAGATGAATACGTCCATTTTGAAACCTACTGCTCAGTTGGATCTCAAGAGTTTCTCCGGGCTTCATCTCACTTTTATTCACCACCATTGTTAATGGTGTGGGCAATTGACATTTCTTTTCTTTTAAATTCGAAATTTGACGATAAATCTGGGTATTTACGGTATCGGCAATCTGAAATTCGAACACATACAAGCCTTCATCCAATTCTACTTCAGGCAGTTTTAATTTGTCTGCCGGGGCGGAATACTCAAAAACCGTTTCACTCACTTTTAATGTAGCCGGATCTAACGAATGATGCCAGGCCATTCCCGGAAAATTTTCCTTCCATCTTGCTTCGTTAACCAAAACCGTATCAGCCGCCCCAACCAAAGCCTCATAAAAGTAATCGTCGTTGGGTTCGAGTTTCTTAATAGCCAATGTCATCTCACTTGTTACATTTTCGCCATTTATACCCTCAACCTTTACGTTGGGCAATTGGCCGCTAACCAAGACGTTAGAATTATCGGATAGCTGCACAACCAGCGGATTAGGAGCTACGGTATACTGTTTTACAAATTCGCGGGAAGCGCCATCGGGCAACGTTACTGTAGTTTTAATGGTGTAGCGTTGAGAATCGTCGTTAGTGAGCGAAGTAAATACCACATTAGTTTCACCGATATTGTTCGTGGTGGCAGTGTGGGTAGCCACAACCTGATCATTACTAAAAAAGTGCCAATGCCTGAAAAACGAGGATGAGACTGTTATGGTGCTTTTTACTACAGCATCGGCAATAGGAGCTCCCGCATACGATTCCACTTTCAATGGAAGGTTAACCGGCTTGCCCGGCCGAACTAATTTGGAGTTACTACTCCACTCAACATTAAACGACGGACGTTTATAATATTGAACTTCAATTCCGGTACTACCATAGGGTGTGCGAATTAGCATCGTTCCCGGACGGGCTTGTTCAGGAATTTTAAACATGCCATGAAAACTACCATAATTATTACTGGTAACTTTTTGCTCATGAATCACTTTATAATTTGTTCCCATAAGCGATATGTTCACACTCTCATTGGCTATAGCTTTATAGTCGTTTGCAATCTGCGATGCAAAAATTCCTTTGAAATGAATTACTTGTCCGGGTCGGTAAATTCTACGATCGGTGAATATTTGCAGCTTTTTGTTTTCCTGCACCTTTTTATCGCGTATATAATTTGAGGTGAAATGAGTTATCAACGTATCAACACCATTGATAACCTGAACATAATCAACTCGTTGATTGCCATCGATCATGGCAATACCATTATTTACCGGTACTTTATCCTTAACCACAAAAGATCGCACCCGCGTGTTATAATCATACTCCTGAACTACTAATTCTGCTCGTGCCGAAGGCAATTGCTCTCCCGTTTTCGCATTAAAAATATGCAAAGCTGTAGCATCAATTTCTGTTTTAGTAACAGCATTAATGGATGAAACATTTACATAAAACGATGTTTCGGGGTCGCTTTCTCCTTTATCTTTTCGATAAGAGGTTACGTGAACATAATAAAACCCCTGCGGAAACTCAGGTAAACCGTCGATGAACGACTGATCGAAATAGCCTTTGCGTTGCGGCACATCGATGGCATGTGTCCAGACATGCTCCAAATTCTCCGTATTAAGGTTCGATTTATTAACAAAGTTGGCCATGTATGTTGAAGACGAAACTCGATATGCTTCAATAGTTAGCGCTACCAGATTGTTAACGGTAAACTTAGCGGGAACCAGTTGGTTTGGAGTAAGATTCTGACTAAGTTTCACCTCTAGTTTAGGTTGTTTTATAGAAACAAGCAGCTCCTTGCATTTTTTTGCGCCGTAACTTTCGGGATACTTTTTTAAGCCATTTTCGCACAATTCAATAGCCTTGTGCTGCCACTCGAAGGCTGACAGGTATTCTTTTTTCTCCCTATGCATTTTGGCATATCCGTTGTAAATACCGGCCAAGCGTTCCGATGCTAAGCTCATAGATGGCGATGATTGTTTTGCCAATGGTTTCAGGGCTTTCTCGTAAAAGTGAAGTTTTACAAACCGATCGTCTTTATTGAAAAGCTTTTCGAGACGCTGCAAATTAATGTGATTTACAAGTAGATCGTCTGATTTTGCCTGATTCTTTAGCAAACGAGCATAATAATTGGCAATTAGATAATTGGGATGACTATCATTGGCTTTGGCATAATACTTAACAAATTGTTGTACCGGAGCATAAAACTGGTCTTCTCCGACTATAAAATCGCCCTCAGATTCTGATAATGCTTCAATACCCGTTAGTAGAGCGAAATCACTCACCTTGCGTGGGGTTACATTGTCGAGTTTATCGATGTTCCCCAACAATTGCAGTTCTTTTTCAGACAGGTCGCCGTTCTTATCTAAGGCAAGTATTGCATTAATTTCGCGATTAATTAGCTTCCAAATATCGTGCTTTGACCATAGCCCGGGTTCCTCATTTAAAATATTATCGTACACATTATCTGTCAACTGGCGCTTATATTGATTGTAATATGTGGAGTAGCCTTGAATTTTATAAATTCGCAAAAGCGCTTCGGTACGGCCAAAGCTATTATCGATATGCTCATCGATGCGGTGAAGGGCATCTTTAAATGTTTCGAACCCAAACCAGCGCTTGGCGGAAAGCTCAATATCTACTGCTTTTACAAAGATTACATCGCGATCTTGTGCCCTGGCTTCGTTCTGTATTTCAATGGCCAATGCTACGGCCGATTTGAATTTTCGATTTTGCTCAAGATTTTTTGCTTCTTCTAAAAGTTGGCTCAAATCATTATCGGGCTCGCCCGACCATAAAAATCCTAAAAAAGGAATAAGCACTAACCACAAAATTGATTTCATAATACGCTATGTTTAATGAATAAAAAACGAATACGAACGAGGTTTCGAAATTGCATAATGTGTTGTGCTATTCTCACAATTTTTGTAATTGTAAAAAAGCTATAGTTTAACCCCGTACACAATTAACAAATATCGTAATACTAGGTTTAAAAACGAAATACTTGTGCAATAAAACTGTTTATTTATAGGTATTCATCCGCTTGTGGTTTATAGCGTCTGGGGAACGGAATCAGCTCTTTAGCGCTTAACAATTCTTTGATATAAACGATTTACCCTCTATCTTCTTCACCATAACAGTTCTTGAATTTTTATTTTGCCCAATTGGTGCTGGGTTGTTAAATTCAAAGTTTGTATGGAATTGTAAAAATAAATATGGAGCCTTTATCAACTTCAGATCGAACCCAAATTTTGCCTCCTAATAATTCTGCATATTCTTTTGAAATAGACAGGCCAATACCCGTACCACCATAGAATTTAGTATTAGATGTATCAACCTTTCCAAACCGTTCAAATATTTTTTGATGAAATTGAGGGGCTATTCCAATACCGCTGTCTTTTACATAAAATTCAAGGTTGTTGTCTATTAAGTTATAAGCAAACTCAACAAATCCTTCCTGAGTAAATTTCAAAGCGTTAATTATTAAATTTGTAAGAATTTGGATAAGCTTCGTTTTATCGGTTAAAACCTCAGACTGCTCATCGGTTAATTGTGGTTTAGCAGACAAAGAAATGTTTTTCTTTATTGCTTGTTGTTTAAATGTTACAAGCAAACCTCTGATAATACTATTTACACAGACTTTAACAATGTTACTTTTCATCCGCCTTGTCTCCAATGAAGAAATTGTAAGAATATCGGTTACAATTGAAGCTAATTTATTGCTACTATTTTGAATAATAGAAACAAATGTTTTACGTTTTTCTTCCGACAAGTTAGAGTTGTTTAATAGTCCTGAAAAACCCGATATTGCATTTAGCGGAGTTCTTATTTCATGTGAAATATTGTGTAAAAATGCGGTTTTCAGCCTGCTACTTTCTTCAGCATTTTCTTTTTCTAATAATAGTTCTTCGGTTCGTTCTTCTATTCGTCTCTCCAGTGATTGATTTAATTCTTCCAGTTTTCTTTGTGTAAAATAAAGTTGTTCAATATCTTGAATCAGAAGTATTCCACCGATATGTCTCCCATAACTATCCACTATTTTTCTAAAATGCAGAAGGGCCTGTTTTGTTTGCTTTTCTGCAACCTCAACATTTAATTTTTCAATAAAATGCGCTTTTTCTGTTAATTGAATTGTTTTTCCGGTCAACAATGAGATAATATTCTTGATGTCTTTGGATTCAAATTCACTCCTCTTTCTCTGTGTAATTTCTAATAACGCTTTATTAATTCTGACAATTTGCCCATGAATATCAATAATAATTAACCCAACTGGCAATAAATCAATTATTTGCTTAAGGATAATATTTGGCGCAATATCAAACAATCCGTATTTAACAATGCTATAAACTAATCCAATTGCAAATATTATCATGCATAAATCAGCCAAAAATGGAATTTGAAGTTGGGGAAATAAAGTAAGAAGAAACAAATTTATGGATGCCAGTATGTAAGATATTAAACCGGTTATTAAGATAATAATGCATTGTCTCTTTTGAATAAAATCAATATTTCCCCTAATAAATTTCAACAATAAAATAAAACTGGATAAAATCAATAGATTATGAACAAGGCTGATTATTATGTAAACTCCCATATTGTTGTATTCAATAACCGGGTAATACGGATTGTCTTTGATGGTTATTGATATAAAATCTGTGGCAAGTTGAAATACCATAACTGCAGTAAAATACACTGCGAATAACACATAAATTAATTTGTTTAATTTCACCAATCTTGTAAAGGCAACAATGCTAAGAAAGGTAAATATTCCGTAACCAATACTAGCCAAATTTCCTATTTGCACAAATACAACTGATGTTTTTGTATCAATAAGTGGGTTTTGGATAAAAAACAATGACAAGCTCCAAAGAGAAAAGAATAAGAGTAAGCCAAAAACCATTTGATTAACCAAGACAGTTTTGTTTTTATACAATACATAAATAGCTAATCCTAAAAAAGTTAAGAAGATTGAATTATGGATAAAATTTATTGCTATCATGTGTTTTGGTTTTTATTGGCCTTATTATTAACCCAAAAATAGCAATCTTTTTCCATAATTCTGAACTAAGGATTTGTAATGAAATACGTTGACAGTTTTAGCGAAGTTATTCGGTTCGTTATCAACCTGAAAACACACTAATAACAGGGTATTTAACGACTTTTTACTTTAGCTAAATGTAAAGTCTAAGGCGCCAGGTTATTTCTGCACAACCCCAATATACAAATAGCGCTTGATACTTTTTTTAGGCGTTTTTTCAAATTCCTGATCATAAAGTATTATTTTGGATATGGCCATGTAAGACGGGAGCTGGTGATTAATGCTTTTTTGATTAATCTGCATTTCGTGCTGCAGCGTTTCGTGCGAAATATCATGAGTTTCAACAGCTTCCTGATCTGGAACAATTAAAGCATGCAGTTTTCCCTGTTGTTCTACAACAATTGACTCCTGCACATAGGGCAAGTTGTTCAATTTCGCTTCAATTTCTTCTGGATAAATATTTTGTCCCGAGGCACCTAAAATCATATTTTTACTTCGCCCTTTAATAAAGATAAAGCCATTTTTATCGATAATACCCAGATCTCCTGTATGCAGCCATCCTTCGCGATCAAAAGCATTGGAAGTAGCCTCTTCATTTTTGTAGTACCCTGTCATTACGTTTGAACCTTTCACCATAATTTCTCCGGGTGTCTTGTGTGAATTGGGCGAATCGATTCGAACATCGAGGTATGGAATTACTTTTCCACAAGCGTAGAGTTGAGTGTTTATATGCGATGCATAACTGATCAATGGCCCACACTCCGTCATTCCATAACCTATAGTATACCGAAATTTAGCTTTTTTCAGGAGCTTTTCTACCTCTCCGTTAAGCGATGCCCCTCCAATAATTACCTCCTTAAACCGACCACCAAATGATTCAGTTAATTGATTGTAAATCTTTTTATAGACCAGCTTATTCAAAAAGGGAATGTGTAACAGTAATTTAGGCAAAGGTTTGCTGATAGCCGGCTTAATGCGCTTTTTATAGATTTTTTCAATAATTAGTGGTACCGCAAAAATAAGGTGCGGACGAATATCGGCGAACGCCTTCAAAATAATTTGTGGTGATGGCACTTTGCCTAAGAAATGAATATTACATCCCATAGCAAAGGGTGATAAAAACTCAAATGCACATCCGTAGGCGTGTGCAAGCGGTAAAAAAGATACAATTTGCTCTGTTGGTTTCAACTGAATATGATCGATGCCAAATTGAACATTAGCAGCCAAACTACGGTGTGGCAACATTACCCCTTTCGAAAAACCGGATGTTCCCGAAGTGTATAAGATGCCGGCAAGCGCATCGTTATCGATGCCTGGTAATTGAAAATTATCTTTGGAAACAAGATCAACGTCTGATTTATCTGGAAAATTAACGTCATTCCCATTGGTAGAATAGAGCAACTCAAGGGTTTCGAGGCTATAAACAGCTTTTAAATGGGCGATTGATTCCTTTGGCAACTTTTCGAAAATACTTTCGGATGCAAATAATACGGTAGTTTCTGAATGCCCAATAATATATGTAATATCATTTATATGAAATTCTTGCAAAAGTGGCACAATTACAGCTCCATACGATGTAGTTGCAAGATATGTGATAGCCCAGTTAACATTATTTTTGCCAATTACGGCTATTTTCTCCCCTCTTTGAACGTTTAATCTGCGAAACAACGCGTGAAATCGCAGCACTTCTTGTCCTGTTTGTCCAAAAGTTAATGTATTATCTTTATAATTACTTAACGCATTCAATTCCCAATTATCTCGAATGCTATTGCTTATAATATCAACAAATTTAGCTACTTGCATTTTCAAAAAGATTTAAGCCGACAATTCGGCATTTTAAGGTTGACTTACAAATATAGAAAAATATTTCAATTTGCTTACTTCTCTTATTGCCACAACACGTGAGCGAGGCATAGACTCACACACAAGTAATACATCAAAATGCTAGATCACTGAAAGACAGGAAGCTAACTATTACTCGCTCTATACAAAACATGCATCGTAAACACATGAATATTTCATTATAATGAAATATTTAGCAAGCTTGAATTTTTATCATGTACTCTTGAGTGTAAAACAACAACTAATTTAAATTAAGGAAACCAGTATCATATTATGCATAATCTGACGGGTCAAGTATTGTTCTTTCCGTTTTTATATACGTTAAAAAGCATTTACAGAACGCTGCTATGCGCACATTTTTTGTCTTTCTAAAAGCGAAAATATCTGCAACTTATCTGTCACTTCTGGCATGTCATGCTAGTCGAGTCCTCGCGGGTTAAGAATAAGGAATCCAAATCCGAAATGAAAAAACCACTGATTATTAGCACGATCGAAATAACTTACCGATGCATATAATGGCCCCATAAACGTTTGATAAACCATTGAGGCATTACCGATAATATAATACTCTTTGAAAGGCTCGCCAAGTTGAGCTTTATACAAATTGAATTCAATCTGGCGATATGGCTGATAAAAATAGGCGCCTGCTCTTAGCGAAATTCGATCGGTGAACTTATACAATGGGGTTGCTCCCACAGAAAAGTAGGAATGAGTTCTGAAATTTGGCAGGTAAAAAAGAATAGTATGTGGAAATGGTATGTATTCGTCGCTGGAAAGTTTTGTAATCAGATAGTTCGAGAATAACTTTTTGTTGGAATAAAATGCCTGAAAAGCCCCTTCTATTTTCAGTTTATCGGTTATATAGTGATAATTTTTTACTTGCAGCTCTACCTCCTGATATGCATGTGACTCATTGGCTTTTATTAATCCAACTTCGCCGGCGGTAGTGCCCGGTAAAAACTCTTCGCGCCCAAAAACCTGCCGTACCATAAGTTTGGCATATTTGCCTTGTGTTGAGAACTGCTTCTCGTTGAGCGTACTATATTCCACTGTGGCCGATGGCGAAAAATAGTCGAAGCGTGTAATATCTTCTTTATCTTCTCGGCTCACCACATTCGCCTGATAATAATGGTCGGCTGTAGCACCATAGGTTGAACCCAATGCAAAAAAACCGTTGGTTGAAAAAGGAATTCCAACATTGAACCGAACATAATTTTCGCGCTGGGTAATATAAGAGGGTGTTTCATCTTCGAAAAACCATTCTTTGGTAGAATTAAAATAGTCGCGACGCGAGTAGTTAATAGCCAAATTGGCAAATAGTGGAAACAACCTTTTTCCCTTTCTATTTCTAAAATACGGAAAATCGACACTTCCTACTAATCGCATGGAGCTGTACATGCGACCGTAATATAACGATCCGGTGACATCGTAGGCTCGCTTACCTAAATGCTTGTATGAAACTCCAAGAAATGAAAAGTTTTTGCTGGTTGAATTTATTTGACCGCCCAATTGTACCTGAATTTGATAGTCTGTTTTTACATCTAAAAACAAATCAAAAAATCCGGTTTGTGGGTTAAATGTAGTTGTTGGTTCAATTTCGCGAATTTTATTATCGCTCAAAAGCAAAAAATATTCTTTTTGCAATTCGGCAAATGAAAACGTATCGCGGTTTGCCTTAATATTTCGCTTCACATACTGCTTTTGCTTACTATTAAGTCCAGAAATAATTACATTATTAAACACCAAAGGTGGTAATCGTTTCCGAAATTCGTCACGTTTAGTTTGTAAGTCGGAAGGTTTTTGCTCACGTGGAATAGCCTTTTTAATCACGTTAATTTTTTTCAAGGCAGCGGCGTAGCCAAGTTCAATTAATGTATCGATTAGTTCAAAGTCCGACGCACCATAATTACGCACTTTGGGCTCAATAAGCAAGGCCGTATCGGGTAATGAAAAATCAGTGTATTCGGTAAAGATATTTTCCAGTTGTGAAAACATATCGTCCGGATCGGGTGTATTGCTGTTAAATGCTACTTTCGAGCCGATTAAAACATCGGGATTAAAGTTTTGTATCATAACATCGGAGGGGAAATTATTCTTCATTCCGCCATCCATACATAGCACTCCGTCTATTTCGATGGGTTTAAACACAAGTGGGAAGGTAATAGAGGCCCGCACAGCTCTCGATAAATTACCACTGGAAAGGATTTTCGCTTTTGAGTTGTTTATATCGGTGGCAACACATCGAAATGGTACCATCAGGTTATCGAAATTGTAATTTGCCAATGCGGAAGGTGGTGCCAACACTTCCATTAACCGCAAATCCATTTGATGATTCTCAAACAAGCTCGAAGGCAGTATCGTTTTTAATGGATTATGATTGCGTTCCAGGTTAAGCGAAAACCATGATGGGTTTTGCTCTCCCCTTTTATAAAAAAACTTATCGTCTTCTTTAATCTCTCCATAAACCCATGTTAGAAATTTCTCTGATCGGAGCAACTCAGCCATCTGGTCGGGAGTATAACCGGAAGCGTACATTGCTCCCACTATGGCACCAAAACTTGTTCCTGTTATGTAGTCTATGGGGATATTGTTCTCTTCAAGTGCTTTTATTACACCAACATGTGCTGCTCCTTTGGCTCCTCCTCCACTTAACACGAGTCCAACACTTTGTGCTTGTGCTGTGAAGACACAAAAAAAACAAAGTATTGCAATGCCTATTAGTTTCATCAATTTACCATTCTATTCTTTATTGTCAAATACTACTAACTATTCCTTCTGCCCTTTAGCTTTATGGATAAGAAAGTTTCAGCAAAAGTACCACTTGAATTGCAGCCGAAAAGTACAAATTGCTTCTAAGAAATCCATAATATGACACCATATTTATAATGAGTTGGAACGAATTCCCCATGTTTTATAAAACATGTGCAAAAATACTTTCAATAAGCATATCATACTTTTCAAAAATCTGGTTTGTAGTTTTTGACTATTGTAACATTACCAAAGCAAAACAGCCACAGAAGAAATTATTTTCTGTGGCTGCGATTTTAATATAAACTCTGAAATCCTTTTACTCTAATTTATCGCCAAATGAAATTCCTATTCCACGGGCAGCCTTCATTAAGTAGTTTTCTTCCTGAACTGTATTATAATGCATAATTGCCTCTTTTAGTGGTACAGAAATAATATCGGGGTGTCTGTACGAAACCATATGTCCAAACTCACCATCAAGAACCATTTCAAAAGCTTTCGTTCCGTACTGTGTTGCCAGCACACGGTCGTAAGCTACCGGAATACCTCCTCGTTGTAAGTGCCCTAGAACGGTTTCACGCATATCGTGCTTGCAGCCAGCATCTTGCAATTGCTCCCGTAATGCAGCAGCCACACCACCATACCTGCGATTTTTATAGCCAACTTCTTTACTATCAATTTCTGAAACAGTACCTCCCTTGGGTTTAGCTCCCTCTGCAATTACGATAATAGCAAAACCTCGATCTTTAACAAAGCGCTCTTCAATCTTTTCTAATACTTCATTTACATCGTAAGGTATTTCAGGAAGTAAGCATATATCTGCTCCACCTGCTACAGCAGCGTGTAGTGCAATCCAACCGGCATCGCGCCCCATTACCTCAAGAATAAGAATCCGGTTATGACTGGCAGCGGTTGTTACAAGTTTATCGACTGCTTCAGTGGCGACTTGCACAGCAGTTTGAAAACCGAAAGTTGCATCGGTTGCAGACAAATCGTTATCGATTGTTTTCGGTACTCCAATAACGTTCAATCCTTGTTCGAAAAGCTGTTGCGAAATTTGTTGCGACCCATCTCCGCCTATGTTAATAACTGCGTTGATGCCCAGATAGTTAATCTTGCGAATCATTTCTTCGCTACGATCGACTGTTCCCCAGGTGCCATCAGTATTTTTTACAGGCCAGGCATATGGTCCTCCTTTATTGGTTGTTTCTAAAATAGTTCCTCCTCTATAGTGAATACCGGCTACAGTTTTTTCATCGAGTACTTTTATCTCTGTCGGCTCCCATAATATTCCGTTAAAAGCCTGTATACTGCCTATCACTTCCCACTCTTTTTCCTGCGACGCGCGCTTCACTATGGCTCTAATTACTGCATTCAATCCAGGGCAATCTCCTCCTCCGGTTATTACTAATACTCGCTTCATCTGTTTATCTCTTTTTTAATTCATAGTTTATCCAAAAATTGAATTTTTGTTCGATGGTCTTATTCCGTCTAACGTTCCGACACGACAAAAATCAATCCGATAATTACATCACTTTGCTACAATTTGCACCGTAATAAACCACAACCATGTAATCTTTTCACTAAGTATAACTGGCTTGCGCCAATGGAAGTAAGCTACCATGTATTGTGCAAATACGACGAATTATGGCAGCGTAAAGATAAGAAATTAAATTTGAATGAATAATTTTTTTTCAAAATGACGATATAAACTACGCAAACGATTAAATTATCATATAAACCTTAGGAAACTATGTGAAAAAGCATTAACGCGACTGTAAAATCAGCACTGAAGTATTACAACGTACTGATATTGAGTTCGAAAATTAACAAAAAACATTCTTTGCAATAAACCAACACTCCATTGATTCTCAAACCGAAAATCAAAAGTTTAACTTGGTTATAAGTTCCGAGAGCACCTTAGTAGCTGTGCCTTTGAGTACAAAATTTGATATTTCGTAGGTAAACGCTGATGGTTCCGGGTTAATCTCGATGATTTTGCAGCCGTTTCGACTGGCCACAAAAGGAATATTGGCAGCCGGCACCACCTGACCGGTAGAGCCCACAATAAGCATTACATCGCAGTTTGCAGCGTGCCATTCCGATTGTTCAATGGCATTGACCGGGATTGCTTCGCCAAAAAAAATGAACGACGGTTTACACAAACTATCGCAAACCGGACATTTGGGGTAGGGCTGCTGAAAATCAACTTCATTTGCATGCGAAACATGTTGATTGTTTTTAGTACAAATAAAGGTCTTCGAGTTTCCGTGGTATTCAATTACATTTTTACTTCCGGCTTCTTGGTGTAAATTATCGATATTTTGGGTGATAACGCCTTTAAGCATTCCTGCACTTTCGAGCTTTGCCAGTGCCAAATGGGCGGCATTGGGTTTGGCATCGGCAAAATAGTTGAAAAACAATTTTCTGATAACCGGCCAAACTTTTTCAGGTGTAGATAGGTAGGTCGATAATTCAAGAATAGCCGGATCGTATTTACTCCAAATACCATCGTCGCCACGGAAGGGCGGAATTCCACTTTCAACAGATATTCCGGCGCCTGTAAAAGCCACGGCGTGTTTGGCATTTCGTAAAAGTGCTACGGCTGTCTCGAATTGTTTGTCCATATTATTGCTCTAGCTTTGCAAGCTCCTGCTTGCTAAAAAGTGTAGGATAATCCTGATCGTAATGTTCCAGTATTGATTTAAACAAAGCAGCACGAATAATTTCGCTTTGGTTTTTCACCTTGTATCGTTTGCAGTACAACTCTAATGCACTAATTTCCTTATCATTAAGCAATACTGACTTACGATGACGTCTTTTGTAATGTGTTAATTCTTTCGATTTCACTATTCTTATGTTTATTACATATTAATACATTCACCAATTGCGAACAAAAATAATGGTATTATGAACATTTTTTGAACAGGTTATGCACAAGTAATTAACAATTTCATGGAAAGTTATTAACATTTCGGGGTGATTTAAAAAAGTATATCGTCAAGCGAGCGTTTGGGAACGTGATGTACACCTTTATTATCGCGCCAATATTTATAGTCATCATCTTGCATATCTTCAATAACCACTTTCTCGGCCGGTTTCCCTAATGCTACCACATCTAGTATTTCAAGGTGCTCGGGAATATGCAGCTCCTGGCGCAATTTCACTTTATCTACCGAAGCAATAATGCACCCGCCCACTCCCATTTCAGTGGCGGTCAGAAGCATGTTTTGCATGGCAATTCCCTCGTCGCAAAAATGTGTTGCGGCAATATTTTTATTGTGACAAACCACAATGTAAGCAGCGGGGCGCTCACCTTCTTCAGGGCCGTCCCAGTCTTCGATAAATCCGGCCCATTTAAGTAATGGAAAAACAGTTCTGTTGGTAGTTGCATCATTAATAAGCTTGTAGCATAAGCTTTGCTGGTTTCGGCCGCTTGCTCCAAGTCGGGCACTATTAACCATGTTTTTTAGTTGATCGGTTGTAATGGCTGTGTTTTGATCGAACCGTCTGAAACTTCTTGTTTTTTTTATTAATTCCAATAATAGCATGGGATTTCCTTTTTTAATTTCAAGCCAACAATAACCTCAAAGATCTACATTTTCGAGAAAAATATAAAATCCGTCACCCATTAATCTGCCGTAAATACATTTGAATTGTATTTTCCAATCCATAATATAAGGCATCAGAAATTAAGGCATGACCAATAGAAACCTCGTGACATGGGTTCACATTTTTGATAAAATATTTCAAATTATCAAGGTTTAAATCGTGTCCGGCATTCACCTCTAATCCGCACTGAAGT
>JAQICA010000289.1 GCA_027858775.1 Salinivirgaceae bacterium | reverse complement strand
CTTCATTCTTTTCAAAGATCATGGCCGCTTTTCTCGCTCTTCTCTTTCCTATCTCTCATTTGCGGAGTGCAAAGATATGAGCTTTTTATTTACTAACCAAAATAAATTTCACTTTTTTTTAAAGTTTTTTTCAAGTTCCTCTCTTCTCAAATCTATCACCTCTATCCTTCGAATCCCTTGTCTTATCTTGGTTCAGCATTTCAACGCGACGTCGCTTTTTCTGTTAAAGCGGTTGCAAAAGTAGAGTATCTTATCTTACAATCCAAATCTTTTTAAGCCTTTTTTTAATCTTTTTTTGAAATTAAATGTAATCACCTAATTATCAGACATAAAAAAAGGCGGCTAATGCCACCTTTTTTTGAAGTATCTAACAGAATTATTTAAATTCCTCGTCAAACGCATTTTTCTTCATCTCCTTTTTTCCACCTTTTAGGTTATTTCTGGCTTTTTCAAGTCTCATTTCTTTGCGAATTTCTTCAACAACTTCTTTTGGAATTCGAACCGCAACCCAATACTCCACGTTGTATTCCTTAATTTTGTATACATCCAGACTTCTTAAGCGAGTGTTAGTAATCAACATTTCGGGATCATCGGTACTTCCAGAAACAACGACTCCAGAAATATTCTCAGCAAGATTTTTAATCGCCTTTTTACGTGCCTCTTCTACGTAGTCATTCATATACTTTTCGCCAGTTTGCTTAAAATGCGATCTCGGTGCTTTCTTTTTAAAACTCATTCCCACACCGTAATAAAAGTGCTTATCGACTGATAAATCGGCCCAAGGTGGCGTTTTTGCGTAACTACCGCTAAACATCATAACCAAAATTCCAATAATAATTATTCTATTCATGACAATTAATTTTAAGGCAAGTTACATATTTTTATCTAAAATACAATACCATCATTCCATAACAAGGAAAATATGAAAGTGAAGTGTATTTTACCAAGCCACTCATATACCATCGTTTAGAATACAATATTTTTAATCCAATTTCTAACAAACTAAACTACTGAAATTCGTGAAATCGGAATTTAGCGGAGAAAAGCAAAATCGAAGTCTTATCGTTTTGTACAAGTGATCTAAAAATCATGGCAAAAGGTTTCCACGTGCCGTGTTAAATTCAGTTTAAAGGTATTTATCCTAACTTCAAGTCAATTAAATCATTCAAACAGCAACCATTTCTCCTGACTCTTAAATCTATATTTCTGCAGTCGTTTTTGTAAAAGGTGCTAATCGCTTTATGTTAACAACTCTTGGCGTTTTTCTAACTAATCGACAATTAAGACTCCAGATTCATACTGACGATAATATTTTGCTAATTCGCTTAGTAATTTGCTAATTTGTTCAATTGCTCGGGTGGTTTCTTTGCCCACTTCTATTTTCTTCAGTTTCAACATGAGGTAACTGTATACGGCATTTAAAGCAATTTCAATTTCATTTGTTTTGTCACTTTTTGTTTTCGCCTTAAACTCTTGGATATACGGACGGACGTTCATGTATATTTGTTTATACTGATTCATTTTATCGTTATTGATAAGCCAAATATGCATACGATTAATATCATTAATGAAATTCCCCACAAAAATAAGGTGTCCGCTTTTAGTAATCTCTTCAGATTTCATCTGTTGTATGAGGTGCTCATACCAAAGCTTGATTTCATTAAACTCATCTTCTGTTGTCTTATATTGCCGAATAATTTTGGTTTCAAGCAAATCAATGTCGAGCTGACATGCCCGAATAGTATCCTCAATTTGGAACATGTACAGAATATATTCGACAATATTGGCATTTCGTTTTTTTTGAGCTACAAACATATTAATGGATTATGTTTTTAAAAACTATATTGAGTTTGGTATATAAAAAAAGGGCTATTCATTACTGAACAGCCCTGTATATTTCATTTTGAATTACTATTTAATAATAGACTGAAATGTTGCATCTTCTTTGTATCGGATAAATTCGATATCTGTTGCAGCTGCTTCTTTCAGGTCGCCGTTCTTTTCGATGGCAGTTCTAAGGTTATTAAATAACACTTCTGATTCTTGTTTACGTGCACCAACAATTGCTTTTACATAATACAATAGTGAGTTTTCTTTATCTTCCACTTTTTCCAGAATTCCAAGTGTGGCTTCATATGCCTGCACATTCTTGGTTTCACTGTATTGTAGAAGTTTTGCAAGTGCAAAGTTTACAGTCTGATACTCGCTGCTAGCGTACATATCAATTGCATCCTGATATTTACCTTCTTTGGTTGCTAGCATAGCTTGATTGTAGCTAGTGTTTTTTCCACCTGCAGTTGCAGCATCAAGATATTCAGCGGCTTTTTCTACATCGCCTTGTGCAAGGGCAACAGCACCAAGGTTATTTAACACTTTGCTATTGTCGGAATCAATTTCTTTAGCAGCATCAAAACTTGTAGCTGCATCAGCATAATTACCTATTTGGTAATTGACAACACCTAGGTTATTATGACCTCTCCAGTCATCGCTGTATTGCTGTGTTACTGCTGTATAGATTTTTTTCTGCTCTTCTTTATCCTCAGTTAAAGTTGCAGCATAAATAAGCTCTTCTACGCTTAATGTATCTGGCTGCTCCAACGCAAACGTTGAAATTTCCTCATCTGAAAAGCCAACAATTGCAACCTTCATACTCATTTCAGAGCGACGTAGCTGTGGAAGTACGTCAGTCTTTAAATCTTCAAATGCAGCTGCTATATTTTTGATCTCTTTTTCGCGCACTTCGGGATCGTTATACATTGAAAGAACTCTTAGAATAAGGTCTTTGTCTTGTACATCTGATTTTTGTAGTTCTTTTTTGAATCCGTCCCAGTCTTCTGCAACAGATTTTGTATTATAGATGTTCTGTTCATCTTCTATTTTCACCTTTGCATTTTTAACCTGCTTTCCAACGTAGCCTTCAGAAACAACTTTACGTTTGTCAGAAAGTTTAGTGTTTAACTCAATAGTCCCATCAGGTGATGCATAAGCGTCAATTGTGATGTTTTCTACATTCATATTTTCCGCTGCAGCAATTTCTTCAAGGTAATCATTGAAAGCTTTAATTTCATCTTTCGATAACTCACCTCTTCTGATATTGTGGCGGTTAATAAGGAACTGAATTTTTGCCTTTTTTGTTTCGTACTGCACGCGCTCGAATTTATCGGCAGCTTTAATAACTTTGGCATCAGTCAAATCGAGAAGAGTTGCAGTAGACATTACTCCGGGAGCAACTTCTCTTTCTAACACAACCATGCTTTCGTCTTTCATGGTAGCATTACCTCTCGCATAAAGTGTTCCTTCTCTCATGGCTGGGTCGTATGCAACTTTGCCGATAATTTCAAAAGAACCACCACTAGCATATGAAATCACTTTGTTATTACCCTGTACGTCTTCACCTTGCATTTTCAAAGATTTGAAAGCAACTTCCTGATCTCCGTATTTTAGAACGGGTGTTATTTCCAATTCAGCTTTCTTCTGGAAAAACTTTGCAGGAAACGATCCTGTTAATTTGATCGCGATGCTATCACCGTGCATTTCAACTGGTGAAGGTTGTACATCTAAAGTGACTTCTGCTGCCATCTTTTGCATTTTCTCTAAGGATTGACATCCTGTGAAAAACAAAGCGGCTGCAAACATGATTGTTAAGTACTTGAAACTTGTTTTCATAGTTTTACAATAATTTTATGGATTCCTCTTCTTATTTCATTTCATTAAAGTTACAAAGCTATAAATGTTTTTGGAAAAAAAAAAGCAACTTTTGTTTTCATTCGTCCTAAAATTAAACTAAAACCATGTATTTTCCAGATTTTTTGAAACATTTTACTATTTATTTTACAAATACACTTGCCTTGTACACTTCTAACGCTTTGTTAACAAATTGTTTGCATTTATTGTTTCAGAAATCAACTATAAATGTATCTTTTAATTAGATAAAATTAAAAAAAACACTATTAGCTTACGAAACAGTAAACCACAACCAACATCAGTTCACTATAGTTTTTAATATAATGGGGAGTAACAAGATTAGGTTCTTATATGCTTTTCAACAATAAGTTCCTGCTGAATTTGCTCAAAGAAATCAAGAAAAATTGAAGATAACAACTCTTTATTGTCCATAATAACTCGTACTGCGTTTTCTGCATTTTCGGGTAAGGACGTATATCTGGCCATTCCTTTTAGAACGCGGCATAATCCATCGAAAGAACCATAAAGTTCCGGCCATCTGTTTTTGACCCAATAAGGCATATAAAGCTTCATGCGCAATGGCATTTGATGAAACCATTTGAGTAATATCATATTAATGTGATCGAGAAAAAGCGGCAATGGTTCGGATTGAAAACTTGACCAATGTTTAACTAATAAATGATCGAATACAATATCCGTAACAACTCCAGCATACTTTGCATAATATGGAGCAAATAATAGATTGGCCTCCTTAATTAAGGTATGAGTGTCGGTAAAATGGTCAATTTTACGATGCAGGGTAATTCCATTTTGGATGCCTTGCGGAAAATGAGTAAAATCCCTTCCCTTTACTGCATCGCCGATGAAGTTACCAACAATTACTTGTTCGTCGTTACCAGATAAATATATATGTGCCAGATAATTCACTATTTGCGTTTTTCAATCGTTATAATTCTTGCTACGGGCATAAGCTGAGTAATTTCACAGTCATTTGAACCGAAATTAGGTAGATAACATAGAAAATACCTTTCTAAAAATTATCGGTCTGTTGATAATATTCCCCTGCAATATGATTTTCATTTTTCAAATCATGGTTACTTAGAGCTTAAAAGATTGGTAGCAAAAATTAGGATAATTTATTTAAAACCCTATATTTGTTTTCGATATTTTTTAAACACTAACTGTAAAAAATGGAGGATTATATGTCGAAACGTAATGTTATTATTATCGGGGCTGCAGGCCGCGATTTTCACAACTTTAATACTTATTATCGCGACAATGAATCATTTAATGTTGTTGCATTTACCGCAGCACAAATTCCTGATATTGACGGGCGCAAATATCCGGCCGAACTTGCCGGTAAACTATACCCTGATGGGATTCCAATTCATGTAGAGGCTGATTTAGAGAAACTTATCAAGGAATTAAATGTGCATGAATGTGTTTTTTCTTATAGCGATGTAACTTATAATCATGTGATGAGTGTTGCCTCAAAGGTAAATGCTGCAGGAGCCTCTTTTGGGCTTATCGGAGGAAACGACACCATGATTAAGAGTAAAAAACCTTTGATTGCCGTTGGTGCCGTTAGAACAGGTTGCGGAAAATCGCAAACATCAAGAAGAATTATTGAACTCTTAATGGAAGCTGGCCTAAAGGTAGTAGCTATTCGCCACCCGATGCCTTACGGTGATTTGGTTAAACAAAAAGTGCAGCGTTTTGCAAAAATAGAAGATCTCGAAAAACACGATTGTACTATTGAGGAAATGGAAGAATATGAGCCTCATATTTCCAGGGGTAATGTTATTTATGCCGGAGTTGATTATGAAGCCATCTTGCATGAAGCGGAAAATGATCCTGATGGTTGCGATGTGGTTCTTTGGGATGGAGGAAACAACGATTTCCCATTCTACAAGCCTGATTTAATGGTAACTGTAGTAGACCCACACCGTCCGGGACACGAGTTGAAGTATTATCCGGGAGAGACTACATTGCGTTTATCCGACGTCGTGGTTATCAATAAAATGGATAGTGCCGATGCCGACAATATTCAGATTGTGCGTGAAAACATTGCAAAAATTGCTCCTGAGGCAATTGTTGTTGATGGTGCTTCGCCATTAACCATTGATAAGCCGGAAATTATTAGAGGTAAGAAAGTTCTTGTAGTGGAAGATGGACCAACATTAACTCACGGAGGCATGAAAATTGGTGCCGGAACTGTTGCTGCACGAAAAGCTGGAGCTGCAGAAATGGTTGATCCAAGACCATATGCAGTAGGTCGGTTGAAAGAGACTTTCAGTATTTATCCTGAAATTGGAACATTGCTTCCGGCTATGGGATACGGCGACGAACAAAAGAAAGATTTAGAAAAAACAATTAACAATACGCCTTGCGATGCCGTAGTTATTGCAACGCCAATCGATTTAAGTCGGATTGTTAAAATCGATAAACCAACTGTGAAAGTAGGTTATGAACTTCAGGAAATTGGTCAACCTTCATTGGCAGTGCCAATTAATGAATTTATTAAAAAACACAACTTAAAGTAAGTGTAAGTATAATATAAAAGAGGCTGTCTAACGCATATGTAGACAGCCTCTTTTTTTACAGTAAATCCAATTTCTATTGTTTTATAAACGTTGAATAGGCACTGTGCCCTTCGCGTTGAACTTTCAACAAATACATCCCTTTTATTAAATCGCTTACCGGAATGCTAGTTCGGTTACTATCGATTTCATAGGTTTTTTGAATTCGTCCATCCATCGAAATAATTTGAATCTCACTTATTTTCGTTTTGCTTTCTACAAACAGATAATCTCTTGCCGGGTTCGGATAAATGCTGCCATCAAAAGCACCATCTGCAATAGCGCCGCCTCCCATAACAAATGCAAGTGTCCAATCGGTTGGTTCACCTAAATAGTCTACTATTTCAAAAGCCATATACGAAGTATCTGCTTTCCACTCACCATTCAGGAGCGAATCTATTTTGTGATTTAATATACTATAATCGTAATCCCAATTATTGTCGATGCGCAGCCGAGCTCCGGGGCTCAATACTAAATCGACATTTGAGTCAGGTTTTACTATTTGCATTTCTACATACAGTACCTTATTCTCATTATCGGCATGAACAAGGTACATGTCTGATTCTGTTTCCAGAATATCTGCCAATGCATAGTGCACAAGACTAAGCTGGTAGAATCGAAAATCACCATTGGCAGCTTCCACTTTTACACGATAATTTCCGGGCTCATCGGCTGGTTCGTCGAGATATGTTACCGTTTGATAAATGTTCATTGGGTAAATCATGTCGTCCCAACCGGCACGATCCATTTCTAAATAGTAAAAAACAGAATCGGGGCGATACTCAACAAGGCTGCTAAAGCTTTTTAATGCTGTTTCTTGCAGCACGGCTTCTGCTCCTACCTCCGCCTGATATGTAAAGTTTTGAATACGTACTTCTGAAATTCCCTCGTTATCAATTACATCGGCAAATATGAACTGACCATTAGAAAATGCACTCATCTCTTCGAAGCTCATATCCATTTGTACGGTCTCGATGGTTTGATTGTTTAATTGGTAAACCAACGCTTCTAAGGGCTGTCCCTGAGCTGTTTGTGCAGGAAAATAAACATTCCCAAACTGCATTTGCCCTTTGCCTTTCAGTGTGTGATTTTCAGATATTGTGGTTCCCTCATCACCCAACATGAGCTCTCCGTTAGCATCAACAATCTGAAGTTTAACAGCACTTTCGGTGAAACTGCCGTTTACTTCGCTCCACATATAAACGGAGTTACCATTGTCGTTTTCGCCCACACAAAATACGGTTGTTTGATTCATTTGGTCATTAACAGCCAAATTCAATCCGTCTTCGGTAAAACTAACGGTTCCATCTATGTTCACGTGCTGTGCGAACACGTCGTTATTTGAATTAAAATCGGGGTCGCCATACCAAGTTATGTACAGCCCATTATTACTTGCCGACACCACATTGAATGCGCGCCCCATGCCTACTCCGGAGTTACTTGTGGCCACAACGGGACTATCCCATACATTTTGTCCGGTTTTATCGATAAGTTGTACATGAATTTCCCGATTGCCATATTGCCCATCCTGATTAAAGAAAACAACATACACAAGGGAATCGCCGGCAGAAACCAAACGGGGTTCAAGAATACGCTTATTTCCGTCACTTAGAGGATTTCCATTGTCCCACCTTCGGTCTCCATTGGGAGAAAGCCATTGCATATCGGCAGTATAACCGGCTGCACTCACTTTACTCCAGGCAGCAACAATATCTCCATTACCGAGAACAACCGCTTTAGGACTAAGCTCAGCATCGTAATCACTATCTGCCACAACAAGTTCAACTCCGGCTGTTCCCCATAAAGATTCTCCATTGGGATTAAATTTATAGCCGAAAATATCTTTGTCGGTATCGCCATTTCGCGCATCACTAAAAACGATATAGGCATTGGTTCCGTCAGAAACTAATGAATAATTGCTAATCCATGAATCTTGCGGATAATCAGTCACCAACGCTGGCTCATCCCACTTTGGATTCCCTAACGGATCGATATATTGGATGTACATTTTATAACCTGACGCTTCATTGTACCATGTTACATAAAATCCACTATCAGCGGCAGCAATATGGGGCAAATCATATGCGGCTTCGGAAAGTTCTTCACTAATTACTACCAGGCTATCGGCAGAAAACTGAGCATTTCCCGCAACTGCGAGGAAAAAAAAGACACTAAATAAAAAATTCTTCATACAGTAATTATTAAAATTTAAGTTTTTGTCGTAATTTTTTTATTTCTTCCAATTGAGCTTCAAATCCCGGTTTTTCGAGTAATGCAAACATATTTGTTTTGTAATCTTCTACTCCGGGCTGATCAAATGGATTGACTTGCAGCATAAGGCCACTAATGGCACATGTGGCCATAAAAAAGTACAGAAGCGCACCAACAGTCTCAATACCATCGTCTTTCAACTTAAGAAGAATATTGGGAACGCCTCCGCTGTTATGAGCCAGCATGGTAGCTTCCATGGCATTATTGTTTACAAAACCAAAATCTTTACCTGATAGATAATTGAGTTTATCGAGGTTTTCATCGTTGCGAGAAATTTTTTCGGGTTTTAATTGTCCGTTTTCAAATTTCACAACCGTTTCGAATAAGTTTCGATTACCATCTTGTATGTATTGTCCCATAGAATGCAAGTCTGTGGTTAAATCGACGCTTGCAGGGAAAATTCCTTTTCCATCTTTCCCTTCACTTTCCCCAAATAACTGCTTCCACCACTCTCCGATATAGTGAAACTTATGATGATAATTGGCTAACACTTCGGTTGTATGGCCGTTTTGAAGCAACGTGTTGCGCAAAGCAGCGTATTCGAGCGCAACATTATCGGTCTTACTCCATATTTGCTTTTGCATTTCTACTGCTCCGGCAATAAGGGCTTTAATATCGAATCCGGCTACAGCAATTGGCAATAACCCAACAGGGGTAAAAACGGAAAATCTACCCCCCACGTCATCGGGAATTACAAACGTTTTCATTCCTTTAGCATCGGCCAACTGCCGTAATGCACCTTTGGATGCATCGGTAATAGCCACAACGCGTTCTTTCATTGCGTTTTCGCCAAATTGTTCGACTAATTCTAACCGCAAGTGCCTGAATGCTAAGGCCGGCTCGGTAGTTGTTCCCGATTTAGAGATGGAAATAATACTCCATTTTTTTGTACGCAAATAAGTGGTCAGCTCGGTTAAATACCCGGGAGACAATTGATGGCCAGCATAAACAACTTCACACCCATTGTCCTTAAAGGAATTTTTCTGCGATTCGATCACTGCACGGGCTCCAAGGTATGAGCCTCCAATGCCAATCACTACAACAACCTCGCTATTGGTTCGCAGTTTATTTGCGGTTTCATTAATTTCATCGAGAAATTCCTTATCGGTTTGTGCGGGTAAATCAATCCAACCTAAAAAATCGTTTCCTGCGCAGGTTTTATCTGCCAGCGACTTCATGAAATCGGCTCCCATGGCTTTGTATCGATGGTAATGCGAATCGACCATACGGTTGCTCACCAACGACTTGTCAATTGTAATTTTCATGCTAATCGTATTATTTTATTATCAATTATATTAGTTATAAACAGGGATTAAAAGCAGAATGCTCTGTCTTCACCAACTTTTGAAGGTACAAAATTACCTAAATTACGCAAATTTAAAATTAGATATACAAATTTCGTCAATTCAAAATACTCAAGAAAAATTATAATTACAGCATGCTCGCAGAGTCGATAAAGCAAACCATATTGCTGGGACTAGTAGTTTGATGCCAACAAATATTTTCTAAGTCGGACTTCAACCTGAATTTTACAAGTATTTGGAACTATAAATAAATATTTCAGAAAAAAAGAGATTATTCGAAATCGGATATTTTCCCGAAGAATTATGCGAAAAATATTACCTTTGCCGACTTTTACACAATTGTATCTGCATTCAATTTCAATAAGAATGTGGGTACTCAAAGATATCGAACGAAGCGTAGTATGAATAACCAGCACAACTTCAACAAGGTAGATGTAGCAATAACGGAGCATGGAAAAAAGCTCCCCATTGTAGAATCGTTTTACAGTATACAGGGCGAAGGCTTTCATACGGGCAAAGCGGCCTATTTTATTCGCATTGGCGGATGCGATATTGCTTGCCACTGGTGCGATAGCAAGGTGAGTTGGAACGCATCGATTCATCCGCTAATGAGGATTGAGGAAATTGCAGAGAATGTGTTGGCAACACCGGCGCGCTCGGTTGTGGTTACGGGCGGTGAGCCGGCACTTTATAACCTTGAGCCGCTGAGTAACATCATCAGGGAAAACCAAATTGCAAATTTTTTGGAAACAAGCGGTGCTTATGCAATTAAAGGGAAGTGGGACTGGATTTGTGTGAGTCCGAAACACAATAAAGAGCCACTGATTATCAATTTACAAAGAGCCAACGAGCTTAAAGTTGTAGTTTTCGATGAAGGCGATTTTGCATTTGCCGAAAGATGGAAAGATTATGTACCTGAAAATTGTCAATTATTTTTGCAACCCGAATTTTCGCAATTTGAAAAAATGGCTCCCAAAATTGTCGATTTTGTGAAAGCATTTCCCCAATGGAATGTTTCGCTGCAATCGCATAAGTATTTGGATATTCCTTAAAACAAAATAGCTTCCGTTTGAACAAAAAGCGGGCAAAACCTATACAAAGAATAAGACGACACCACCAACGGCAATAAAAGCTCCGAAAACTTCGCGTAAGGTTACCTTTTCTTTAAAAATAATTACAGCGGGAACAATTATTAGCACAGGAACCAGCGACATCAGGGTTTGAGCAATGCCAGCTGTGGTAAATTTTACGGCAAGCAATGAGAGCGTCACCCCTAAAAAAGGGCCAAAAAATGCACCTCCTGATGTAAAAATCATTCCCTTTTTATCTTTCAAGCCAGTAAAAATTCTTCGCCATCGTTTCATGAAAGTGAAAACAATCATAAACCCAACCGCACCGGCAATTACACGTATATGAGTTGAAGCTACAACATCGTACCCTTCCATTCCTTTTTTGCTAAGAACCAAGCCAATTGCCTGTCCTGTAGCTCCTCCAAATGCAAGTAATAATCCGAGAGGATTGTGAAACCAGTCTTTAAATTTAGCTTTTTTTCCATTTGAATCGCGAGCAGGACGGTTGAGTACAACCATCATTATACCGCTAAGGGTTATTCCCATTCCGAGTAAGGATTTGGGTGACATAGATTCATTTAAAATTAGCCACCCTGCAATGGCGGCAACCGGCGGAGAGAGTGCCATAATAAGCATGGAAATGCGTGCCCCTACGACCACAAACGCCTGGAAAAGCAGCAAATCACCAATTGTAAAACCTACTATTCCGCTAAGTGCCAACCACCCCCAATTATACAGTGTAGCATCGACTGGCAGGAAATAGCCCCGCATAATCCAGGTAACTGTACCTAGCAAGAAAAAAGCCATAAAAAGGCGGATGAGATTCACCGATAATGAACCAATTCGTTTACCGGCAGCCTCGAAAAAAATTGACGTTGCAGTCCAACAAACTGCGGTACCAAGACCGGCAAGTTCTCCGTAGTAGTTTTCCATAGTATAAAATTGTGTCGCAATTTGGTTAAAAATTTTAAAAACACGCAATAAAGCGTTGCGCGAAATATTATTTATTGGTTATTTTCGTTAGATGGACATGACAACTGCACAATTGGAAAAAAGCAAACGGATTTTAGCTGATGCTCCTCTGTTCGAAGGAACGCAAGGCTATCAGCTGGAGACAGTTATTAAAGCGTCGCTCTACGTTGATTATAAAGGTGGACAAATAATTTTTGAAAAAGGGGATCGTGCCAATGGTTTTTTTATTATTCTGGAAGGGACAGTAAAAATTCACGTGCGCGACATTAAGTTTATCGAACTGGGAACTGGAAAATATTTTGGTGAGTATGCGCTCATTGCAAACGAACCCCACTCATCTACTGTAACTGCTATAAATGATTGCGAATGCCTGGTTATTCCGCCCGATGTATTTGAAAAATTACTTCAACAGAGTCTTCCATTTAGTAACCGACTGTTAAAGACGCTTATTCAACGTCTGCGATCAAAAGATAGATTAGAAATTTCGCTTCGCAGGAAAAACAATGAAATCAACGAACGTAACGAAAAAATTCGATTTCAGAGCCAAAAAATAAAGATCCAAAACGAACATATTCAGGAAAGCATGGAATATGCAGGAATGATACAGTCGACATTACTCCCATCATATAAATTGCTCAACATTAAACTGGAAGATTATTTTCTGATTTTTCATCCCAAAGAAAAGGTGAGCGGAGATTTTTATTGGTTTGCACAAATAGAAAACAAATATTGCATAGCCATTTCAGACTGCACCGGCCACGGCGTTCCGGGAAGCATGATAAGCATTCTGGGAATACAGTTTTTAAATGAGATAATCAATAAAATACCATCGCCCGATCCTGGACTGATTTTGTCGGAGCTCAACAATAAAATGCAAAACGCACTTAATCAAAATCACGAGAAATACCACTCGCACGACGGAATGGACATGAGCATTATTGTGATCGACTTTGATACGTTGCAACTTTCATACGCCGGAGCACAAAGTCCGATCTACATTGTGCGAGATGGTGATTTATCAATTTTCGAAGCCGACAAAGTAAGCATAGGAACTGCTCCGCATAACTTTACGTTCAACCGACAAGATACACTACTCGACTATCAAGACATGATTTACCTTTTTACTGATGGTGTTGTTGACCAATTTGGCGGCTCTAACGATTCTCGCTATTCTACCAGGCAATTACGCAACATTCTTGTTTCGGTAGCAGAGGAAGCACCTTTGGTTCAGGAACAAGCGATTCTAGATAGTTTTATGGAGTGGAAGGGGGAAAACTCGCAGACTGATGATGTAACGCTTCTTGGTATTCGGATTTAATGCGTGTACTAAAAACTCCAATAACTTCGTTACATTCATTTTGAAAACAAAAATCCCGCAACCATTCAGATTAAATGTTTGCGGGATTTTTTATAGTTACCAAACGTAACTTTGTATGTTGATCTACTATCGTTTTACAACCTTACGTGTTTCAATTACGCTGTTATCATCCATAATTTTTACGAAGTATACTCCGTTTGCCATGTCGGCAACGTCTATACCTGTTGATTTTTGCGAAAGTGCACGAGCTTTAACTAGTTTTCCAACTGCATCGTAAATCTGAACTTGGGGGTTCATCAGATTTTCGGCACGCAAGTCGATATTTAACACATTTACTATCGGGTTTGGATACAAAGACAACTGCGAAACACTCTTTTCTATGCCAACAGGCTCAATTATGGTTTTTGAATAAAATACAATGTTGTCATCAGCATCGGCTTGGTTTACAATGGTTACCTTAACAAGCACTTCACCACTATTTCCTACGGGAACAATATCAACATCGAGGTCTGCTTCCAAAAACTCACCAGCTGCAAGAGTTACGGGGTTACTTGTGGTTGTATTTGGTGGATAACAAACCCCAAAGCAGAAGGAAGCACTCATATTTTCGGGAAGTACAAGGTCTTCGCGTTCGGCATACATAGTAATTGCAGCATCGGAAATATTCTGAACCGTAAGACGGGTTCTTATCATACCATCATCTGGATTAGGAACTCCGTACACCGTAACGGTATCATTATTTTCAACCAGTTCGTTAGTATCTTCAATTCGTAGTTCTACAGATTGTGCCATCAACGAGATGCTGGCAACTGCAAAAATTAAAAACAAGTAGATTTTTCTCATAGCATTCATTTTTTATGTGGGTAAATTTAATTTTCTTATTCAAGTATTTTCACCATTTCTCCAGTGTAAATTTCTTTTGTAACGGCATCAACAATAATGCCAACCAATTTCAGATTATCGACATTCCAACCAGGCTCAACGGAAGCACTAAAACTTACTGAAGCAGTCCCATCGGTAAAGTTAACACTATTGCCCGATAAATTACTAATACACTTACGTAAAACGTGTTGGTGAATATACGGCGAAATTTCGGTACCCGATTGCGGTCCTTCAATATTATTTTCAATAATAAATGCATAAAAAAGCAACGAACTTCCTATTTCGCTTTGCTCCTGCAGCTTGTATGTAACTTCAACTACCGAATCGGAATACTGATGCTCTGGCGTTACAATAATTTTGGTATAACTGGGAATAACGTTCCCCACTTCGCTCTGCCATGTGGCCGGAGCACCTACCACAACATTATCTTTATCCATGCTGCCCACAACTGCAGCAGGCGTAAAGGGTTCCTCAAGATCGGCGTAAAGCGCATCGCCGAAAGGGGTTCTAAAATCGGGATCGTCACCGTAGGGCGTAGCAAAATAACCTGCATGCACTGCAATGGGAATTACGTGCCCGTGATACACAGAATCGATTGTTTTAATCGCCGCATGACCTTGGGGACAATTCGTGCAGTGAATACCTGTAAATTCAAAGATTACCGCTTTTTTAGTTAACTCGTCTGGCTCATCAATTTCGACTTGATTTCCATAAGGTTCATCCACC
This sequence comes from Salinivirgaceae bacterium, assembly GCA_027858775.1. GTDB lineage: Bacteria > Bacteroidota > Bacteroidia > Bacteroidales > Salinivirgaceae > Salinivirga. The sequence continues at coordinate 39,460 of JAQICA010000289.1, read as the reverse complement.
TGATCGCAAGCTCCAAAGACGAGCAAAAGCAGAAAAATTGGGATAATTTTATTGTACGTTCGTATCATTTTGTTTAGAATTATATTTTTTTAACAATTCAACCTCATTAGAATGTCGATGTAAGCGTTAAGTAAGCTCCGTAGGCGGAAGGAACTTGTCGGCAAACTCCTCCCACACACACAACACCTTCGCGTTGTTTTCCAAAGTTCAGTTGAATTCTGTTTCCTGATTTATTGTAACCCATGCTCAATGTGTAATAATTAACACGCATATTCTTATCGCTATTGCCATAGTTATACTGGTTCATTACAGAGAAGAACCAGTGCGGAGAAACGGTATATTCTATCATTGCACTGTACCAATCGCCACGATCCTGCTCCGTCACTAAAATTTGTTGCTCGAGTTTTAGTGTATGCCGCGGCTTAATTTTGTAGCTCAAATCGAGCACACCCGCTTTTGCGTACACCATTCCGCCTTTTCCTTCAATGTACTTCTTATTATACGACAAGTACTGACCCATGAGAATTGCCTTAAACTTACGGCTGAATTTACGTTCGATTTTTACATTAAAATCATCGTATAATAATTGATCAGAAACAGACAAAAAATCGGTTTCATAGCCAAGTGTATCATTTGCCAACCCTTCGGTTTTTCGTTCAATATCGTTTATTCGGGAATACCCGACTGATATTAACGTGCCATATTTACCGCCAAGCGGTGTTTTGCGCTTAAGCCGATAAAATAACTCCCCCTGCACTCCAGCCTCACCCGTAAGTTGAGTAGCGTACGGATACATGGCAATTAACGAGTATGCATGATTCTGAGTTATTGATGGCAAGTAGTTAATTTGTAAATTTTTATCGACCGCACGATAATCGGATCGGAAGCTCATATTGTCGACCCATTTTGCGCCAAGTATACCGCCAAATGAACCTATAGACCATGAAGCATTCACAAGCAAGGCGTCGCCATCTTTAAAAATAAGGTTATTATCGGCTGAAGGATCATTAATTTTATGGGCATACTCACCTTTTAACAGAAATAAACCGTGCTGAAAGGAAAGCCTTCCGGCAAATGCGGCCACATTTTCGGGCAAATTGTACTGAATATTCTCATCTTTCTGAAATTTCGAAACAAAACTACCCCCGAGCACAATCCGGGATTTTGAGACAGAAAGTGTGTCGAATAATTCATTCAGGTTAATTTCTCCATCTATTCCTCTAACAATGCCTTCGCCGAGTTCAAAGTATGTTCGTTGTTTTCCGTATAACCCTTTCAAATATACTCCATTGGCTGGATTAAATTTCACCTGAACTCCTTCGAAAGCATTATCGTAGTCGATATTTTTATCTTCCCAAGCCCTCAAAATAAGTCCGTTACCAAACTGGTCGTAGAAATTACCCACGGTAAACTCCACCTGATCGTTTTTATAGTTTAAGTATCGGTAGGGAATGCCTGCACCATCGTTTGCACGGTCGAATCCCTGAAGGGTGTTTAAGTAACCTTCGTACCTGATGCCGGCAGTAAATTGGCCGTAATCGTAGCGAAAGTTTGCGTAGCTATTCATCAGTGTTTTTTCGGGTGGCACCTCTGTACCTATCACTGAATCTTTAAAATAGTACCATGCTTCCAAATTGAAATTCCCGGTAAGACGACCAACAGGGCGCTCATCTTTCTGAGCCGAGAGCATAAGTGGAACACAGAGTATAACTGCAATAAAAGATATAATTTTCATCTGGATATGATTCTTTACGTTGTCAGATGGAACAGCATGCTATAAAATAAGCAATGGGTTTGCTTAATGCATATGCTATATCTGTCTAATTAAAAATTCGAATTCGCTTGCATAATTACATTTGTAAAACTGTAATTATGTTCAAGAAATAGCTGGTTATGAACTACTTGGAAAGTTCTAAGAGTTTTTCGTACAATTCCTCTTCGTCGCCCTCTACATACGAAGTGTGTTGCCAAACTACTTTTCCTTTTCCGTCAAGCAAAAAGGTGTGTGGTACATTAGCTACATTCATTGCTCGTTTAAAATCTGAGTTTTCATCGAGGTACACGGGTATTTCCCAGCCGCGGGCATTTACATAAGGGGCAACGCGCGATGAGCTACGTGAATCGTCTGTAGAAATTGCAAAAACTTTCACACCTGTTTCATCTACCCAATCGGCGTAATAGTCGTTGTAGGCATCGAGTTCTTTTACACAAGGCTTGCACCAGGTGGCCCATAACGAAATAATCATTGGTTTTCCATCATTGGCAAATGTATTGGTATTAACAATTTCGCCCGAAAGCGATTTTACATTTACCGAAGGAATGTCTTGTGCAAACAGGCCAGCTGCGGCCAGTAAAAATACACCTAAAATAATGCTTCTCATAGTTGTTAATCTTTAAAATAATTATAAATACCTAATGTCCAAAGTCTAACGGATAACATTTTACAAACAAGGACTTCGTTTAAGCGCGACCAATATACTAATTAAAGCTAAAAGGCAAAACACATATATGTGAAATAACGAAAAAAAGTAATCCAAACAGGTGGTGGGTTTTCACAGAAAAAATGTACCTTCATCCTTCAAATTATTCATATAAAAACGCCTCCCATATGAAACGTTCATTTGTAAATAATCCTATACTCACGAAGATGATTAATTGCGAATGGTAAGTTCCGTATGACAACTAAATTCAAAATGACTAGCATATGAAACTCACTAAAGAAGAAATTGAGTATTACAAACTACTGGCTCGATCTTACCCTACAATTCAAGCTGCAAGCACCGAGATTATTAATTTAAGCGCTATTCTGAACTTACCCAAAGGAACGGAACACTTCATGTCTGATATTCATGGTGAATACGAATCGTTTATACATATCGTAAATAATGCCTCGGGGGTTGTAAAGCGAAAAATCAATGATGTTTTTGGAGAAACCATTACCCAAAAAGATAAAGCAGAGCTTGCCACATTGATTTTTTATCCGAGAGAGAAGCTGAAAATTATAAAACACGATCACGAAGACGATCTTGCCGACTGGTACAAGGTAACACTTTTCAGACTGGTTGAAGTTTGTCGGAACGCCTCTACAAAATATACGCGTTCGAAAGTACGAAAAGCATTACCAAAAGATTTTGCCTACGTAATAGAGGAACTCCTCCACGAACAAGAAAATGCGCCTAACAAACAGGAATATTATAATGGTATTATCGATACAATTATTCGCATTCAGCGAGCCGATAATTTTATTGCGGCCATTTCGAACCTCATCAGGCGTTTGGTAATTGATCATTTACACATAGTTGGCGATATTTTTGATCGTGGCCCCGAGCCCGATCGAGTTATCAACAAGCTGCAAAGCTTTATTGGTGTGGATATTCAGTGGGGAAACCACGATATACTGTGGATGGGTGCAGCCATGGGTTGTCAGGGCTGCATTTCTAATGTGTTGCGCATTTCGGCACGTTACGATAATTTATCCATCATTGAGGAAAACTACGGTATAAACCTTATGCCTTTGGCTTCATTTGCAATGGAAGCATATGAAAAGGACGATTGCCAGGTATTTGCTCCAAAAGCTGGAACATCGCCCGATGAAACAAAACATCAGCAACAATTAATTCGACAAATGCATAAGGCCATCAGCGTTATACAATTCAAAATTGAGGGTGCTATAATTGAGCGAAACCCATGGTACCAAATGCAAGACAGGCTTATACTAAACAATATCGATTACACTCAGGGCACCATAACTATTGATGGAAAAACCTATGAATTAAAAGACAAAAATTTCCCTACCATCAATCCCAAAAACCCATACAATATGACCAAAAGCGAAAGCAAACTGATGGCTAAGCTTCAGCAATCGTTTGTTAATAGCGAAAAACTACAAAAACACTTGCACTACCTTTTCGAAGTAGGTAGTATGTACCTTATTTTCAACAAAAACCTATTATTACATGGCTGCATCCCTATGACCAAAGACGGAGAGTTTATGTCGATGAAGATTTTTGACAAAGACTATTCCGGTAAAGCCCTTAATGAGAAACTGGACAAAATTGTTCGAAAAGCATTTGGAAACCATCAGAAAAACACTCCAAACAGTTACGAACTCGACTTTTTGTGGTACTTATGGTCGGGACCAGTGTCGCCACTATACGGCAAACAAAAAATGGCAACTTTTGAGCGCTACCTTATTGCCGATAAAACACCTCACCACGAGGAGAAAAACCCGTACTTTGACCTCCGCGACAACGAGGAGGTATGTAGAAAAATTCTGGCAGACTTCGGCATTGATCCTGATGAAGGACATATAGTAAACGGGCACACGCCAGTAAAACGTAAGACCGGCGAAAGCCCGGTTAAAGGAAACGGAAAACTGATTGTTATCGATGGCGGATTAGCAAAGCCCTACCAAAGTATTACGGGAATTGCAGGCTATACGCTCATTTACAATTCATACGGTCTTATTCTTGCTGCGCACCGACCATTCGAATCAACAAGGAAAGCCATTGTAGAAAATGCCGACATTTCTACTAGCCAACAAATTCTGGAACGAAATAATGTGCGTAAACGTGTGGGCGATACAGATGTAGGTATTGACTTAAAAGACCAAATTTTCAATTTGGAACGGCTGCTGGTAGCCTACCGGGATGGAATTATAAAAGAACAACCCAAACGACAATAAGTCATCACAAAAAATCCCAAACCAAGAACTGTGGTTTGGGATTTTTTTTATTTCTGCAAATCGGGGACAAGCATAGTTAAAATGCAGCCTTATATTACAGGTAAGCTTTTCGGTAAAATATAAAAACACTATCATACAAGTATTTAGAGCACTCGATTTTCATCGAACTCTTCCAAATACTGTCCCACACGACTTAGAAACATTCCTCCTAATGCTCCATCAACCACACGATGGTCGTAAGCCATGGAAAGAATCATAATGTGTCGTATGCCAATCGTGTCGCCAGACGGAGTTTCAATAACAGCTGGTTTCTTTTTTATTGCCCCCAAAGCAAGCACCGCTACTTCGGGCTGATTAATAATGGGTGTGCCGGTAATATTGTTAAATGTTCCAACATTTGTCACGGTAAATGTACCCCCTTTTATTTCGTCTGGTTTTAATTTGTTAATGCGTGCCCGTTTAGCTAAATCGTTGACACTACGTGCTAACCCCAGTAGATTTTTTTCGTTGGCCTGTTTAATCACCGGTACAATAAGGTCGCCCGATGGCAATGCAGCAGCCATTCCAATATTCACTTGCTTATGTACAATAATTTTACCCTCGCCCACCGAAACATTTATCAATGGGAAATCAGCAATGGTTTTCACAACCGCTTCCATAAAAATTGGTGTGTAAGTCAATTTTTCGCCATATTTTTCAAGAAAGGACTCCTTATGGGCATTGCGCCAATTTACAATTGGTGTTACATCAACTTCTACAAATGAGGTAACATGTGGACTTGTACGCTTGCTTGCCACCATGTGATTGGCAATTAGTTTTCGCATACGTCCCATTTCAGTAATTTCGTCGCCTGGTAACGAATGTATCTGTACTTCGGGTATTTTCTGTTCCTGCGAAATCGTATTTGGGGCAGATTGAGGTGTTGATTGCCCTTGCGTAGATGAAGCTTGGGATTCATTTGCATTTATCCATGCCAAAATATCGTTCTTCGTAATTCTGTCATTAAGTCCGGTGCCTTTGATAGCTGACAGCTGCTGCTGACTGATATTTTCCTTCTCTGCAATGCACCGTACTAATGGAGATAAGAAGAAATCGGGTTTATCCTCAGCCACATTTTCATCAAATTCGTCACTAGAATTATCCTCCGTGGTCGCTATTCCTGTGTCTTCTTCATGAGTATCTTCCCGGGCAGACGGCGGCGCCGACTCTGCTTCGTCTGTAAGTATTAATGCCGGATCGACACCTTCGGTAGATTCTGTTTCGATAACAGCAATTAAATCGCCAACTTTAGGTACGTCATTTTCGCTGAATAATTGTCGGGAAAGCTTCCCTGCTGCGGGCGATGGAATTTCACTATCAACTTTGTCGGTTGCAATTTCTACTATCGGATCGTCTTCTTCAACGGTATCGCCAACTTGCTTTAACCATTGGGTAATGGTTGCTTCTATTACGCCCTCTCCCATGGCGGGCAATAAAACCTTAACTTTTGCCATAACTGTAAGTAAAATTTTTTAACGTCTGTTTATCACGTAAGTTATACGTGAGGCAGGCTGCCGTTTTTTTATCAACAACAAGAAAATCAAATGGCTTATTCAACCACCGCAGCCTTTGCACTTACAGTAATACAAATTAGTTCCCTAAATGTTTCCACAACCGAAAAACAATGGCAAAATCGTTTATTAACCGATAATCTTTCGCATAAATAACATTAATACGCTGAAGAATATCGTCGGACAGGCTTTGTCGCTTTTGAAGCATGGAGGTGTTTACAACACCTTTCCGAATGGGTGGCAATTCGTGTAAGCGGGTGGTTTTGGCAAATCCAACCCATGAAAAACGGCCAAGCAACACTGCAAAACTATTACGAATAAATCCGGGTTTATTTTTAACCGTAAAGGCCAAAATGGGAGAAAGAATCAAAAAAGCCAATGCGAGAAAAATATCAAATGTACGTTTAAAACGCTGATTATAAGGTCGATTTATGGCATTTACCTCTACACTATACACATCATCGAGCGAATGAATTGTGCTGCTTCCAATAACAGAAATTCCATCTTGCGAGGCAATTTTAAATTTCAGTCCCGGTTCCCCAAGCCGAATCATTAATCGTATAATATCTTTAGCGGCAAGGCTTTGGGAACTAAAAACTATTTCGTTAACACCATTTATTCGCACAACTTCGTTAATATTGTTAATATTTCCCAATGCCCTATCTGACTGGTTATCGGTAGGTAATACAAAGCCTACAATATGCTTTACATCGCCAAAATTGGTTGCAATACGTTCGACCTGTTCCAAGTCGTTTTGATCGCCAACAACAAGTGTAGAACTTCGCTTTTCAGGAGTAAACGATGGAAGACCAGATTTGTGATATGCTAATCGTATTAATGAAAGCGACATCACGCCCCACACACTCCCAAAAAGCAGCATAATGCGCGAAAACCGTAACGACTCAGGTAATAAAGCATAAATAATTAAAAGCACTAACAAGCCCCATGCTACTCCTTTTAGAACATTGCCTACTTTAAGAGGTTTATCATAGCCACCACTGTACACAAGGGCTACAACCCAAAGCAGGGCATAAAACGGAACCACAGTAGTCAGGTAATAATCGGGGAACCAATCATCGGGGCCAAACCGATAATTTTCCCACAAAGGGGCTATAAGTAAAAAGCCTAGCCATAACACGAAAAAATCGACTACCGGTAAAATAACTCTGGCAACCAGACGTTTAAAAATAGCCAATCCTGCACTAAACATAATTGCTAACCGTATAAGATTAGAGAAAAAAAGTGCATATTTTTTAGCAAAATGTTTTTTGGCAAAAATGATCATGGCATTAAAAAACACTACCACATAATTGATACTGTCTTTTTTAGTACTTTCTCCTTTGTAGTGAATTATAGTGGTACCGGGGAAATAATAGTTTTTATAGCCCGCTTTTGTGATGCGATAACTCAAATCAATATCTTCGCCATACATGAAGAAGGTTTCATCGAGGCCACCGATTTTTTCGACAACCTCTTTTCGCAATAAGAAAAACGCTCCAGACAACACATCAACTTGATGTATTTCATTATTGTCAAGGTATTTTAAGTGGTATTTTCCAAAACGTTTTGAATGTGGAAACAACGAGGAAAGTCCAACGATTTTATAAAATGCAACCATTGGTGTTGGAAGGCCACGTTTGGATTCGGGCAAAAACCTTCCGTTTCCATCAATCATTTTAACGCCCAAGCCACCAGCATCGGGATGCTTTTCCATAAAGCCAACAATCCTGGAAAAGGTTTCTTCTTCAACAACCGTATCGGGATTTAGTAGTAAGATAAAATCGCCTTGAGCCTGATGAATAGCTTGATTATTCGCTTTCGAAAAACCAACATTGTCTTTATTTGCAATGAGTTTAGCCCATGGAAATTCGTGTCGCACCATGGCTACTGATCCATCGACAGAGTTGTTGTCAACCACAAACACTTCTACGGCGATATTTCGTTTTGCATTTTCGACCGAGCGTAAACACTGGCGCAAAAAGTGCAAAACATTATAGTTTACTATGATAACGGATAGCTTCATGAAGAATAGTATTGGCAGTTCCGATTAAAGGACAAAAATAAAAAAAAGCTGGCACACTGTACCAGCTCTTCTCTATAAACTTTAGGTTATAACAAAACACTAGTGCCTGAGCACCCAAACCTCTATATCTTTATTTTTCATTTGCCGATATTCGTTAAACGCTTCTTGTCTGTCTATAAAGCTGTTATATGCAACTCTGTAGAAGCCGCGTCGCTCCATAAATATTTCGGAATTATATCCTTCGCTCTTAAGCTTTTCGACAAACATATCGGCATATTTTTTAGTTTTAAAGCTGCCCGCAACCAGATAGTATTTTTTCTGGTTTTTCATTTTTTGCTCTTCTACCTTGCGAAGGCTATCCTGGCGGGCTCTATCGATACTATCCTGAATCATTTGAGCTTGCTGAATTGAGTCTAAACGTGCTTGTTTGGCAAGAATAGCTGCACTATCTACAACCACTTCTTTGGGTTCATCACTACCAAACCAACCTTTAATATTGTCCCAGTTCATGTAACCAATAACACCGGCAGCTCCAAGAACAACAACAATTGCAGCTGAAATAATAATCAATCCTGTTTTACTTCCTCCCTCAGGAGCTTTAGCTGTTTTTGGTGCATTAGGTTGTCCTCCTTTTGGAGGTGCTCCCCCGGCACCTACGGCTGTTTTTCTGGCGGCGGGCATGCCGGTTCTGACTTGAGCTTTGCCTTGCTCAGTGGTAGTTCCGGTTTTATTTTGGCTCAACTTCTCGTTAAGTGTTTTACTAGCTTCAGATTTTCCCTCTGCTTTTGGCGTAACATTAGATTCCGTTTTTTTCACTGGCTCATCCACTTTTTGTGGATTTTGTGCCTTTGTGTTCTCATCGAGGGTAACCGACGTTTTAGCAGCGGAAGATAGTGTAGAGGTAGTTTTTGTTTCAGGTTTCGGTTCTGTTTTGGTTTCTGTTTTTTCTTCTGGTTTTTCATTTCCGGCTTTAAAACGCACCGAACCACGTGGATCTTTGTACAAATAGCCAAGTTCATCTACTTTGAAGGGTTTGTTGGCTTTCAGCTCAGTCATTATATTATCAACAAATGCTTTGACCTTTTTTTGGGCTTCATCCTTTATAACTCCTTCTTTTTTGGCTACAAAGTTCACCAAAAGTCCGTCGTTATATTTAAGAAAGTCGTTAAAGCTAATTTGTTTTTCCTCGCTACCGGGAGTTGATTTTACCATAAAAGCACCAAAGTCGGGAATAATAACCCGTGTATTGGTCTTTAGTAGTTCGGCAATGTATTTATTTATCATGACAAAATGGTTTTTCTGACAATTTGCACTAATATATCTAATTTTTAATTATTGAGCAACAAAGATTGTGTTTTTTATGGTTTTGTGACTATTTAAAGTCGATTTTTTTGATTAACATGTCAAATTCGTGTTCAAAATTCGGTGTAAAAAAGCTTTTTCCCAAATTTTTTTTCACTTCGGCCAATGTCATAAAGCGTCCACCAGCCAGTTCTTTTTTGTGCGGTGTGGGTTGCATATCGTTTACTAACGCATAAACATACACTAATTCGCGTTCTATTTGTGATTCCCACAGGTAGGTAAACAATAATTTTGCATCAGTAGCAATTATGTCTATCTCCTCTTTTGTTTCGCGCATAAGGCTTTGCTGGGGCGACTCTTTAAAACTTACATGTCCACCCACCGATGTATCCCATTTTCCCGGTTGTATTTTTTTCGTGTTCGAGCGTTTCTGCACATACAACTCTCCTTTTGCGTTAAATAGGTGTAAATGCACAACCGGGTGCAACACCTTTGATCCTGAATGTACCTGATCCCGGGTTGCTTTACCAACTACGTGGCCTTTATCATTAAGAACAGGTAGCCATTCGGTATTCATCAGCGAAAGCTTATTACGAATAAAAATTACTAAAAACCATATTCCGGCTACAATATAAAACAAACCGCCACTAATAAATGCCCAAGCTTCGGAAGACATATAAAATGCGCTGTAAAAAATTAACAAGGTATGTGCCCCAAAAATCCAGAACATGATTTTTATTTGTTGGCGCAACTGTTGCAACTGACTTTCCGCTATTTCTTGATCGGGCATATAGCGTTTGGCCATAGCTAGTACAATATTACGGGGAGAGTATGCGCTAATGGCCAATATTGCCACAAGAATTATTTGGATAATTCCGGGCTTTAGCTTGAAAAACAAATCGTTGTGTAAAACAATACTAATTCCTCCAAAAATACCTAGCAGAAGTGTATCGAACAAAATAAACCGATCGGGTTTACCGTATCGAATCCAGGTAAACGCAAAAACCAACGCCCCTGATGCTAAGGCAAATATGAGCGCATTGGTAGTGGACAGAAATTCATCGGCTACAATAAAAACCAGCAAGGGCAACAAGCCCGGAAGGAATACTTTCAGGTATTTGAATGCATTTTGCAATTATTCAGAAATTTTATCGTCGTACTGAAGTGGAATATAAAGCTCCATTCCTTCACTTAATTTATCGGCACTTTCCAATTTATTTGCTTTAAGCAAATCTCTCAAAGGTGTTTGATACTTTTGTGCAATCAAGCTTAAATTTTCCCGGGGGACAACTTTATGAATTGCTTTTACCGGAATACGCACCTGCCTACCTAAACGTAACCGCTTTGATTGCACATTATTTATTCGTTCAAGATATTGAACAGTGACATTAAAACGTATACCCAGTCGATAAAAATTATCACCCTTATCTATCTTCAGCGTAATGTATTCAGGGGTAATAACATTTTCCTGGGGCTCAGCTACCTCTTCAGTTGCTTGCTCAATAACCTCCTTTTGCAAACTAGAATCTTCTTTTGGTTGCTGTTGTGCTTCTAGTTGTGTTTGCTCCTCAATTTGCTTTTGGGTTACTGATTCATTGGTGAAAACCATTTCATTTATACCAAATAAGATAGCTACAAGAGCTAAAATACCTAGTACGACCCAAATAATTCGTGGCACTTTTTTGTAAATCGGCTCTTTCGTTTGAACAACGTTCACGTCCGGGACAAAGGGCACCTTTGCTGCGTTAAATACATGAACTACAGAGATCGTAATATTGTCGCTTCCACCGGCCTCATCTGCTTTTTGTGCCAGATTATTGGCTACAAACTCTACTGAAGCATCGGGATCGTCCATCAAGTTTGCAATTTGCGATTCGCTTAACTCGCGAAACAAACCGTCTGAAGTGAGCAGTAGGGTATCTTCTTCTTCAATGGCAATAGGCTGTTTGCAAACCGAAAAGTTCACATCTTTATTGAAGCCCAAAGCTCTGTCGGGTTTGTAATAGCCCGGGTGACTTTCGAGCTGGTCTTCGGATATTTTTTTATTTACAAAATCGGTTTGTGCTTCGGTATGATCGCGTGTGAGCCTATAAATTGTATTTTCGCGTAAAAAATAGAGGCGTGTATTCCCAATATAGGCATAATAAACTAAGTTGTCGATAATAAGAATTATGACACAACTGGTGCCCATTCCTTTAAACCGTTCATTTTTTTGTACATGATCATACAACTGAAAGTTGGCCAGCGTTAGTGCATTGGCCAAAGCCTTTTGTGGGCTTTTAAACTGGTTATTCTGAAATTGCCGTTTAATTGAGTCAATGGCCATCTTTGAAGCAATGGCTCCACCACCTTCATTCCCATTTATTCCATCACAAATTGCAAAACCATAACCACCAGGCACTCGAAATTCTGCATATGCATCTTGATTATGCTTTTTTCCGCTACCTACAAGCGATATTGAGTGAAATTTTATGGTAAGTTCTTGATTTTCAAACATGGTATTGTATTTTTCGACAATAATCAACTTTTTAAGATAAACCTGCGTAAAATAAGAGAAAAAAACCAATAAACAATGGATTGTTTTACAATAGATTGCAAAATGCAGATGATCCACACAAAAATGTGCACGAAATCATGTTCTCACATATATCGTTAGGTCTGTTCCTTTCTCTAATTTGCGATAATACAAAGTTAATGGTAAAATTGAAACTGACTTAAAATAATGCGTGCCATTTTCGGAAAAGTTTTAAAAGTAATATTCCCCAATTCTACTAAGAAAAAACCTCTTTACAACCTCCTAAATTAACACAAAGCACTAACAGAATACCATAAACGGGGCATTACTAATGAATAACAGTGACCGTTCCTCTTATGGTTTTGGCTTTTTGCTCTGCAAATTTATAGGCCGCTATATACAAGTATGCACCGGGGGCAACATAAGAGCCCTCTAAAGTTCCATCCCAATACTCTTCATAATTACGTGTTTCGAATAGTAATTGCCCCCATTTGGAGTAGATTTTAAGTTGGTACTCCACAGGAACAGACTGCTGAAGAAATGGTTTGAATACCCCGTCAATACTTTGGTAGCCTGCAATTATGGCATTGGGCCAAAGTAGGTCGTCATAAATTTCGGTTTTGTACGTGTTGGAAATAACCTCTAGGGTATCGGCCACACGGGCTATCATTTGGTAAGTAATACTTGGATTTTCTAGCGTTAAATCGAAAATATTATTATCCGTATACTGCACAGGCGAGGCAACAGAAATTGTCGTTATATTATTGTTTGCCATGCGTTCAATTTCATAATCGGCATCGTACCCTTCTAACACATTAGCGTTAATCTCAATAGTCCGATTATTCTTGGCTCCATGCAAAATTATGGTATTGACGGTATCGGTAGGGTTTGAAAAATCGTTGCAATTATCAAAACCCCGAACGTAGTAATACACCGGTTCGCGAAGTGTGGTATCGTCTTTCAATGTAAGTTGATTGCCGGAAAATGACTGCGATGCGACCTCTTCAAAGGAACCGTCAATTTCAAAACTGCGGAACAAACCGGCACCCTCGGCGCGTACATCGTTTCGCTCAACAACAATTTCGTTCGAAAAATCATCGTTTGTTCGTACTAACGATAACTGAGGTGCTACGGGAGTAGGAGGCGTTTCCGTAAAATAAGTAACCGGAGTAGATGTTGTACTCCAATTGGCTGTTTTTATTCGTATTAAAAATGTGTACTGCTCATTTTCGTTTAACTCGGAAACTACAAAAGAAGGGCTACTTGTGGTTTCAACGCGGTAATCACCATTATCCGATTTTGCAATAACAGTATATGGAGGATCAGATTGGTCGGTTTCCTCACCATCAAAATATGTATTCCACTTTAGTGAAACAGAAGTTGTGCAAGAATCATAGTCGTTAATTTCAGGTAAAATATTTTGAGCAAAGATCTGATGATATGTCCCCAACCATAACTTATTACCTTTATAATAATATGCAGCCACAGCCAAACTATAGGTACGGTCCATGGGATTAACGTTCATATCCACGTATGATGTGTCAAGAGGATTTTTTATACTATCAATAGCGATGAAACCCGATTCTTGAGGCTTTGCCCTATAGATTACGAAACCACAGGAATCTAAACTATAGCTGCTCCAATCATAAGGTTGCCAACCAACAATATTCCGATACTCACCATCGTCTGTTTGTATAACACTTATGGAATCGACCACCGGCGGATCCGGATTTGGCGGATCTTGGGCAACCACATGCCCAACAAAAACCACAGGTGCCAGTAAAAGCAAACACAGTATTTTACCTAATTTTTGGATCATTATTTCTGATGTAGTATACACATATTTAAAAATACAAACGTCTTCAAAATTCGTAAACGAATATTCACAATATTAATTGTCGCTCCAAACCCGTAGGCAAAATAATTAGATCTTAATACAAACTACCGCTTTAAAGCTCACTCACCCGGATGAACAATAACCGTAGACCAATCATCCAACGCAAAATACCGATTGGCCATTTCGTTGATTTTTTCGGGTGTAATGGCGTTTACGGTATCTAAAAAACGTATAAAATAATCGAGCTTCAATCCATAAAAATGGGTAGCAATAAAAGAAGAATCGCGGGCAAAAAGTCCGTCGAAAGATGAAAGCAACTCACCATTCAAATAATTTTTAAGTCGCTGTAGTTCTTCTGTGCCCACCTTATTGCGCTGCAAATCTTCAATATTTTCCTTTATTTGTTTATCTACCTCATTTGCTTTATCACCTTTAACATCGGAGGAGATTTTTAACATGCCAATATTTTCGTATGCCATTAATGTTGCATAAATACCATAGGTATACCCCGATTTTTCGCGTACATTTTGCATTAACCGCGAACCGAAAAAACCACCAAGCAAGGTAGTTGTAATTTTTAACGGAATATAATCTTCGTTTCCCTTAGTGATTGTAGCCTGTCCCATAGAAACATTTGCTTGTTGAGAATAGGGGTTACTTAACTTGACAGTGCTACCCGGCATCGGGTTTTTTGTAAATGGTGCTTGTTTTTGAACAGTTCCACTTTTTGAATACTTGTTTGCAATGGTTGATACCGTCGATTTAACTTCATCATCAATATGACCAACCACCATTAAAAATGCGTTTGAAAGTGAGTAATATTGTTGATGAAATTGTTTTACATCATCTAGCGGAACATTTTGATAATGTTCCGGTTTAATAACCCGCGAATACGGGTGTTCTGAACCAAAAACCAATGGCAGTAAACGCTCATCGCTTAATGTCCCGTTTTGCATGTAGGCTTCTACCGAGCGGTTATAGCTTCGCTTGCACTTGGTTTGAAACACAGACGGATTCATCTCCGGACTCATAACCGCATCGAAAAAGAGTGGAAGTACATTTTCCAAATATTGTTTTTGACAAATAATGGTCATTGAAGCAAAATCATTATTCACCGATTGAAAAAAATAGGCTCCATACTTATCCAACTCATTGGCCAATAGGCTACCGGGCAAAGCTACAGAGCCTTCTGCAGGCAACACATTGGCCAATTTAGCAATGTGTGGCATGGCATATTTGCCGCCTGCATAAAAAATGATATTTATTTTCAATACTTGTTCCTTGGGTCCATCGATAAAAAAGCACGAAGCCCCATTGTCAAGCTTTATTTCGTCAGGTTCAAAAGGCGTTATGGAAAATCGGTTCTGAACGGAAGGAATAACTGATCGGTCTATCATGTATGTAATTTTTTTGCTTTATATAATAATGTATTACAACGACGATGGTCAAAAACCTCTCTGGCCACGTTAAGCATATCGTCCACAGTTATTTTCAAATAATCGTCGAGTACGGTATTTATACGATTGGTTTCGCCCATCATTGCGGAAAAAGCAAGAGCCGGAGCCTTGTTTCCATGATCCAACCGCCCTACGCTGTTCGATGTAACATTTTTATTCTTTACTTTCAGCACTTCGGCTTCGGTTATGGTTTGTTGAATTTTTTCAATTTCGGTTTGAATTACTTTCAGACCATCGTCCACAGTATATTCACTATTTACTTTACCGGTAATCAGCATCAACCCGTTATCCACTGTTCCACTCACCACAGCGTCTAATTCAGCAAAAACTGCATTTTCCTGGTTCATGAGTTGGTAGAACCGACTGGACCGATCAAACGAAAGTAGATCGGTGAGCAGGTCGGCCTGAATAAATTGTTTTGAATCGCGCCCTTGCATGGGCCACGCCATATAAATGGCGTCGAGTGGCACATCGGCAGTAACCGTTTTCGTACGTGCAGTGTGCTGTTCGGGTTCAATGGGAATAACTGCCGGAGCTACTTTTGGAGTTTGAATATCGCCAAACCATTTTTCAGCCAACTGAAATACCTTTTCAGGTTTTACATTTCCGGAAACCGTTAACACGGCATTAGCAGCATTGTAAAAACGTTTATGAAATTGCAGAGCATTGTCAAGCGTCACCGACTCAATATGTTCAATTTTCTCTCCAATAACCGGCCATCTGTATGGGTGCTTTTGATAGGTCAATGGCAGGAAAAAATGCATTGCATCGCCGTAAGGCGGATCTAATGAGCGCTGTTTGAATTCTTCAATCACCACTTTTTTCTGTATATCGAGCTTTTCCTGTGTAATAACGGGTGCAGCCATGCGGTCTGATTCGAGCCAAAATGCAGTTTCAATATTGGCAGCCGGAAGCGATATGTAATAATTGGTGTAGTCCGGTGTGGTGTATGCATTATTGTTGCCGCCGGCATTTTCAACATGCGCATCAAAATCGGGCACATTGGCCGAACCACTAAACATAAGATGCTCAAACAAATGAGCTACCCCGGTTTGATGTGGATTTTCGTGCTTTGCTCCGACTTTATACAAAAGATTGAGCGTAGCCATGGGGGTATAAGGATCAAAATTGGCAACTACCTTTAAGCCGTTATCCAATGTAATTTCTTCGAATTTTATCATACAAATTTATTATCCAGATTATCACAAGCAATCGTGTACTCCTCAATTAACTGATTAAAAATCTCATTAACCGTTCGCACGCCACTAATGTGAGCCGACGATTGTCCAATTTCCAATTCTCCCTCAGTAAGATCTCCTTCAAAAATTCCTTTCCGAGACCGACCTCTGCCAAGCTCCGCTTTTAGGGCGTCTGCATCGGCACCGCTATTTTCCATTTGCAAGACGCGATTGCAAAACTCATTTTTCATCATCCTCACCGGTGCCAGTTTCTTCAAGGTCAGCACAGTTTCACCCTCGATGGCCTCCACAACCCGGTTCTTAAAAGTCATACTCGCCGACGATTCCAAACTGGAGGCAAACAAACTACCAATTTGTATGCCATCGGCACCCAATACTTGCACTGCTGCCATTGCAGCTCCTGTAGCGATTCCTCCGGCAGCAATAACCGGAATAGAAACCCGTTTACGCACCAATTCTACAAGCGTTAAAGTAGTTGTTTCATCGCGTCCGTTATGTCCTCCTGCCTCGAAACCTTCAGCCACCACAGCATCGACGCCCGCCTCCTGGCTTTTTTCGGCAAACATTGCACTAGAAACCACATGCACAACCGTAATGCCATGCTGCTTAAGCTTATTTGTATATTTTTTTGGGCTTCCGGCTGATGTAAAAACTACCGGAACCTTTTCACGAATCACCAACTCAATCATTTCTTCGCTATGCTGAAACAATAATGGAATATTAACACCAAAAGGCAACTGTGTAGCGCCTTTTAACTTTTGAATATGCTCCAGTAACAGATCTGGGTTCATCGATCCGGCACCCAATAAGCCGAGTCCGCCGGCATTACTCACAGCAGCTGCCAAACGCCATCCACTGCACCAAACCATTCCACCCTGAATTATAGGATACTTAATACCAAGAAGATGTGTTACTCTATTCATAATCGTATATTTTTAAATGCAAAGGTAACTATTGTAACCGTGTGAAACGAATAACAATCTGATAAAGCATCATTGCAAAAATATTAGTAAAAACTAAAATCGCCACTGTAGCGTATATTCAACACCTTAAAATGTTGCATATTACCCAATACAAATTATATTTGCGCAATAGAATAATATAAAAATTTAAAATATGAGATTACTACCTCTATTAGCGCTTATCGCACTATTTGTCATTAGCTGTAATAACACAAAAAAAAACGAAGGTGATTTCCCTCCTTATACGATTTCAACAACTTCTGAAGATAGCACCGTAATTACGCTATCGTATGACGAATACCAAAATCGCTTAAATGACGTAAAACGGTACAATAAAATTATAAACGAAAGCAATTACAACAAAGCCTTCGAAA
Source organism: Salinivirgaceae bacterium (assembly GCA_027858775.1). Classification (GTDB taxonomy): domain Bacteria; phylum Bacteroidota; class Bacteroidia; order Bacteroidales; family Salinivirgaceae; genus Salinivirga. The sequence goes on along the minus strand of JAQICA010000289.1, from coordinate 21,557 downwards.
ACAGATTAGAAAATAGTGTTTTTAATGATCAAATTTTAGAAAATAAACTAAAACATGAAACCAACCATTTAGGACTAACCGTTACAGATGCGGAAGTTGACGATTTTACAACAGGTAAAAATATTCATCCGGCTCTTCAGCAAATGCCTTTTCTGAAAAGCAAAAACAAAAAAGGTTACGACAGAGAGCGCGCCAAAGGCTTCATCGAAGAGATTAATTCAGATAAAAATTCGGAACCCTACTTCACATGGCATTACCAAATAGATGAGTTGAAATATAAGCGCCTTGAGGAAAAATATCAATCGCTGTTAAGAGCATCGTTTTTACAAACCAATCGGGAGCGCGCGTGGTACACTAAATTAACAAAAGGAATTTCAACGGTTCAGTTGTCTACGCTTCCATATAAACCATACATCGACACCATTGAGCCAGATGACGAAGCATACTTGAAAATACTCAGGGAAAAAGCCTATGCTTATCAAACAAACGAAAAACGTTACTTCAAGGTAGCTGTAATTGAACCAAAAATATACAAACACTTCCACGAGCAAGAGTTTAAAACGTTTGAACGGTACTTAAATACAATCGATGATTTTGGGAAAATTGCAGCGCAAAACAACTATATAAAAACTTTCTCGGCTAGTTATGGAGAAAAGTCGGTTCCAAAAGATTTGAAAGACTTTTTCGAAAACAGTAATGAAGGTGACATCAAAGGCCCTTATCTGGAAAAGAATAGTTTTAGAGCGATAAAAATCGATAAAAAACAAGAACTCCCCGAAGAAGTCAGAGCACGCCATTTGGTAATAAAAAACATTGACCAATCAGAAATAGAAAAGATTAAACTAGAAATAACCACCCAGATGGCCGAGGGAGCAGATTTTCTAGACATAGCAAAAAAATATGCCGAAAAATACGGAAAAGAAGGCAAATGGGGCGACTTAGAATGGTTCCGTCATGCTGAAATGGTGAAGCCATTTAGCGATGCAGCCTTTTTTAATGCACCCGGCCAACTTGTTACAGTCAAAACTCAATACGGATGGCACATAATAGAAATACAGGAGCATAAAAACATAAGTAAAAAATATTTCTTTACGGCACTCTACTGGGGACTCACCCCGGCAGAAGGCGACTTTGAAGCAGCCAAAAAAGAAGCAGCCGAATTTGCTGCAAGTATAAATAATCCAGACGAATTTGTTGAAAAAGCAGTGAAAAACCATTACCAAATTCGCGAAGATGCTGCCACAGCCTACAGCAGAGAGCTTGAATACTACAAAAACACAGAAAATGTTGTGAAATGGGCATTTAACAACTACAAAGGAGCAATTTCTTCACCATATAAAATCGACGACAAAATTTTTGTTTTCCAGATAGAAGAGATTAATGAGCCCGGCTTAATGCTCCTAAGAGAAGTCGAGCAATACATTAGGCTTGATGCGAAAACAGAATTGGCAAAAAAACACATACAACAAGATTACAATATAAATGAATTGAATCAATTATCATTTGAAGAAACCGCACAAAAACTTGGAGTTAACGATTACACAATAAATGAAATCGGCTTCCACCAAGATATGATGCCCAATGTAGGAACAGACCCATATGTCGTTGGACTTATTGATGCTGCAAAACCGGGCGAAACTTCAAAGTTATTTTTTGGCAAAAAAGGCTTAATCCAATTTAAAAAATTGGAAGAAAAGCCCATCATAGAATCGAAAGACTATGCAAAACTAAAAGAAAAAGAGTGGCTAATGCATGTAGATAATAAGAATTACGAAATTCTATTCAGACTGCATGATGGAATGACCATTAACAAATTACGAAAGCAAGACAGTTACTTTTTAGTACCTAAATACGATAACAAACTTCCGGATGCACCAGAGCTTAGCAATAAAATGTTTGAAGCAGAATATGCATTCAGAAACAACAACTACGAACTTGCATTACATGGAAATGAAAATTTCAAGGGATTTGCAGAGCTGGCAAAAGAGAAATTATCGAAACAACAACAATTGGCAAAACTATATGCAGGACTAAGTGCATTGCAACTTGAGAAATATGGAGAAGTTGAAAAATATCTCAAAGACATTCAGTTTAACGATAGATTCTTTTCTGTAATAGCCAAAGGAGCACAAGCTGATGCATTGGTGCAATTAGGCAAAGAAAAAGAAGCTATAAAACAATACGAGGAAGCCATAGGAACACGGGACAATTACTTGGTGAATGCCGCATACCTGATGAAAATGACAGCCATTGCAGATGCACAAGGAGATTACAAAAAGGCATATGAATACATCAATCGAATAATAGACGATTATCCGCAAACTTATTTAATTACCGACCTAAGGAAATACCTTGCCCGATATGAATATTTAGCTCAAAAAGATAAGGTAATACGATAATTAGTGCGCGTAAAGAAACTCCAATAATTACGTTTTCTTAGTTGCATTAAGCTCCAACAATTCGGAGAAGCGTTCAAATCAGGTTCGCGTCGATTTTCTTTCTGGAAGAAAAATTTCTAACTAGAAAACATATGAAATCCCACGTGTATTCTTACTTTAAAAGTAAAATGCACGTGGGATTTTGCATTATAAATGAACAAAGTTTAAACTCATTCGAAAAAAAATATAACAAAAATTTGTTATTTAACTATTAGTGTGTTATATTTGAACAACATTTAATAAACAACTAATAAACCAAAAATTATGATTTGCAAACTTCCACTAAAAAATGCCGAAGATCAGGCATTGGTAGACGATGTTGTATACGAATACATCGTAAATCATCCCTACCTTTCAAAAGTTAAATTTTTAGAGAATCTTCGTCGCCATAGCCGTGGTTACGCGTTTTTCCAGAAAAACTGGAAACAATCAGACGGTTCGTACAAAAACGAAACACTTTACTTGCAAAAAGTTGTAGCCGAAAAATTCATTAAAAAGCCCGATGAGGAGAACCGCTACTGGGTACGTTTCATTAATGGTAACACATTAGATTGCAGAATTAAAAATCTGGAATGGTCTACACTCTCAAACGTAGTTCGCAACACAAGTAAAACAGACAACCAGTTTGGTTATAGAGGTGTAGTAAAAAACTCAAACAAATACCAGGCTATTATTTATGTGAACCGCAAAGCAATTAACCTTGGTTCGTTCGAAACACCGGAAGAAGCAGCTTTGGCATACAATAAGAAGTCTATTGAGTTATTTGGCGTTACAAAGAGTTTAAACAAAATTAAAACAAAGAAAAAGGAGTAACCATGCGCCTAATCTTAAGTATATTACTACTAACTGCCTTTTCATTTGGATGTCAAACAGAAATTTCGGAAAAAGAAATGAAGCAAGATGCTTCAACCCTTGTGAAAATGGAAAAGGAAATTGTTTCCCTGGCAGTTGAGTTCAATGAGACAAACGATTCCACACTTACTAGGAAACAAGATTCGCTTGGTCGCATTTTGCAACAAAAAAGTCTTGACCTACAAGAAAAATACGAAAAAGTAGGAAAAATAAAATCGTTTCAGAAAATATACGACCAAAAGAAAAAAGCAGCATACAAATAATCAATAACGGAAAAACCTGTGACAACCACAGGTTTTTCTTTTTACATCAAGAAACAACACTTTTCTACCTTTCCCTCCACTCCCCTAACATAAGCATTTCCCCACAGTTAGTGTGTCGAATAAAACACGTTTTTGGGGATTATGTATAATGAATTAACCAACAACCTTCAGAAACCGCATTGCGTTTAAACGCATTCAATAAAAATAACTATTGCGGCAAAATTACGAAAAAACTGAATGTTCCGTAAAAACCAATATTTATTGTATATTTGTTCAAAACACGCTGTTTGCACAAAAAATTGATGATGAATTCATAATAAAAGGAAACAAACCAAAAAGACCACCAAAACATTTTTGTAGTTTCGAGAATTGGATAGAAATATTTCCGATCCCCAGATTTCATTAACCAAAGATCAACAGGAACAAAGTAACAATCAATGATACCACAAAGAAAAATATTTTTCACCATCGTAATCATACTTCTTACCCTTGGGGCATCCATTGGGCAAAAGCCTAACAGGGAAGTTAAAAAACTATTTTTGGCTGGATATGGCGACATGCAATACGGTAGCTACACCCAAGCACTAAAGTATTTCGAAGAAATTGAGAAGCTCGGTATGAGTAATGCTAATGTGCAATTTAACATTGGCCTGTGTTACTTGAACCTGCACGGCGATAAGTCGCGCGCTATCCCCTATTTGGAGCGAGCAACAAACGACATTTCGAACAACTACAAAGAAGGCTCATACAAAGAAGTTCAGGCGCCACCAGAAGCAATGTTTTACCTTGCAAAAGCCTTCCGAATCGACATGCAACTTAACAAGGCCATTGCGGCTTATGAAAAATACAAAAACACGCTGGAATCCGGCGATGTGTATTATCACGAATATGTAAAACTACAGATAAAAACGTGTGAAAACGCTAAAGAAATGATTCAAAACCCGCGCCCCATAGTACGAACCAATCTGGGGGCAGTTATCAATAATGGAGATGATAACTTTAATCCGGTGATAACACCCGACGGGCAAACAATGGTTTACACCACACTTCAGCGTATTTTCGACCGTGTAAACGAACGTGAAACCTTCTACGAGATTATTAACTACACCAGCAAAGAAAACGGTGAATGGCAAGAACCGCTCGATATTACTTCAAAAATTAACTCCGACGGATATTTAGCTACTGTAGGAATTTCTTCGGATGGAAATGAGATGTACTTTTTCAGAGATGACTACGGAGATGGAAATTTATACAAAGCCGAGAAAAAAGGATATCGGTTTACCAGCGTTGAAGAACTTGATAACGAAATTAATTCGCGAGATTGGGAATCGCACATTAGTCCAAATGCTAATGGAGAAGGATATTATTTTGTCAGCACGCGCTCCGGTGGCAAAGGTGGCCGCGATATTTATTACATCGAAAAAGACAGAAAAGGAAATTGGAACGATCCGGTAAACTTAGGCCGAGCCATTAATACACCATACGATGAAGATTGTCCTGTAATTTCTCAAGATGGAAAAACACTCTATTTCTGTTCTGAAGCCCACAACAGCATGGGAGGTTACGATATTTTCTATTCCACAAAAAATGCGCTTGGCGAATGGACTACTCCCCTCAACATGGGGTACCCAATAAACTCAACAGATGACGACATCTTTTTTGTGCCCTACGGTGACGGAAAATTTGCACTTTTCTCAAGGCGAGATTCGGAAGACAATTTCGGGGGAGCTGATATTTACCAATATCAAATTAAATTTGATGACGATGAAGAGGTGCCCGGGGTAGAAGTCCCCAATGTGGCATTTCTAGAGGAACCCACGCAAACAGAAACAAGCGATATTCAAGAATCGGACGTAACTGAACAGGCAGAAACAGATACTACACAAACCGAGACGACACAACTGGAATCCACAGACCCCGTACAAACGGAAAGCACTGAAGAAACAACAGAACAAGAAACAATTACAGAGACTCCAACAGAAACGACACCCACGGAGCCGGCAACCCGACACGACAAATTTGATATACGTGGAATTATTTTATTGGAAGACAACAACGAAATTACGGAATACTTTAAAGTAGACGTTGCCAACACCGAAACAAATAAATCGCAAGGTAGAACTACTCCGTCAGGAAATGGGCAATACAGCATTACGGTGCCTCCCGGAAATTACGAGGTAACCTTTAGCGCACCAAATTACGAAACCGTAAAACGGTCTGTTTCCATACCGAAAGACTTTGGTTTACCCAAAGTAACGCTCGACGTGGAGCTATCTCCCAAAGCAGTAGCCAGCGGGGAGTACGAGCTGATGCGCGGCGTATTATTTAACTACAACAGCACGTCGCTAACACGTGATGCAAAGGTAACACTGGAAAAACTATACTCGGTAATGCAGCAAAACCCACACTTATACGTGGAGGTGACAGGTTTTTCCGATCCGTCAGGCAAGGAAGAAACAACAAAAATTGCATCAAAACGAGTACAATCGGTTGTCGATTATTTGGTTAATAAAGGCCTGGACGAAAGTCGGTTTATCAGTAAACCCAAGCCCAATGCTACACCACTCGTAAGTGCCGAAAACACCAACCCTGAAGCAAAAAAATTTAATCGACGTGTAGAAATTAATATAATAAAAACCGGCAATACAAAAATTACCTATCAGGAATTTCGAGTACCGGAAACACTCAAGTTTGGCGACAGCAAAGGCGTGGTTATCCAGTACACCATTCAACTGGTAAATTCAAAAACACCTCTTGCACCGGTCGATTTCGCTGCCGTTGAGCGGCAAGGTATTTCCAATATTTGGATTTTCCCATCTACAAGAGGGTATTTATACACAATTGGTAAATACGCATCGCGTGCAGAAGCTGCCGAGCTACTCAACAAGGCAGTAGATATGGGCTTCCCCAATGCAAGAATAATAAATTTCAGGGAACTGGAGCGCATGAAGCATAATGGAAAAGTGGCTGCACAAAAGAAACTTGAACAGACAAAACAAAAAGATGGAGAGTACACTATTCAGCTATTGGCACTTAAAATTCCGGTAGAAACTTCGTACTTTGAAAATATTGAAGGTGTAGAACGAATAAAAGGAACAGACGGATTTTACCGCTATATTTGGGGACGGTTCGACTATAATACAGCCCTTCAGAAAAAGCAAGAGCTAAAAAACAGAGGACAACACAATGCATTTATAATGGACTACTCGTTTTTCGAAAAATAAACCGAAACAAAAATGGAAACCACATTACTTTCAAACGACACACTGCACCTGAGAGCTGTTGAACCTGAAGATGCAAACATTATTTTCGAATGGGAAAACAACACCGAAAACTGGCAGGTTTCAAATACGTTAACGCCATTTTCGCATCACACGATACAGCAATATGCGCTCAGTGCAAGTAAAGACATTTTTGAACTTAAGCAGCTTCGGCTTATGATCGTTCTCAACGAAGGAAACCAACCAATAGGAACTATCGATTTGTTCGAATACGATCCGTTCCATCAGCGGGCAGGTGTAGGAATTTTAATTAATAGTGCAAATGACCGTGGCAAAGGCTATGCTACACAAGCCTTAACAATTCTAAAAAAATACGCCTTCGATTACTTACACATGAAGCAACTTTACTGTGGCATAGGATCTGAAAATACGGGCAGTTTAGAGCTTTTCGAGAAAGCCGGCTTCACAATTTGTGGAATAAAAAAAGACTGGCTACGCACCATGGACGGATGGATGGACGAATACTCGCTTCAGTGCTTTAACAAATAGGTATAGTCCGGAATAAAATCGAGCATTTGGGTTTCTTGCTTCATATAATCAATATGAAAACTGTAATGTTGTACACCATTGGAAATAAGCAAGAAGGGTGTTTTTAGCGTAAGATTATAACTTCCTGCCTGATCCACGGCTTTTTGAGTGATTTTTATCGTTGGGCCTTTGCATTCAACTATCATTTTTGGTTTACCACTATTAGTATAAACTACAATATCGCACCGCCTGTCCATTCCATTTACCTTAATAGGCATTTCTACAGCGAGCAACCCGCGCGGCACTTTCAAGTGTTCAACCAGATAGTGCAACAGGTGTTGGCGCACATATTCTTCCGGTGTGTTGGGAACCCATATTTGCCGAACGAGATCAAAAAATTCCTCACGTCCGTCGCATATTTGTTGCCGGATTTCGAAAGTAGGAAGGTTCAGTTTTATGTTACACATAGATTGACCAAAATAATAATAACAAGTTTATCTAAAACAAAAATTACGGCATAAAGTAACTAAACCATATGCCGCAATAATTAAATTTCACAACAATACTATAAGTCAAATGTATTATTTTTAGCCTCTACACTTTCAATACTGTTTAACTCCTGCTCCATTTTTAACATCTCGTCGGCTTTACCGGCCAGCTCCAGAAAAATTAGTCCGTGAGGAGCACATTTATCGACGGTGGCCTCGTGCATACCCAAGCGGGTTTTAATGGAGCATCCGTATTTGGTTAGCAGTTCCTGAACTTTTGTTGCAGCGTGTTGTCTATCTTTCACAAGAATTCCGAGTAATCTGATTTGGTTTTCCATAGCAATATTGTTTAAGGTTTAAATATATTTTAAAGCAACTTCTTTTAAAAACTTTTCCTCTAACACCCGTGCAACCCGCTTGACAACGGTTCGCCGAATTTCGAGTTCAATGGGCAAAGTGGGATCCTGATGGGCAACATTTATTTTTGTGCCAATAATAATATTTATCTCATCGGATTCCAGTAACATTTTCACAATTAAATCGGCAGGCCCTTTGCCTAGCGCTGTATTATTGCTGTAGCCATTAAGAATATTATATACTTTACTTAGTGTAAGAATCCCTTCTGTAATAAGGTCGACCCCTTGCATGTGGCTCACTGGAGGAAGGTCTGGATCGTGAAACTCAAACTCGTCCTCAATTTTGCGTCCCAATTCACGGGCAATGATTTCCGCAGTGGTGGCACCACAAATTATTTTTTTTCCTTCAAACTGATGAATACTCATGGCTAATTCAATATCTCGACTCATTTCGTACGGTGGCCCGGTAGAAATCAATAGTTTGCGTGGTTCACGGAAATATATGGCACCACAGCTAGTATCATCTTTCGACACATAATTATCGTTCATCACTCCCATGTTAAGTACACGCTGGGCAAGTTTGCGTGCCGATATGAACGGGTCTTTACGCACAATCATCTGAACAAACTCTGTTGCAGCGTCTACTCCCCACCCGAAAGGGTATTTGGGTGAACCCAGTCCCGACTGAATAATGCCATCTGACCAAAATATGATACGATCTTCTTTTTGGGGTCTGAATTTTACAGCATGTAGTTCTTTTCCTTTATTCTGTTCACTCTCCATCACTATCTTCTTCCAGCCCGGATCATAAATTTTACTCCCCCGCATAACAACACACTGCGGATTATCGTACTCCAAAATACTCACCGTACCGGAATCTTCCACATCTACAATTGTGAATGTAGAATAGCTTATATTTCTTACACTGCATACCGGCAGTGTATTCATAATAATCTCGGCAATGGTTTGAAAATCTTTATGTTCGCGTGTAAAATTCACCGCCATGGTGGCAGTAAGTGTAGCCAACATATTGGCTTTTACGCCATGCCCCATACCATCAGATAAAACGACAATGGTTCTTCGCTCCTCGCGTACCCTTTTAGAAATAAACACGTCGCCACAAATGCGTTCTCCCTCATGATTTCGCTGTTGGCAATTAACCTCTGTATAAAAATCATTCATACCTATCGTGTTTTATTTTTTTGGTAGGATTCAATTATGGAGTTAAGCATGCGTTCGGTTTCGGAGGCGCCTTCGCCCAGCAAAAATCCAATTTTTTGTACCATGTTCAGGTTACGTTCAATAACTTCGGTTATGCGACTAACAATTTCTTCGCGCTGTACTTCAGGGGCATACATATTGCGGAAGACTGCACCTACAATGCGATGTTTTTCGATGGGAAAAACAGAAATATTTAACAGCTTATTATTCAAATGAATATCTTTATTGTCGACTAAATTATTGTTTTCCAGTACATAAGAAAAGAAATTCAGAATATTTGGTGGCACAAGCGTTTCAAGCGATGCACCTACCAAACCGGGTACCACATCGCTAATTTCTTTTGCATCATCGCCTAACAGCTCAATGAAAGAGTCATTTGAAAGTACAATTTTTTGCTGATCGTCGGCAATAACAATTCCAGCCTTCAGGTTATTGAACATCTCTTTTGTTGCAATAGAAAGCTCCTGCAGCTTTGCTTTCTCAATTTGGGCGTGCGATTCAGAATCCTTCAGCGCATTTTTTGTATTGGCCAGTTTTTCGTTAGCCAACTTCAATCGTTTAATATAATCTTTTTTGTTTTGAATAGCATAGGTATGGCACATTTCGAGTCGGGCATGGCCATTACACACAGCCACAGCAAAATCCCGGCACGAATCGTACCCACAAGAACCACAGCCCCCTTCACCTTCTAGAGCATCTTTACCTAATTTTTGTAGCACCTCTTGCACTTCCTCTTCCGGTGGTTCGGGTTGGCGAATATCTCTATTCTCAAATTTGCGTTTAAATGGCAGGGCTTGGTATTCGTTCACGTTATTATCCCACTCACTTTTATCCCAACTCGTCAGTCGCTTTTTAGTATAATTAATTACCAATGAACGCCTTAAAAACTTCTTACTCCCTTTGGATGTTCCGGGTCCCATAATGCAACTACCATCGCAATGGAAGAGATCCAAATGTTGTTTTAGTTCGGTAAATTGCTCAAACTCCTCCAGAGCATCCTTCACATTACCACTTCCGTTGGTATCTATCAACCGACCTGTGAGGAGGTTTTCGTTTATTCCAACCGCCTGAAACATTCCGCGACTAATAGGGAAAAGTGAACCTTTTCCACCAATAGGTGGATCGAAATCGGCATACTCCACATTATTTTCGTTCACTCCGGCATCTTTAAACATTTGGCGTAGCTCTACAAATGTGAGCACCACATCGATGCGGCTATCCTCATCAAACTTTTTGGCTTCGTCTTTTGCTGCAATACACGGCCCAATGTAGACCACTCGTACGTGTTTGCCATATTTTTGTCGAACTACCGCACTAGTTGCCACCATCGGTGAAACAAGCGGAGCCATATTATCGAGTAAATCGGGATGCAACATTTCAACATAATTTACGACTGCCGGACAATTGGCCGTAATGAAATATTTCCCTTTAAAATTATCGAACATGTTGCGATACTCCAAACCAATAAGGTCGGAACCGAAGGACACCTCGCATACACGGGTAAAACCAAGAGCCTTTATCATCCCCACAAAACTGCGATAGTTGGTAATATCATTAAATTCACCGGAAATACTTGGCGCACAAATGGCTATTACCTCTTCATCGCTTTGCAGAAAACCGCGCACAGTTTTTTTCCCATCTAAATATTCAATAGCATCGTACGGACACACGCGGTAACAACTACCACAAGCAATACAGCGCTCGGGAATTATTTTTGCATGGCCATCGGTAACTTTTATTGCATCGGAAGGACAAACTTTAATACATGCGTAGCAAAGCTTACATTTATCTTTTATGGTTTTTACAATTTGCATATCAATAAACTGTTAGTGCATTTTACATTAATAATAACCTTCAAACTCATCGCTCAAAATATCGATAACGTTCATATGGTCGACTTGCTCGTAAATGCGTTTATCGATTTTTAATATTGGTGCCTGCGCACAATGACCAAAGCAATGCCCACCATGAAAGAATACAGAATCTTCGAGCTTATGGTCTTTTATAAATTTTTGAATTACCTGAAGGGTTTTTTTATTGCCTCTGGCGAAGCACGAGCTTCCCAGACAGATTGTAATTTCTTTTTTCTCCAACATAATAGCATGCTTTATAGTGTTTCCACACTGTAACAAACAAATTTTATTGCATTAAATATCGGCATTTTAATGCAATAAAAAAATGATATAGCTCGCTTTCGCTGATGTAGAAATGTTTTTTTTCAAAGCTCAGAAAAGAATACGGTTTCTGCTTTTAGAAAGGTTAATGACGATGACCTGAAAACTATTACTTCGTTTTAACAAACCAAGATTTAACATCGTTGCGAATGAATTTGAAGTCGAAGCCCTGAATATCGTGCGAGTTTTTATACAATTTTTGATTAATAACTTCGACCAGGGCAAAAAGCTCAGCCATTGTAATAAATAAATCTTTCAGGTCGAAGGTGTAAAATGGTCTGATGGTGATATAATCGAGCGATCCACCATGGAAAATATTATCAATAGCATTGGCGAAAGCCCCAACTAAAAATAGATGCACAAAGCCTTTTCCCCAAAAGGAGAGTGGTCGTTTTTCGGTGTAAAACCTCCAATATTCGAATAGAATAAAAGCTAAAATGGCTACAAAAATTACGTGTGGCCACTTTGGCACATTGTCAAGACCCAACAATACCCACAAGTAGGAGCCGGCGGTATTATGCGATGGTGAAATATAAAAAACCGGGTCGATGAGCGGAATACGCAGGGTTTGCCATTCGAGTCCAAACAAATATATTTTAATGGCCTGATCGGCAGCCAACATTCCTACTATCCACAACCAATTGAGTTTGCGATTTGGACGAAAAACGTGTTCGCCTGCTGTAGCCGCAGCTCCTATTACTCCTAAGAATAGCGCAGGAACACTAAAATACAGCATGTACAATGATTTATCCTTTACTCCGTAAGCAATGGTAAAAATGAGCATGGCCACAATCCAGGCGGCTGCAAAGATTCCAAAATTTCGCAAATATCGCATAGTAGTTAAGTTTTGAGGGCAGTAAAACTACAAAAATTAAATGAAATACCCACCAACAATGCCAAGATTGCATGTACAGCATTCATGTAGAGTAACGCTTTAAAAATCAACGGTTTTCCACAATCTTATAAATTCGTCAAGTTTGCTTTTTTATTTTCCCGGTAGCGCAATACCATTACCTGCCGTATAGCATTTACGGCAGGTGTTAATCAAAATTCGCAGGCAAAAAAAACAACCTTGGTATCGGATTTAAAATATGGCGGCATGCTTTTCTGATTGGGTATCGACCTCTTTGTGTGAAACACAATCCCAAACCGGACATACATGTTTGCAAAGTAAACAGCCAACACATCGCGATTCATCTACTTCCGCTTTTCTTGTTTCTGAATCGAATTTAATGGCTTGATTCCCTCCATCTTGACATGAGATAAAACATTGACCACACCCGATACATTTATTTTCATCTATTTGCGATACAACTTGAAAACGTGTACTAAAGTCAGAAGGATCGATAAGTTTACCTGCGGCTTTACCAACGAGTTCATCAATCGTAAGAATGTTTCGTTCTATCATAAAATCACTCAGTCCCTCGATCAAATCTTCAACTATTCGGTAACCATAACGCATAATTGCAGTTGTAACTTGCAATGTTCGGCCACCCAGCAGTAAATAATGCAGTGCATCAACCCATGTTTCTATTCCTCCGATGGCAGAAATTGGAAGTTTTAATGTGGGGGAGTTGAATAATTCTGATACAAACCGCAAGCCGATAGGTTTAACAGCAGCGCCAGAAAATCCGGTTATGCCTGAATGACCATGAATATTGGGTAAAGGAGTAAAGTTATTGATATCCACATCGGTAATTGCGCGAACGGTATTTATGGCAGCAATGGCATCGGCACCACCATCTTTTGCACATTGGGCTACGGGAATCATATCGGTAATATTCGGGGTCAATTTGGCCATTACCGGTAAATTTGTATTCTTTTTAACTACTTCGGTAAAGTGAGTTACGGCATTAAAATCCTGACCTATCCTGTGGCCTGCGTCTTTTCGAGCCATTTGCGGGCACGAAAAGTTAAGCTCCAGCATATCGGCACCGGCATCTTCCGACATTTTTGCCAGCGTGCGCCAATCGTCATCATTAAACCCCATAATACTTGATACCAACACCTTAGTCGGGTAATTTTTTTTAAGGTTTTTGATATCTTCAATATTATCAGCAATATTTCTATCGGTAATTTGTTCGGCATTTTGTAATCCAACAAACCTTTTATCGTTATAGTGATAAGCGTTTAACCGTGGAGACGGCATTACAATTTTGAATGAAGACTCGATATTTAATGTTTTGTACACGATTCCGCCCCATCCGGCATCGAAAGCCCGGGCGCACATTTCGGCATGGTTCCCAACAGGGGAAGACGACAAGAAGAAGGGGTTTTCGCATTTTACACCACAGAAATCTATACTTAAATCGACTTTTTTCATAGTTGAAAATTTTGTATTTACATATTATTTACCTGAAATTGAGCAGAACCGATCAATTTCGTCGGCAGCTTCCTTGCCATGGCTAACGGCCTCTACTGCGGTGGCTCCACCATTTACAACATCGCCTCCGGCATAAACTCCGGGAATATTGGTTTGAAATTGATTATTGGCCACAACACAGTTTTTTGCGCCTGTTTGCAAGCCTTCAAAGACTTTTGGCAACTCATCGGCTACGGCTGTTCCAATGGCAGTAACAACTATGTCGACAGGAATTTTAAATTGTGTATGGTTGACGAGCACGGCATTAGATGGGCTGTAATTTCCGGGAGTTTCCCATTCAACTTCCTGACCTGCAAGTGCAATTATTTCATTATTGGCATTTTCAATTCCTGTAATTTGGGTGGATGATTTAAAGACAATATTCATAATTTGGGCAAGTCTAACTTCCTCATCATCGGCAGGTAATTCTGACAAACTCTCTAGAGAAATCAAGTACACTTTTTTTGCTCCAAGGGCTTTGGCCGTATTTGCAGAATCGACGGCTACACTCCCACCTCCAATAACGGCAACTGTTTTATTTTCAACATCAATATTTAACTGGCCATTTTTAACCTCGCTCAGAAACTGAATATACGACAGTGCATTTTGATAGTTGTTTAATAAAGGCAGTTTCAATGCTTTTGTTAGTCCCGATGCAATAAATATGGCCTCAAAACCATCATTTTTCAATTTCTCAATATGCTCTTTACAAGAAATTGACGCACCGAACTGAATTTCGACACCTAAGTCCATCACATTTTGGATGTCGTAGTTAAGCGCATCTTGATTCAATCTGAATTCAGGAATCGTAATGGCGGGCATCCCTCCTGCCTTCTGTTCTTTTTCAAAAACTGTTATTTGGTAATCACGTTTGGCCAATTCTGCTGCACAGCTTAACCCGGCAGGCCCTGCTCCAATTATTGCAACCTTAGCTTTTGTTCGCTTGCCTGGTTGATTTTTCTCTAAATTATTGTGTTTTCCATATTCGGTAGCAAAGCGTTGCAGCCCCCCAATATTTATTGGATCTTCGAGCGCCAAGGCACTACATTGCTCTTCGCATAGTTTTTCGACCGGACAAATTAGCGCACACACAGAGCCAAGTACATTATTGTTTCGTATGGTTCTGGCTGCACCTTTAAAGTTGAGGAATTTTATTTGCCGAATAAACTTACCGGGGTCAGTACCTGCCGGACAAGCTTTTGAGCATGGTGCATCATAACACAGAAGACACCTATTAGCCTCTTTTATACCGGCCTGTAGCGATAATGGATGCCTCATACTCTCGAAGCGTTCGATATTTTCTTTTAAAATAGGATTCTTCACAGGAGTACAATTTAGTTATACAAATTATTTTTTTTGACTTTATTTTCTATTCGCAAACAATCATGTTCGAGCCTTGCTGTAGCAAGTAGATTTACAAATAGGCAGTGTAAGATAATAATAATCTACTCCAAAGGCCACGTCTGCTTTTTTTCTTGTCAAGGGTTCGTTAACAGAAGAAAACGGAATAATCGCTATTATTTCTCTTTATTCCTTTCAAAAAAAAACTCCCGGCAACTATTGCCGGGAGTTTTCAATTTTAGTATTTTCTCAGATGCCTTTAGTTAATAGCGTTGCCGTTCAAAATATTCGGTATGCAACAGTTTATGCGACTGCTTTCCGAGAGGTTCGCCCAGGAATTCTTTATATATCTGAACGATCTCAGGATTCTCGTGCGATTTACGAATGGCTAAGCTCGTATCCTCATCATAAATGGCTTTCATACGTTTTTTCCGAACCTCGTCGTTGGTTGGAATAGGTTGTCCACCACCGCCTAAGCATCCGCCCGGACAGGCCATTATTTCAATAAAATGATATTCTTTTTCACCGCTTTTCACTTGTTCCATTACCTTTTTGGCATTGGATAATCCGTGAGCCACGCAGCATTTCAGTTCGGCACCTTCCAGGAATTTCCATTCGGGCAGTACTTTCTCGATTTTCACGGTGGCTTCCCGTACGCCTTCTAAACCGCGCACTGGTTCAATATTAAGATTTTCGAATGGAACTTCGCGTCCTGTAACAATTTCGTAGGCGGTACGCAATGCAGCTTCCATTACACCTCCGGTAGCTCCGAATATTACTGCAGCACCACTTGATTTACCCATAATACTGTCGTACTTTTCATCGGGCAGGTCGACAAACTGAATACCTGCCTGCTTAATCATTACGGCCAATTCGCGCGTTGTAAGTACAAAATCGACATCTTTGTAGCCGCTATCGCGCATTTCGGGGCGGTTGGCTTCAAATTTTTTGGCTGTACATGGCATTATTGAAACCGATACAATATTTTCCGGATCGACGTCTACTTTTTTGGCATAATAGGTTTTGGCCAATGCACCAAACATTTGTTGTGGCGATTTACATGTAGACATATTGTCGAGCATTTCGGGGAATGTGTGTTCGAAGAACTTCACCCATCCTGGCGAGCAACTGGTAGTCATTGGTAACGGTTCGGTATGGTCGCCTTCCACCAGGTTTGCTTTTAGTCTGTGCAATAATTCAGTTCCCTCTTCCATAATGGTAAGGTCGGCCGTAAAGTCAGTATCGAGAATAGAATCAAAACCTAAGCGTCTGAGTGCAGCAACCATTTTACCGGTAACACGTTCTCCGGTTTGAAGCTCCAACTCTTCGCCTAAGCCAACACGTACAGCAGGGGCAGTTTGCACAACCACATGTTTGTCCGGATCGGCAATAGCATCCCAAACGCGCTCAATGTAGGTTTTTTCAATCAGTGCGCCTGTTGGGCAGTGGATAATACATTGGCCACAATTGGTACACACTACTTCGGCAAGTGGACGGTCGAAGAATGTAGATATTTTCATTTCGGAGCCTTTATGAGCAACGGCAAGTGCTCCAACGCTTTGCAGCTCCCTACAGGTTCTCACGCAACGTTGACAACGAATACAACGGCTGTCGTCTTTAATAATGGAGGCCGATAGATCGTCGATAGAGTACACACCATCATGAGCCATATCGATAAAATCCTGATTAGTAATCTTATACTCTGCAGCAAGATCTTGCAGCTCGCAGTTTCCATTGCGATAACACTTGGTACAATCGGCATTATGTTCTGAAAGCAACAACTCAATAATATGTTTTCGTGCATTACGCACTAGCAGGCTATTAGTCATTACTTCAATACCTTCGCTCACTGGTGTAGCACAGGCAGCAGCCAATTTTCGCGACCCTACAATTTCTACTACACACACACGGCAGTTTCCGGCAATACATAAATCTTTATGATAGCACAAAACCGGAATTTTGATGTTTAGTTTTTCGGCAGCGGAAAGAATTGTAGTCCCGGCCTCTATACTTACATCTATATTGTTTATTTTTAAATTAACCATCTTTGACATAATTCAATGCATTTTTGATTAGTAAATCATTTCTTCGCGGAAGTTTTCAACGATCGATGAAAACGAGTTAGCCACCGATTGTCCTAAACCACATTTTGCGGTCATTTTCATTGTTTCGGTCAAACGAAGAAGTTTTGTGAGATAATAATGTGGTTTATCGCCGCGTTTAACAGCCTCAATTCCACGGAGTAGTTGCTGGCAACCTACCCGACACGGAGTACATTGGCCACAAGACTCTTCTTCGAAGAACTCCAGATAATTTTTCAGTACGTTATACATAGATCGCGAACTGTTAAAAATCATCATTGAACCTCCGGTAGGCAATGAAATACCTGTAAGTTTACCCTGATAGCCAATGGCCGTTTCTCTAAACTTTTTTCGTGGCACGCAAAATCCGGCAGCGCCACCAACCTGAACGGCTTTAGAATCGCCATCGCCAAAATCGTCTACAAAATCTTGCAACGACATACCCAACTCCAGCTCATAAATTCCGGGCGTAGGAGTATCGCCGGAAATAGAGAATAGTTTTGATCCACGGCTATCTTGCACACCAAGGTCGCGGAATTTTTTTGGTCCGTGCTTAAAGATTGTCCAGCAGTGAGCAAGTGTTTCTACATTGTTTACCACGGTTGGTTGTCCTAAATATCCGGCATCGGTAGGGAAAGGTGGTTTGTTACGAGGTTCGCCGCGATGACCTTCCATCGATTCCATAAGGGCACTCTCTTCGCCGCAAATATAGGCACCGCTTCCGCTAAATATTTCGATGCGAAAATCGCTTTTCAACTTTTTCAGTGTTTCATGAAAGGTGTCTATTTCTTTTTGCAAACTTGGTTTAAGATAATTGTATTCAGCCCGCAGGTAGATAAAACCTTTTTTGGCACCAATAATCCGACCACAAGCGGCCATACCCGTGAGCACCTTGTGAGGAACTTGCGTAAGAATTTCGCGGTCTTTAAACGTTCCCGGCTCACCTTCATCGGCATTACAAATTACGTATTTTGCTTCACCTTTGGCCTCTGAAGTAAGTTTCCACTTAAGCCCTGTAGGAAAACCGGCACCACCACGCCCTTTAAGGCCTGAACCAATAAGATCGTTAATCAGTTCTTCGTTGGTGCGTTTAAATATTTTTTCAAGAATTATATCGCAATCGTGTTCATTCTTAAATATTAGGTCGATGCGTTTTAGCATATTTTTACCCATAATAGTCTTTTTTTAAGTGATCTACTTATTTTTATATTCACCAATAATCTCGTGCACTTTTTCAATCGTGAGTTCTGTAAAAATCTCATCGTTGATAAGCATTGCCGGAGCTTTGTGACACCAGCCCAAACAATTGGTTTCCAACAAGGTAAACCTCCTATCGGGAGTGGTTTCGCCCAGTTTTACTTTTAGTGAATCTTCAAGTGCCAATAAAATTTGGTTTTTACCTTTCATAAAGCAGGTAATGGTTTTACATACCCGTATTACATATCGGCCCCGGGGCTCTGTATCCATAAACGAATAAAATGTGGCGGTACCATAAACATCTGCAGCCGAAATACCCATTTGTTTGGCAACTTCAACCATGGCAAAATCGCTAAGCGATCGCTCTTTTTCGATAATGCCTTGTAATACAGGCAACAAATTTTCACGTTTGTGACCAAATTTTTTTACAAGTCCACCAACAAGTTCCTGAATGTCTGTCATATCTTTTTCTTTTGGTTTAACTTATGCTTTAAAACATTTAATTGTGTGTTGTAAAATAGTATTGTACAATCCTTTGATTTGCACGTGTTTCGAAATTACATTTGTTTTAAACCGTATACCATGATTTTTGTCTTAATAAATCATGACATTTGTCATTGTATTAACACGGGCAACATTGAAACGCACGATTAAGTATTGAATATCATATTATTACACATTTTTATGATACACAACATGTTTTGTTGGACAAATAAAAAAAACCTAATTAAAATTTAGTCTAAACAAAAAGAGGAGTGAAAAAATACTACTACTATATAGTGTAACGAAGAAAACGTATCTTTTTTAATTGTGTGCAGTAATAAAACGACAAGAACAAGTCTCGCCCAATAGCTTTTGGTTCAGTGGAGCAAGGCTTATTCATTTTGAAAGTTAAGGCGTCGCGATTATCGGGATCACTGTTTTCAAAATGAATATAATGCAGTTATTGGATTTTTATCACGCACACTACTTAGAAAAAACAACAAGATTATTTCTGAAACTCACATCTGCGAAAGCAAACTTTTCGGAAATATACCTTAGTGTTTGAGGTCTGTAAAAAAACACGTGTGTAGGGTCGTTTTTGTAATACCAGGAACCAAAATCGATATGATCGTAATAAACGGAGGTCATGCAAAACAGCTTTCCATGAGGGCGTAAAAGTGAATACAACAAGGAAAATTCGAGATCAGGCCGATAAAAGTGCTCAATTACTTCGCAGCTTACAATATAATCGTATTTACGCTCCAGTACCTGTGGATTATTATGGAAAAACGGATCGTACAAAGTAGTGCGAAGGCCTTGTTCCTTCAACATGGTAGCAACTACAGGCCCGGGGCCGGCTCCAAAATCGAGCCCAAAATGATTGAACGTAAAAAACTCTGTAACAGCACTCACCAATGGCTGCACAAAATTTCGGTATCCCTGATCGTTTATATCATTATTATGGTGTGCGTAACGTTCTTTCTCGGCGTCGGGTTCGGGCAAGGCAGCAGGGTCTAAAAATACGCCCCGACATTGCGGACACGCATAATACTGTTTGTTTTTATAGGTGTAATAAATTGTTGACTCTGCGCTACAAAGTGGGCATGTGACCATAATAATGCTCGAATTAAGGTTGAAACGAAGGCAAATGTACCTTTTTTACGAAAAATGGCGAAAATTATCAACAGCTTCTACCCTAATTATTCAGATACCATAACCCGAGATAACTTTTTACGGGGCGAATAAGGCTAACGATCAGCATATCCCATTCGCAAAAGCAACATAGGATACTCGCCGGTTTTCAATATTTGGTTTTGTAATTGACTGGCCGGTTCCGGAGCTTCGCATGGCTAATTATGGTATGCATTAGCAATGCCTAATTCTGTTGTTTTCAATAAAAAACGTTCAAGTAACCGCCCCGTTTCAATCCATCCTTCAGGCGATTTTTGTTTGGTGGTAAACAAAATAAGATGCGAGGCAGAATGAATATTTTTTATATCTGTTTTGTTTTGAATTGCGGGCTTAAAGGATGTTTTCATTAGCAGGCGTCCAATAAATTGAGGCATTGCTGGCATTGCCATAACCTTATGAGTTAATCCATTTTGTGTTTCAGTTACTTGTTAAGGATTAAACCGCATCCATGCAACAAGCTCCTTTTTAAACTCCTGGTTTTTGATCAGAATGAAAAACTCTGAAATATCCAGTTTCAATAAAGACGATCTCGTTACATCTTTCGCCCTGCTCTATCCAACACTGTTTGGCAGGCCATAATCGGGGCCTGAAGGAGTGCTTTATTTGTTCTTTCTCTTCAGTATTTAAATAAAGAATACGATCTGGAATTTGTTCCATTGTATGCTCCAAATTATTCATTCAAATACTTGCTAAGCTTTCGTTCCAGTTTTTCGGGTTTATGCATATCGGGTGCATTCGGATCTACAATTACTCCGTGTTTATTAATGATGGCATACCAAGGCAAAGAGAGTTTCCTTCGCATAAAATTATCTATAATCTCGTCAAATAATACTGTTTTCAGCTCTGCGTAATAGTGGTGTCCGGCAACTTGATTTTGATTAATAATTAGCTCCCAATTTTGCACTTTATCTGCTCTCTTCTGCTCGTTATCGGTGTTTTTTTCAATGGAAATATATAATCGGACAATATCATGCTTTTCAAAGTATTCATCCATTGCACCGGCCTTTTGCATTGCTTTTACGCAAGGAGAACACCATGGAGCCCAAAAATCTACGTAAATTACTTTACCTTCAAACCTATGAAACAGTTCGCCGAGTGACTGAACCGTTTCTACATAGTGAATTTTTTCTGATTTAGAAGAAGCATTACTATCAGCTATTAATGAGTTTATAGCAAAAAGCAATAAGAAGGAAGTAAGTAGGTGTCTCATATTGTTTTTTCTGCAAGGCTAACGAATTTTCTTATGTAGTGCTTGCCCGAAAAGTCCAATTTCTGCTTTACGCCCTTTCTGAAAACAGTTATTTACGAAAGTAAACGCCTTGATTTTCAGAAAGGCCAAGCCTTGAACTTGAACTTTTCAA
>JAQICA010000267.1 GCA_027858775.1 Salinivirgaceae bacterium | reverse complement strand
GCCAAAGAAGCCAAACGTGCAGTGAAAAATAAAAAGAACGAATTATAGGAAATGTATTCCCCGTTCTAACATTAAACATTATTCATCTGTACCGTTTCGGGTATTTTTTGCAGAACTCCAGTATATATGTTTTGGCCAATGCGATGCATAATAGCCGGGGTTTTGTGCTAATCGTGAGGGGGGTCTTTCAAAATTTGGACATGGATAATTAAAAAATGGCTATCCGTTTTTTTCAAATTGAGTTTAATTTTCATCACTATAAAGTGTGAAGAAGCGCAGCAAAGTGGAGCTCTACAAGTCAAAATCAATTACTCTATTTTGGATCCGGGGATAATACGGATGATTTTCTACCTGTTGGTTCCATTTTAGGTGCAAAAACGAATATTCATATTAAAAAATTAATGAACATATCAGATTATGATAACGATTTAAACTCTCAGTCTGCTTTGCAAAAGTGGATGGAATAATTATGGAACAGCCCCATATGGATTGTGCTATACAGCTCCCGATCGCTTTGCATTGTAACAGCTTTTAACTTTTAAAAATGAAAAATATAAACAGATGAAAATTGCTTTTATAGGAACATATCCGCCAAGAGAATGTGGCATTGGTACTTTTACCAGAAATCTTTTTAATTCTGTAATTAATAAAGATAAAGAAGCCGGAAGCCGGGATAATGGTTTTGTGGTTGCGCTAAACGATTTCGATACGCATTACGATTACCCCGAAGAGGTGAAAACAACAATTAACCAAGAGCGACTTGAAGATTACATTAAGGCTTCTAAGTACATTAACTTAAGCGGAGCCGATGTTTGCATTTTAGAACATGAATTTGGCATTTTTGGTGGCCAGGATGGGGTGAACATCTTACCCTTATTGCATCGATTAGACATTCCTCTCATTGTAACACTTCACACTATACTTAAAAACCCAACGTACAATCAAAAGGCGGTTTTGGAACAAATATGCAGCATGGCGCAAAAAGTTGTAGTGATGAGTAACCGAGCCATTGAGTTTGCGACAGAAATTTACAATGTACCTGCAGAGAAAATCGCACTTATAGAGCATGGCGTACCGGATTTGCATTACAATTCAGAAAAGTCGAAAAAAGAATTTAAGCTCGAACATAAAAAAGTACTATTCACCTTCGGTTTTATTGGTCGTAATAAAGGCATTGAAACTGTAATAAAAGCCTTGCCCGAGGTGGTAAAAAAACATCCGGAAGTTATTTATCTTGTACAAGGAAAAACACATCCCAATGTACTAAGGCACTCGGGTGAAGAATACCGAATATTTTTAAACCGAACGGTAAAGCGACTGGGTTTAGAGCAAAATGTGGTGTTTCTTAACGAGTTTATTGAAGTTGAATGTCTTTTCAAATACTTATCGGCTGCCGATATTTACATTACACCGTATTTGAACGAAGCCCAAATTACCAGCGGAACGCTGTCGTATGCTATTGGGGCAGGCACTGCAGCAATTTCAACACCGTATTGGCATGCTCAGGAATTATTGGCCGATGGCCGGGGGCGATTTTTCGATTTTAACGACGAAAAAGCTCTTTCAGCACTTCTGATTGAGCTCCTTGACAATCCGGACATGCTGGCAACCATAAAGAAAAAGGCGTTAAGCTACGGAAAGAAAATTACATGGCCCAAAACCGGTGATAAATATGTAAAGCTGGCGAAAACAGTTGTCAAAAATGGTATTGTAAAAGCAAAAAATAAGGACACAATATTTGATTTGCTCATTATTCCTCCATTTTCCCTTACCCATATTAACCGGTTAACCGACGACACGGGAATTATTCAACATGCAAAATTTGGTATCCCGAATTTAAAAGAGGGCTATTGTCTCGATGATAATGCCCGTGCACTGCTCATGGTTCTCATGGCGCACAATCAATTGAAAGACATCCATGCTCTGGAGCTATCGCCCATTTATTTAAGTTACGTTCATTACTTGCAAAATAAGGATGGTACATTTCGGAATTTTTTAAGTTTCAGCCGCGAGTTTTTAGATGAAGTGGGATCCGAAGATTCTTTTGGACGTACCATTTGGGCTTTAGGTTATTTATTAGGCTATGCCCCTAACGACGCCTACTACCAAACAGGAAAAGAGGTCTTCTTTAACGCGGTTCCTAATTTTGAAAAACTTCAATCGATTAGGGGAATTGCTAATACCATAATTGGGGTATGCCACTATTTAAAGAGCCACCCGAATGACGACTCCATGATGGAACGCATGAGGAATATGGCAAAAAAACTGACCACACATTATAAAGAAAATGAATCGGACAACTGGAAGTGGTTTGAATCGCAATTGTCTTACGATAATGGCATTTTACCGCTGGCTATGCTGCATGCTGCCGAGCTACTTAACGACAGTAAAGTAACCGAAATAGCGCTCTCTTCAATGGAGTTTCTTACTCTGCATACGTTAAAAAATAATTATTTAAGTGTAATTGGTAACGAAAAGTGGTTTAAAAAAGATGGTGAACGTTCCGTTTTTGCACAGCAACCTATCGATGCTATGGCCATGGTTTTAATGTACCATCAGGCTTTTCATGTGACCAAAAACACCGAATACCTGGATAAATTGTACACCTCGTTTTTGTGGTTTTTAGGCGAGAACGATCTTCGGTTAAGTTTGTACGATTTTGAAACCAAGGGCTGCTGCGATGGATTTGAAAGTTTTGGAATTAATCGCAATCAGGGAGCCGAAAGCTCATTGGCTTATTTAATTTCTCATTTGACGGTTTTAAAGGCGTATGAGGAGTTTCATAAGAGCAGTTAATGGGAAGAACGGCAGAAGGAAGTGGCTGTTTTTAGCAACAACAAACAACTATCATGATTAAAAACTAAACTTTTAAAAAACATAGAATGCTAATTACCAGATATAAAAACAATCCAATTCTTACAAAAGACGACGTGCCATATCCTGTAGCCACAGTGCACAACGCTGCAGTGGTAAAGCATAATGGAAAATATATAATGATTTTCCGATCGCATAAGCTAAACGGGCGGAGTATTTTAGGGAAAGCCATTAGCAATGATGGATACAACTTTAAAGCAGATGCTGCCCCCTTTATGGTACCGGCTACCGAAGGTGTTTTTAAAGAATACGAGGCCTACGGTATTGAAGATCCCCGCATTGTTTTCCTGGACGGGGAGTACTTAATTACCTATAGTGCTTACTCAAAACACGGAGTTCGCATTGGTCTTGCTAAAACAAAAGATTTTGAAAATATTGAACGATTTTCGTTAATCACGGAGGCTGATTATCGGAATGTGGTTATTTTCCCCGAAAAAATTAACGGTCTTTACGTCCGGCTCGACCGCCCACATTCCGAAATATCGCCATGGTCGATCTGGATTTCGTATTCGCCTGATCTGAAATACTGGGGTGAATCGAAACTAATCATGAAGCCTGTGCAATACCATTGGGACGAGATGAAAATTGGTCCCGGAGCTCCTCCTATTAAAACTTCACGTGGCTGGCTCAACATATACCACGGCGTTTTTCCTACTATGGATGGCAGTGTATACCGCTTAGGCACAGCTTTACACGACTTGGTTGACCCGTCGGTAATAATTGCTGTTAGCGATGAATGGATATTACAACCGGAAGAAATATATGAAATTACAGGGTACGTACATAACGTTGTTTTTTGCTGCGGAGCTGTTCCCGAAAACGATGGAAGTGTAAAAATATACTGGGGCGCTGCTGACAAGGTAATGTGTGTTGGTACAGCCATGATTGAAGAATTGGTAGATCATTGCCTGGAAAACTATAGAAGTGCTATGTAAGAAGTAGTAAAAAAACAACGAAAGGTTCGAAAGACTCGAAAAATATTCAATTAAAACACTCTTTCGTGGTTTTGGCGCATTTCGTTGTTCTAAAATTCATTAAAGTTTGCATAGCGGATTAAAAAACAAACAACGAAAGGCGCGAAAGACCCGAAAAACATTCTATTAAAACCTTTTCGTGATTTTGGTGCTTTTCGCTGTTCTGAAATTCATTAAAGCTTGCATAGCTATTAAAAAACAACGAAAGACTCGAAAAACGCGAAAAATATCTATTAAAACATCCTTTCGTGGTTTTAGTGCTTTTCGCTGTTCTGAAATTATTTAATGTTTGCATCCCAGATTAAAAAACAAACGACGAAAGGCTCGAAAGACCCGAAAAGTATTCTATTAAAACACTCTTTCGTGATTTTGGCGCATTTCGTTGTTCTGAAATTATTTAAAGTTTGCATCCCGGATTAATAAAGAAACAACGAAAGACACGAAAAATATTCTATTAATACATACACTTTCGTGGTTTTGGTGCATTTCGCTGTTCTGAAAGTCATTAAAGGTTGCATAGCTAATTAAAAAACAACGAAAGGCTCGAAAAATATTCAATGAAAATACTCTTTCGTGGTTTTAGCGCTTTTCGCTGTTCTGAAATTGTTTAAAATTGGCATAGCTGGTTAAGAAACAACGAAAGACTCGGAAAGTAATAGTTGCATTGTTCATTAATATTGCTGGCAGGAAGAGAGAAAATTGTAATTTCGCGGCTCTGGGACATTTTGTTGTTCTTAATTTTAGTCACTTTAATAATGAATAAAAATGAATCCGAATAAACTTATTCATCCAGAGGAAGCTTATGCAATTCAGGGAGCAATTTTCGAAGTTTATAAAGAAATTGGTTGTGGTTTTCTTGAGGCAGTTTACCAAGAATGTCTTGAAAGGGAATTTTCGTTATAAGACATTCCCTTTGAGTCTCAAATAATGTTAGAAATTGAATATAAAGGGAAACCATTGAGACAAATGTATAAACCTGACTTTATTTGCTTTGACAAAATAATTGTAGAGATAAAAGTAGTGAAAGAATTGGCTAAAGAACATCAAGCTCAGGTAATTAATTACTTAAAAGCCACTGATATGGAATTGGGATTGCTTGTTAATTTTGGCACCTATCCAAAAGTTGAGATTAAACGACTAATTAACCTATAAATTACATAGCGGGTTAATAAAGAAACAACGAAAGGCGCGAAAGACCCGAAAAGTATTCTATTAAAACATACACTTTCCCGGTTTTGGTGCTTTTCGCTGTTCTGAAATTATTTAAGGTTTGCATTGCTGGTTAAAAAACAAACAACGAAAGACCCGAAACGTATTCTTTTAAACCATACACTTTCCCGGGTTTGGCGCTTTTCGCTGTTCTGAAATTCATTAAGGGTTGCATAGCTAATTAAAAAACAACAAAAGGCGCGAATGACTCGAAAAATATTCCATTAAAACATTCTTTCGTGGTTTTAGCGCATTTCGCTGTTCTGAATTGTAGTCGATACAATCGACTAGTTTACTTCTAAATAGATAGTTGGTTTATTGAAACAACGAAAGGATCGAATGACCCGAAAAATATTCAATGAAAACACTCTTTCGTGGTTTTGGTGCATTTCGCTGGTCTGAAATTCATTAATGTTTGCATAGCTAGTCAAAAACAAACAACGAAAGGCTCGAAAGACTCGAAAAATATTCTATTAAAACATACACTTTCGTGGTTTTAGCGCTTTTCGCTGTTCTGAAATTATTTAAAATTGGCATAGCTATTAAGAAACAACGAAAGACGCGAAAGACGCGAAAGACTCGAAAAATAATAATTGTAATGCGTATTGATATTGTTGATTACAAAGGAAAAGTATTACCTTGTTCTAACACGTGAAAATGCACTTTCGTGGTTTTGGCGCTTTTCGCTGGTCTTAGTTTTATTCACTTAAAAATAATAAAAATGAAAATCGCCATACTTTCACCTATCGCCTGGCGCACGCCTCCTCTAAAATATGGTCCATGGGAACAAGTAGCATCCAATATTGCAGAAGGACTTGTAGAATCAGGCATCGATGTTACTTTATTTGCCACAGGAAATTCTCAAACCAAAGGCAAACTTATGTGGACTTGCCAAAAGCCCTATGCTGAAAATGCTGAGGTTGATGCAAAAGTTGAAGAATGTTTGCATATCAGCCATTTAATGGAACATGCGCACGAGTTTGATATTATTCACAACAATTTTGATTTTTTACCTCTAACCTATTCCCGGCTAATCAAAACCCCAATGGTTACTACCATACATGGATTTTCTTCGCCTAAGATTATTCCCGTTTATAAGAAATATGAAGACTCCACACATTATGTTTCTATAAGTAACTCTGACCGAAGTCCCGAACTAAGTTATTGTGCAACAGTGTATAATGGCATTAATACCAATGAGTTTACTTTTAACAAGGATCCGGAAGATTACCTTCTCTTCTTTGGACGTATTCATCCTGAGAAAGGAACTGCTGAAGCGATAGAAATTGCAAAAAAATCGAAAAGAAAGCTTATCATTTCTGGTTTAATTCAAGATCAGGAATACTTTGACCAAAAGATAAAACCTTATATTAACGATGACGATATTGTTTATGTTGGCAATTCGGATTCCGAGGCTAGAAATAAGTTACTGGGTAGAGCTAAAGCGCTTCTGCACCCCATAAGCTTCAACGAACCCTTTGGGCTCAGTGTAGCAGAAGCTATGGCCTGCGGTACACCGGTTATTGCATTCAACATGGGTTCTATGCCCGAATTAATTCTTCATGAAAAAACAGGTTTCCTGGTTTCTGGTACTGAAGAGGCTGTGCAGGCTGTGGGAAATATTCATCTAATCAACCGTAACGAGTGTGCTAAATGGGCATGGTCTATGTTTAGTCGCGAAAAAATGGTAGAAAGATACTTGAAAGTGTATCGTGATATTTTAGGGCAAAAATGAATGGCAATAACAGTGGAAAGTGGCAGTGAGCGGTGAATGATACAGTGGTAATAACTGATAGTCGAAAAAATTCTAAATCGGATAAAAACAAAAAAGCCGTAGGAAAAGCCCTTTTAGGGGCTCTCCTGCGGCTTTTGTAATTACTAACCTTACAAAACGGGTTGAATTCTTATATCTATCCGGCGATTTTGTTTTCGTCCATCGGCCGTTTCATTGTTGGCTACGGGATTATTCTCTCCATACCCAATAGAACTAATGGTGCTATTTCCAGGAGAGTCTGAGTTTGCATTTAGATATTTAGTAACCGCATCAGATCGTTCCTGCGAAAGCACTAAATTGGAGGCATCACCACCAAAAGAATCGGTATATCCTTCAACCACAACATTGCTTTTGGGAAACACCTTTATAGCAGTCTGAACCTTGGTTAACAAACTAAAATTCACTGGCTTAATTTCCGACTTCCCAACATCAAAGCCAAATCCATGCATCCGTATAATAATTTCATCTCCGGAACGAAGAACAGAAGCTTCTGTATTGTCAAATATTAAATAAACGGCATCAAACTGGTTATTTAGTTTTGTCTGTTTACTAATTTTAGCAGCAAGCAAAGCCTTTTCGTTTTCAAACTCCTTGGTTTGCATTTTCATAGCATCTGTACGCTTGTCTATTTCATCATTAAACTCTTTATTGAGCGCCAGATTTTGTTTTCTCAATACCGAAACAGTCGATTTCAAGTGAGAAATTTCTTTATCCTGAGCTTG
Source organism: Salinivirgaceae bacterium (assembly GCA_027858775.1). Taxonomy (GTDB): domain Bacteria; phylum Bacteroidota; class Bacteroidia; order Bacteroidales; family Salinivirgaceae; genus Salinivirga. Next base: position 1,024 of record JAQICA010000267.1, on the reverse strand, counting down.
TGTTTGAGCAACAAGGTTTTTCTTGCTTTTCTGCAACTCTTTAATATTCATAATTATTTCTTGTTCAGGCTTTTCGATACCCTCATGAAATTGAGCCACAAATCCTACTTTTTCTGCAATTCGGGTTAAGGGAAGTTCATATTTTAGAATTACATCTTCCATTTCTAGGTCTTTATCATCTATTTCCGATATGGTACGATTAAGAAAAATGGCGTGCTGAGCTTCATACTTAGCTTGTTTTGCCAAAGTACGCGGATAATCCATATCGTACCGGTTCGATTCGAGTTCTTTTTCTGTTTCTGCCAGCAGATTTCCTGCCCGCTTAAGGGTTTTTGGGGCTTTCCGATCAACGTTCGAATCATCTGCTTTTTCGAGCAAGGCGCGTGTTTCATCGAGCAAATCGGTTTTTATGGACGACAATTCAGCTTTCCTGTATATCTCAATGGCCTCTGTGGCGTACTTGTACGAGTCATCCCGGTCTCCTTTTTCCAATTCTTTTGCGGCATCATTAAATACTTCTTCTGCATCGAGCCACATTTCTTTTGCAAATACATCTGCTCCGGCCGACAGCGCATCGGCACGTGCATTAAGCGAATTGGCAAAAACCAATTTTGCAGAAATGCTAAAATCAGCCGAGCGGTTAAAGTAAGCTTCAGCCTCTGCAAGCGCCGATTCTATTTTCTCAACGCCTTTTTTATCGGCATAATAGTCTTCAGCATCTTTGTAGTTTTCAATACCTTTATTGAATTCGGTTGGAACAAGCAAATCTGCTTGCAAAGCCTTGGCATTGAACATAGCCTTATTGGCGTCCAAAAACAAAGCGTTTTTAGATTGTTGCGCAAAACTAAACGTGCTTATCAAAAGTAATGATAAGCCCCAAAGTATAGCAACTCCGGTTGTTTTTTTTATAAGAGTTTTCATTTTATTAATTTTTAAATTTACAATCATTTAATCTCAGAGAAAATTAATCGGACTAAAGTTTAGGAAAAGTTCCTTCTTACAACCGACATATTATGGGTGTGGG
>JAQICA010000250.1 GCA_027858775.1 Salinivirgaceae bacterium | reverse complement strand
ATAGAGCGGGTTGAAGCGTAATTTGATCTTGACTTTCCGCCAGTTGTCGGACTAAAGTTTTGCAACTTTTTTTTTCAAGAAAAAAAGTTTAGTGAAAAAAGTCCACAACTTTTTCAACTGATCCTGTATGTGAGAAAAGAAAAAACAATCCTGCGCTTAACGCGTCAAAGTAGCGTGAGAAATGAATTTTTACTAACTTTGAACAAACGTTTAGAAACCCTGTAAGCTATGAAACGAGTAAAGGAAATGACTATAGGCGAAGGCATTGACTATTGGTTAAAAGGCATGAGCCGTTTTACCCAAGTTTCGAGAGCACGTGTATTAAACCAGTGGAGCGATTATGTGGGAGCAATGGCTGCCCGTCACACCACTCATAAAAAGTTCGAAGGGAGTGTGTTAGTTATTACAGTAGACTCTGCTGTAGTGCGCCGCGAACTTGAGCTTATAAAAGACCCCTTGATCGAACGCATCAATCAAGGAGCCGATAATGAAGTGGTTACAGATATTCGTTTTAATTCATAGCTCCCTGCACACAGTTTTTTTCATCGACAAAAAACTTTTCGAACCCGGAGAAAAAATATTCACTCTCTTTACGTGCATTTTCATCACTGTCTGATCCATGAACTGCATTTGCTTGCACCGATTTGGCAAACATGTTTCGAATGGTGCCCGAATCAGCTTTTTGCGGATCGGTGTTCCCAATCAATTTTCTGAAATCTTCCACCGCATTGTGTTTTTCGAGTATGGCTACCACAATTGGCCCCGATACCATAAACTCGATCAGTTCTTCAAAAAAAGACTTTTCCTCATGGATGCAATAAAATTGGCGCGCCTCATTTCTGCTTAGTTGCACCATCTTTATGCCTGCAATATGAAAACCTGCATCGGTAATTTTCGACAAGATTGGCCCGATATGCTCGTTTTGTACAGCTCCCGGTTTAATAATTGTAAATGTAATTCTACCAGCCATATTTTCCGTTTTTAATTATTTATATTCATAATTCTGCTTGTAGTACGTAGTGTTGTAATGAGTGGAAATGTTCGATTATAGCTCAGTCGTAATAAAAAGAGAAAACATAACCCCGATCATACGCATTAAATACATTTTAAAGATCGTTTTGTTTATAAATGTACAAAAAATTGTGACTATTCAAATTGCTTCATTACAGAATTAAAACCGTTTGCCCGATTTATCGCAGATCGTTTCCGTGGTTGCAGTTAATCTTTAATGTCTGCATGTTCCAGAGTTGAGCGACAATCGCACAAGATGGGTATAAATCATCAGTTACAGCTGTCACCTGCCAAGGTTAGTCTACCAAAAAATCCATTCGAATATCGGTTTGTTTCGTGCCATTCCTGTAATTTTGTTAGTATATTTGGCTTTTTACAATCTAAACCATTAGTCATTTTGAGTATAATTGAGAGACAAAAAATAACAGAATTTCAATCTATTATTGAAGGGAAGCAAAATGTGGCAATTTTCACACACACAAACCCCGATGGTGATGCCATTGGTAGCGCACTGGCCATGCAAATTTTTCTTCGTCAGCGGCAAATAGCATCTCAAATTATTATTGGTAGCGAACTACCCGACTCCTTGCGTTGGATGCCTGGAAGCGAGCATATAAGCGCATTCCCTAAAATAAAGGCTATTCAGGCTTTTCTGGCATCAGCCGATTTGGTTGTATGCCTCGATTTTAATGAACCCGGCCGTGTAGATTACCTTGCAAAAGTACTGGAAGAAACCACGTTACCTGTATTGGTAGTCGATCACCACCCGCAGAGCCATAGCTACAATGGGCTACTGATTGGCGATATTAATATGAGCAGCACGGCTGAACTCTTGTTTTGGTTGTTTAAACTGAGTGAAAACCTTCCACGCACCACCGAATTTGCTACATGCATTTACACCGGTATCGTTACCGATACCGGCTCATGTTCATACAATTCATCCAACCCGTCAACCTACAGAGCCATGGCCGAATTGCTTGAAATGGGATTCGATAAAGATTTGGTAACCGGCCATATTTTTCAGCAGTTTTCGCTTTCGCGAATGCAGTTACTTGGACACATGTTGGCGCATCAAATGGTGCTTATGCCCGAAAAAGGCGCATCATACACCTACTTGAGCATCGCCGATCTGGAAAAATACAACCACAAACCCGGCGATAATGAAGGCTTTGTTAACTATCCGCTCTCCATTGTTGGCGTTAATTTTACGGCCTTTTTCGTAGAGCAGGAGAAATATGTAAAAATCTCGTTCCGCTCTAAAGGTAGTTTTGCAGCCAATGAGTTTTCGAAGCGCTTTTTTAATGGCGGTGGACATCGCAATGCTGCCGGTGGTCGTTCGTACGATTCGCTTGATGACACATTGAAACGATTTGAAAAACTTGTAAAGGAGCATTATCATGAATTTTAAATATTTGCTGACGAGTGTACTTGTAATAGTGGCGCTAATGTTTCTTCAGCATTGCCAACGCGAAAATTCCCAGCAAAGAGGTATGACGAATACAGAGCGCCAGGAAGCATTATTGAAAGCCAATAAAGGATTGGTGTCCAGAGATTCTGCGCGTATTTTAGGCGTAATTCGTGCCAACGGATGGGAAATGCAAACCACCGGCACCGGTTTATGGCACCAAATTATTGAAAAAGGGAATGGCTCTAAAGCGAAACCCAACATGATGGCCGAATTGACGTATAAAATACGGTTGCTCAACGGCAAGTTAGTGTACTCATCAGATTCTACCGGTCCCAAAACGTTTCGCATTACCAAAGGCGGAGTGGAGCGCGGGCTCGAAGAAGGCGTTTTGCTGCTCAGACAGGGAGATAGTGCCCGCTTTGTGATGCCGCCTTACATGGCACATCATTTATTAGGCGATCAAAACCGAATTCCGCCGCGGGCAAGCATTATATACGAAGTTCGGTTAAAATCTTTAAGAAAATAATTGTTCACAGTGCATAAATCCCTATTTTTGTTTTGTGGTCAGTGTTGTGGATGTTTGGCTTGTTTTTTGGCCAATTTATTGATCAGAAGTAAGTCTTTTGTATAGTGGAAGTTTTATTGTAAATTGTTGATAATTATATTATTCTTGTGAGAATAACTTTATTGAATATATTTTTCTTGATTTTACTTGTCGGCTGTCAACCCGACCCATACCCGGGCTACAAAAATATTGACGACGGTGCCCTTTATTATCGACTACACATGTTTGGCGAAGATCGGTTCACTGCGTCAGTCGGCGATTTTGTTACAGCCGACATTGTCTACCAAACTATGGACGATTCTGTGTTTTTCCATGGCAGGCGAACCTTTCAACTTACCGAACCAACGTTCGATGGAAGTATAGAACAGTGCTTTTTGCTTTTGGCCGAACACGATAGTGCCAGCTTCATTATTAGTGCCGATGGTTTGTTTGGCAAAACACTCGATACCGACCTGCCAAGTTTTATCCCCGAAAAAAGTAATATGAAAGTAGGTATACACCTACGAATGATTCGCTCAGAAAAAGATTATAAGCGCGAAAAAGAGGAGTTTTTGGCTTGGATAAACGATTTTGGCGAATATGAACAAACTGTTTTGCGCCATTTTATCGAGGAGCAGAAGGTCGATTTACAACCAACCGAATCGGGAATGTACTTCATTATTGTGGAAGAAGGAAGTGGAAAGGCTGTAAGCAAAGGCGATATTGTGACTGTTAACTACGAGGGGAAATTTCTAAACGGCGAATTTTTCGATTCTACAGTAAAACGAAATCAACCATTTGAATTTGTGTATGGTACAGAATGGCAGGTGATTTCTGGTATGGAAGAAGCCATTGGCATGATGCGCGAAGGCGATCGTGCGATCATAATTTTACCGTCAGATTTGGCCTGGGGCGCTTCAGGCTCAAGTACAGGAATTATTCCTCCATTTACCTCAGTAATTTACGAAATAAATTTACTCGAAGTACGTTCACGAGAAGATCAGGTTTAACCTATAAATTTTTATAAACAGATGAGAAGAAGTCTTATTTACATTTTGGCTTTAGCATTGTTGAGTGTATCATGCTCTAACCAACAATTTGAAGAACACAAAAATGGTTTTTCGTATATGAATATCGATCGGTCAGAAATTGGGCTTTCACCGCGTATTGGCGATTTGACCACACTCGATGTGAGCATCAAGGCGCCCAACGACAGCCTGCTTCGCAGGGCGAATTCCTTCCGTATTCAGATCGAAAAGGCAAGGTTTAAAGGAAGCATCAATCAGGCTTTAATGTTTATGCACGAAGGCGATAGCATGGCCTTCCTAATCGATGCCGTTGATTATTATAACCTCGATTCAGAAGAAACGGTGCCTGAATTCATAAAAAAAGGAGATAAGCTACGATTCGATATTCGACTCACCGATGTGAAAAGCATGGAAGAGTTTGAACAAGAGCGCCGATTAGTGCAAATTAGTGGAGTAAAACGTGAGGAAATTGCATTGAAACACTTTTTAAAAAGAAGCGGTATTGCTGATTCTGCTGCCATGGATCGTGTGTTTGTCAAAACGCTGCGGAAGGGAACCGGGGATAGCCCCAAATCCGGAGATCGGGTTGCTATTCACTATTTTGCCTATTTTGTAGATGGAACACCTTTCGACAACACATATGAGCGAGGCCAAACATTTGATTTTACTATTGGTAATGAAAAGGTGCTCGAAGGATTGGAGCGAGGAGTGGAACAAATGCAAGTTGGTGAAAAAGCCACTATCGTAATTCCTTCGCCATTGGCCTACGGCGACGAGGGAATGCCCGAAGCAAAAATTGCTCCGTATACAACACTCGTATTCGATGCCGAACTGAAAAAAATTAAATAACGCTTGTTAAAAGAAAAAGATACTTGAAAAAATATTGATAATGATTATTTAGGTTCAAGTTAAGTCCCAAAACAGCATGGTATGCGCCATGCTGTTTTGGGACTTTCTGTTTATACGGAGTTTTGTAAAAGTCTTAGCCCGTTTGAGGTTATTATTCCTCAGATGAACTATTTTGCGTCCATTCGGTAACGCTTTTTATTTGTCAAACTTCTTGGCCTCTTCCCAAATCACATTCATCGCGTCTAACGACATATCGTGTAGGTTTTTCCCCTTTTGCAAGGTCTGCGATTCCAAATAGTTGAAGCGCTTAATGAATTTTTTGTTTGTGCGTTCCAGCGCCGTCTCCGGATCAACATTGTACAGTCGCGCTGCATTAATTAAACTAAAAAACAGGTCGCCAAACTCGGCTTCAATTTTTTCATGCGAGCTATTTTCGGCAATTTCATCTTTTACTTCACCAAGCTCTTCGGCCACCTTGTCCCAAACTTGTTCGCGTTCGGTCCAATCGAAACCTACACCACGCACTTTTTGCTGTATGCGATTGGCCTTTACCAGTGCAGGTAGCGATTTGGGAACGCCTTCGAGCACACTGTTTTTGCGCCCTTTTTCTTTCAGTTTCAGGGCTTCCCAGTTTTGCTCCACTTCGGTGGCAGTTTGAGCGTTGGTATTGCTGTATATATGGGGGTGACGGTATTTTAGCTTTTTGTTCAGCCCTTCCATCACATCCTTAATGGTAAACCAGTCTTTTTCGGCACCTATTTTTGAATAAAAAACAATATGCAGAAGAATGTCGCCCAGCTCTTTTTTTATCTCTTCACCATCCTGTTCAATTATAGCATCGGCAAGTTCGTACGTCTCTTCAATGGTTAAGTTGCGCAAACTTTCCAGCGTTTGTTCTTTGTCCCACGGGCATTTTTCGCGCAACTCATTCATTATCGTAATCAGCTCTGTAAACGTTTGAAGCGTTTCTTGGTTTCCTTCTTGTATCATTAGTCAAATAGGGATTTTTGTTGCGATAGCTGATCCGGATCAAATACGGTTTCAACTGTCCAGTTCGACGGTTCTTTTGCGCTAAAAATTTTCAGTTTATTTACAATTAGTTTGTTAAGATCTGATTTTCTGAATGTTTCCAGATACTCGTTATCTTTCCAAATCATAAACATAAACAGATTATTCTCATCGTCTTTATCTTTTAAAATATCGAAATGTCTGCATCCTTCAATGCTGATAATCTCATCTCTGAAGGTTTTCATAAAGTCCTCAAAGTCTTTTAAGGATGCTTTTTCAATTTTAAATTTGGTAATTCGTGTAATCATTTGAATGTAATTTTAATTCGATCGCCTAATCGTAACCCTAACGATTTATATGCCGGGAAGTTCATTTGCGCAATTTCCAGAAGCGAAGTGCTGTTAAATGTGGCTATAAGCTCATTGATGCTCTCTTCGTATCCTTTATAAATTTTCTCTAACCCTTCATGTTTCCCTTTTAATAAAATTGAAAAATTACGATTTTGGCGTACTTCATTAAATGTTTTTTCGGTAATATTAGTTATGATGTTTCCATATCCATCAATATGAATTATTGTTCCAATTAATTCATTATTAACGTATTGTGGTCTAAGGTAATTAATTTCGCGCAGTGTGTATGGTTCGCCTAAACCATCGATGGTGTGCATTTGGGTAATATGACAAATGGCTTTTGAAATATAGTGCAATTCGGGGAATGTTGGTGCATCGAAATCCTCCGCGGTAATCATTACCGCTTTATAGTTTTTTCCCTGTGTAATCAGGTTCATGGTTCCCGAATTGGGCGAAACAAAAAAGTGATCGTCGAAACTTACCGCAATGTACGGAACCGGATAGGTGTTTTGGTTATTGATGGTATTTACATGAATTGTTCCTTTGGGGTAATAATGGTAACTGTTACGCAAAACAAATGCAGCCTCTTTGTATTGGTATTGCTCTATATGATGATTAATATCGACTAAATTCATCGAAGCCTCGCAGCGACTAATAATTGTGCCTTTGAGAGCGCCCAAGTAGTAATCGCTTTTGTGCCAATCTGTTATGAGTGTTATGTTCTGCATTAAGTTTTCTGTCGTCTGTTACAAGGCTTTTCGTTTTGCCACAGGCATTTTATTTCTGCAAATGCTCCGTTATTGCTTTTTTCGTAAATTGGTGTGTTTTTAATGCGACCTTTATTCATTCCGTATTATGCAAGGCATTGTAATTTTGTAACTTATTTATAATCAGTACAAAAGACCTCTCGAAACTTTATCGAAATAAAAACTTCAGAAGGCGCTATATCCGTTTATGAATATGGTGCCGACTAATTATTTTTCTTTATTTTTGCTGCCGCGATACGCAACAAATTTCGATCAAAATTAGCAATAATAAATGAATTTGTGCGTAATCAATATTTCTAAATTGAATGTGGAATAATAGTATATTGATGTAGTGAACCATAGAAGATAAACACACATGATTGTATGATAGAAAAAGAGATTCAGATTTCGAATATCGAATTGATCGATTTGTATGGAGTAAATGATGCAAAATTGGATGTAATACGGGAACTGTTCCCGAAAATTCGCATTGTGGCACGTGGCGATATGATTAAGGTGATGGGCGATCCGGACGAAATAGTGTTTTTTGAACAGAAACTGAATGAGTTGATTGCGTTTTATCATAAATACAATAAATTAACTGCCGATGATATTAATCGGTTGGTAAACGAATACCCACCGGGGCACGACGATGATTTGAAACGAAATGATGTGCTTGTTTTTGGCCGCAACGGAAAACCCATAACCGCACGCACCAAAAATCAGCGAAAGCTTGTACAAGCAGTCAATACCAACGATTTAGTATTTGCAATTGGGCCTGCCGGTTCGGGAAAAACCTACACTGCCATTGCATTGGCCGTTAGGGCATTGAAAAACAAAGAGGTACGTCGAATTATTTTAAGTCGTCCGGCAGTGGAAGCGGGAGAGAACCTTGGATTTTTGCCAGGCGATTAAAAGGAAAAAATTGTCCCGTACCTTCAGCCGCTTTATGATGCGCTTAATGATATGTTGCCGGCGCGGAAACTGGAAAGCTACCTCGAAGAGGGAACTGTACATATTGCTCCGCTGGCCTTTATGCGCGGGCGCACACTCGACGATGCTTTTGTAATTCTCGATGAAGCCCAAAACACCACCGTTAATCAGCTGAAAATGTTCCTTACTCGTATGGGTGAGCATTCTAAGATGTTAATTACCGGCGATGTAACACAAATAGACCTGCCCGGCCGTATGGAAAGTGGCCTAATGCATGGTGTGAAATTATTAAAGAACATTCAGGGAGTGAATACTGTTTATCTCGACGAGAACGATATTGTGCGTCACCGTTTGGTGAAGGAAATTGTTTTGGCGTATCAGAAAGATCGCGACAGCAAAGCAGACGCCAAACCAAATGATAGAAAAAGATAAGAAATCTGAAGAGCATTCAGACACGAAATATTAAATGTGCCGATGTGAAGTCGAATTGAAATGAGGTAGAACGCGAGAGGGTTTTGTGGAGTGGGGGCAAAGGTTTGCAAACCAAGTAATTTTTATTTTAATTAATTGATAAATAGCAGTTTTACTATGGAAACGTTAACCAAAAGTAACTTTAAGTTCGACAAACAAAAAAGTGTATACAACGGTAAAGTGCGCGATGTGTACAATATCGACGATCAGTATTTGGCTATGGTGGTCAGCGATCGTATTTCAGCATTCGATGTGGTACTTCCGCAGGGCATCCCCTTTAAGGGACAGGTGCTTAACCAAATTGCAGCTACATTTCTGGATGCCACTTCCGACATTGTTCCCAACTGGAAAATTGCCATGCCCGATCCAAATGTAACCATTGGCCATTTGTGCGAACCCTTTAAAGTAGAGATGGTTGTGCGCGGCTATTTAACCGGTCATGCCTGGCGCGAATACAAAGCCGGAAAGCGCGAATTGTGCGGGAATACATTGCCCGGGGGAATGAAAGAACATCAAAAATTCGATAAACCCATTATTACGCCAACCACCAAAGAGGATGTGGGACATGATGAGGATATTAGCCGCGAAGAGATTTTAAAGCAGGGACTTGTTTCCGAAAGCGATTATAAACTATTGGAAGAGTACACCTTAAAATTATTTGAGCGCGGCACAAAAATGGCGGCAGATAAAGACCTCATTTTGGTTGATACAAAATATGACTTTGGAAAAAAAGATGGGAAAATATTCCTGATCGATGAAATTCACACGCCGGATTCCAGTCGCTACTTTTATGCCGATGGTTACCTCCAGCGCTTGGAGAATGGCGAAAAACAAAAGCAATTGTCGAAGGAGTTTGTACGTGAGTGGCTTATAGAAAATGGTTTTCAGGGACAAGAAGGGCAGCAAGTGCCCGAAATGTCGCCCGAGCGTGTACAAGAGGTTTCGGAACGTTACATTGAGTTATACGAGAAAATTATTGGCGAAAAATTTGTGAAAGGCGATATTAGCGATCTGCAAAACCGCATTCAGCAAAATACAGCCAATGCACTGGCAAAGCTGTTGTAGGCTTCGTGTCATGTAAAGCATAACCTGACGAGGCAAGTTTTGTTTTTATCAGGTAAAAAATGTTTACAGAACGCTGTTATACGCCCATTTTTTGTCTTGCTAAAAACGAAAAACGCTTCAATTTATCCGTCATTTCACACTTGATATGAGGCTAGCACTAATAAATGAAAATTAATAAAGAGCGGAATGGGGCGCTAGCCTTCATTCCGTTTTTTTTGACTATTTTAAATCCTCGAGAAGCGATGCGGCCTCCTGGTCAAGAGCATCAGCGTATTCATCGGAATGTGTTTCGAGTGCTTGCTTAAGAAGCTGAATGGCACCATTCCTATTTTCCTTCTTTAATTGTATTTTCCCTGCTTCCACCAGCGATTTCTTATGATAGTATTCCCCCGAATTAGGTTGTTTTCTTACTTGGCGGTAATAGTTCAAGGCTTTATTGGTGTCGTTTAACGCATTCGTAATGCGTCCCATGCGGTAAAAGTATTCTGCCAGCTGTGTATCGTTCAGTTCATTTGTAATGATTTCTGTACCAACTGTGTAGGCCTTTGAGTAGTTTCCTCCATCGAACAAAATCCTCATTTGCAGCAGTTTGCTGTGATATCGTTTATCGGCTTCCAGTTCTGCCTGGCGGTCGGTAAACGTATAGTTGCTGCCTCTTTCAATAATAAGCTCCTTGTAATGTTCGTATGGTTGTTGTTGAATTATAGCAATCCACATTTTGCGCAGAAGTGCACTTTTTATAAAATTTCCAGTGGCTTGCTGAAACATAAATTTGTCGAAATAGTAATTGGCTTTTTGGTACTGTCCCAAATTTAGAAATGCATTGCCTTTATAATAGTAGATAATGGGCAGGTTGCTTCTCAGCGTATCGGTATTTTTCAACGCACTTAGTGCCCTTTGTGGCTGATTGCTTTTTAGGTAGTAATTTGCAATGAGCAACGCTGTTACTGCGTTTGTGTTTTGTGTTTTGTGTGGTTCCTGATTGTTCACAACTGTTTGCACAAACACGTCGATGGTTCGGGAAAAGTCTGTCTCAGCTTTTACGCTCTCTTGTGGGAGGGCAATGGGGCTAAAGCCTGCCAGGTTTAGTGTTTTGTAGTATGATGAGGGAATGGATTGGTACACCGCATTAAATAGATTGATGCATGCTTGAATTTCGGGTGTGCTTGCCGATGATTTTTGTAACAGACTATGGGTTTTGTAGGCGCTGAATAATGCGGGTAGGTAAGCTTTTTTGTAACTTTTTATCAGCGTTACAGACAGGTTTGCCCAAATGGCTTCATCATTGGAAATGTTCGCGTAGTTTAAAACTTGTGAGCCAATGGACAAGGCTTCTTTGCACGGCTGGTCTTGTCCGGAGATTATGGCTTCAATGGTTTTCGACAGGAGCAGGGCATTGTAACGATCGATGTTCCGAGCCGAAATTTTTGTATATGGTGTGCTTATGGTACTAAACTGACCATTGAGAGCTGTGCGGAGTGTAGTATTAAATGTCGATTCTGTTTGCGCAATTGTAGCGATCGGGAAAATTACCAGCAATAGAATGGCCAATTGTTTTCGTGCTGATAACCAGTATGAATTGTATTTTACAAAACGACTACAGAACAAAAAAAAACATCGAATTGAGCAGTATCTGCTCAATTCGATGTTGCGTTTGTATGGTTGTGCATTAAAAATGAACGACAATTTATGCGCAGTTAATTTCTTCTGCAAGCATTGGATCAACTAAAATTCGTCCGCAATATTCGCAAACAATCAGTTTCTTCCTGTTTTGCACATCAACCTGACGCTGTGGGGGAATACGATTAAAGCATCCACTACATGCGTCGCGTTCAACAGATGCAACGGCAATTCTGTTTTGTGAATTGTCTTTAATTCTGCGATATGCTTTTAGCAATCGCTCTTCAACTGTAGCAGCAATGGTTGTAGCACGTTTTTCGAGTTTTTTCTCCTCTTTGGCAGTTTCGTCAATAATTTTATTCAGCTCTCCCTTTTTTGCTTCAAGGTCTTTACCACGGTCTTCGAAAGCCTTTTTGGATTTTTCGATACTGTCTTTTTTCTGCTGAATTGCGGTAGTGTACTCTTTAATACGCTTCTCAGCCAGTTCAATCTCGAGTGCCTGAAATTCTAACTCTTTGGAAATTGATTCGTATTCGCGGTTATTGCGAACATTCATTTGCTGCTCATTATATTTTTTGATGAGCGATTCAGAGTTCTTAATTTCCGAATTTTTATGGGCAACTTCCTGCTCCAGATTCTTGATGTCTCCTTCAATTTTTTGAATTCGAGTTTCAAGTCCGGCTAGTTCATCCTCAAGATCTTGTACTTCGAGTGGGAGTTCTCCGCGCAATGTATGAATTTCAAATATCTTGTTGTCAACACATTGAAGTTCATAAAGTGCTTTTAATTTATCCTCCACTTTCACGTCTGCTGTTGTTCCTTTCGAAGCTTTTTTTGCCATATCTTAATGTATATTGATTGGATTTGTATTCAACTCAGATAAATAGAGTGCAAATTTAGGGAATTTTTCGTTAATAAGGTTATAAAAAATATCTTTTGCAAATTTTTCTGTGTGATAGTGACCTGCATCAATAACCATAAGGTGTTCTGCTGCTGCCTGAAACTCGTGATATTTAAAATCGGCCGAAATATACACATCTGCATTTTTTGTGGCGGCAAGATTAGCCAGTGAACTTCCGCTCCCAGTGCATAGCGCCACCTTTTTAATAGTTTCAGCACCGCCTGCATAGCGCAAATGGTCAGCTTGCAATGCATCTTTTACGTAAGTCAGAAATTCTTCTTTCGAAATGGTCTCGGGTAGTTCGCCAATTCTTCCCAGTCCCGCAGCCTCATATTTATTTTCCATTGCAAATACGTCATAGGCCACCTCTTCGTAAGGATGGGCGTTAACCATACTGTTAATTGACTTCGATAACAAGTGTTTGGGCACAACTGTTTCAATCTTTATTTCATTTTCAAAATGCAGTTCTCCTTTTTTCCCTACAAATGGATTCGTGTTGTCGCCAGCTCTGAATGTGCCCTGACCTGAAGTGTTGTAACTGCATGAGTCATAATCGCCAATAGCTCCGCTACCCGCTTCAAATAGTGCCGATCGTACTTTCTCTGCATGGTCAAGCGGTACAAAAACCACAACCTTGTATAGAAAGTTTTCCATGGTCGAAAGCACTTTGCAATTTTTAAGCTTTAGGAGTTCGCATAACTTATCGTTTGTGCCGCCTGCCGCGCTGTCCATGTTGGTGTGCGCGCTGTAAATGGCAATGTCGTGAGCCAATGCTTTTCGAATAATTATTTCCGTGGGCGAGCTGTTCAGTATTTTTTTCAATGGCTTGAAAATTAACGGATGGTGAGAAATTACCATGTCGGCCTTTTTACTGATGGCTTCATCAATCACTTCCGGCGTAATGTCGAGTGTGAGAAGTGCCGAGTTTACTTCCTGGTTCGTCCTGTCAATCAGTAGTCCCGAATTGTCGTACGACTCCTGATATTTGAGTGGAAATGATGTTTCGATGTGTTGTATTAATTCCTTTATTTGCATTGCGTAATATCTTTTTTTTAATTATTTGTACATTTACACACTTCAAAGGGTGGTTTTGTTGAAACAAATTCCAATATACCCATTCAATACTATGTATTAGCTGAAAACCAAATATGTTGAAAATTTTTGTAAAAATTGGCTTATTAGCCGTATTATTCTCTTCTGTAAATCCTGTAAATGCACAGACCGATGAGTGTACACGTATTCTATTTGTACTCGATGCATCGCAAAGTATGCTTGGCAAGTGGGAGAGTGGCAGCAAAATAGATGTTGCACGCAAACTACTTGTGCGTATGGTCGATAGCCTGGCAGTAAAGTCGAACGTACAAATGGCCCTGAGGGTTTATGGCCACCAGAGTCCGGTACCGCCGCAAGACTGTAACGATACAAAATTGGAAGTGCCTTTTTATAAGAATAATGCAAAAAAAATTAAACTGATTCTCAGCGATCTTAAGCCGCGTGGAACCACACCAATTGCTTATTCGTTGGCGGAGGCTGCCAACGATTTCCCCGATACCGAATGCCGAAATGTTATTATTCTCATAACCGATGGCGTGGAGGCCTGTGAGGGCGATCCTTGCGCAGTGTCGCGCGATTTACAGAAGAAAGGAATAATTCTTAAACCATTTGTTGTGGGTATCGGGCTCGACCCCGATTTTAAAGATACATTTAACTGCGTGGGGCGCTATTACGATGCTTCAAACGAAGATCGTTTTGAAGATGTGATGGGCGTCGTTATTACACAAGCACTCAACAACACAACGGCCCAGGTTAATTTAATCGATGCGTTTGGCAATCCTACCGAAACAAATGTGGGATTGACATTTTACGACCTGCACAGCAAGAATCCGAAATATCATTATTATCACACCATCAATCTAAAAGGAGTACCCGATACCTTGGTGCTCGATCCATTGGCCGATTATAAAATGGTTGTTCATACGCTGCCCCCCGTCGTACTCGATTCTATATCAATTTCGCCTGGTGTACACAATATGATAGGTGTCGATGCTCCACGAGGAACGTTGCTCATGAAAAAAGCACGAGGCAGTCAGTTTCGGAATCTTCAGTATTTAGTGCTCGATTCCAAAGGTCGTATTGTAAATGTGCAGAATATAGAGCAACCGGAAAAATACATTGCCGGCATCTACAATGTAGAAGTACTAAGTATGCCGCGCTTACGTATCGATAGCATTCATATAAAGCAAAGTGAGGTGACTAAAATACAAATCCCGGAGCCTGGAATTGTAAATATTTCCACTTATAAAGCCGGTAAAAGTGCCATCTTCTCGCGAAATAATAATACGTACGAATTTGTGACCAATTTGCCCAACGGCGAAACCTACCACGCATTGGTATTGCTTCCTGGTAAGTATGTGGCCACATTCAGACCTGAAGGAGCTCATAATGTGATGGATGTTGTGAAGAAGGAGTTTGAAATAAAATCGGGAGCATCAGTCAGGGTTACTGTTTATTGATTAATTTTGCATCAAAAATAAAATATTAGAGCATGATAGAATTGACAAATACGGGAAGTAAAGATACCCGTTCGGGATTTGGAGAAGGCTTGTTGGAGGCCGCCAGAAGAAATGAAAAAGTTGTGGGCTTATGTGCCGATCTTATTGGAAGTTTAAAAATGGGCGATTTTGCCGATGAGTTTCCACATCGGTTTTTCCAATCGGGAATTGCCGAAGCCAATATGATGGGTGTAGCTGCCGGAATGACCATTGGCGGAATGGTTCCTTTTGCTACTACGTTTGCCAATTTTGCCACCGGCCGTGTTTACGATCAAATCAGACAATCAATTGCCTATTCGAATAAAAATGTAAAAATTGCGGCATCGCATGCGGGTCTTACACTTGGCGAAGATGGTGCCACACACCAAATACTCGAAGATTTGGGATTGATGAAAATGCTGCCCAATATGACAGTTATTAATCCCTGCGATTTTAACCAAACAAAAGCTGCAACTATTGCTGTAGCCGAAATGGAAGGGCCTGTATATTTACGGTTTGGTCGTCCGAAAGTGCCTAACTTTACACCGGCCGATCAGAAATTTGAAATTGGAAAAGCACTGAAATTACATGAAGGTAGTGATGTAACCATCTTTGCCACAGGGCATATGGTGCATCAGGCAGCCAGAGCGGTAAATATACTGGAAGAAAAAAATATTTCAGCCGAATTAATAAATATCCATACCATTAAACCTCTCGACGTTC
This sequence comes from Salinivirgaceae bacterium, assembly GCA_027858775.1. Taxonomy (GTDB): domain Bacteria; phylum Bacteroidota; class Bacteroidia; order Bacteroidales; family Salinivirgaceae; genus Salinivirga. The sequence continues at coordinate 2,089 of JAQICA010000250.1, read as the reverse complement.
AGGCAGTCTTAGCATCGGCAGGTAAAACCAAAGCAGTAGTAACCTGCGAAGAACATTTTTTTAATGGAGGTCTCGGAGAATCTATAGCAAACGTATTGGTTCGCAATATGCCGATACCCGTCGAAATGGTTGGGGTAGACGATACATTTGGAGAAAGTGGAAAACCCGATGAATTGATGGAAAAGTATGGGCTAACGACACAGGATGTTGTTGATGCGGCAATGCGCGTAGTAAAACGCAAATAGGACGTTTGTAAGCTACTGTTTTCTAAGAAACGTACAGTTTTACGAAAACAACTATTTTCTTCTGAGCCATGTAATATGGTATTAATGAAAAATATTTCGGACGAAGAAATAATAAAACTGATTCTAAAAAATAACCGTAAGAGCCAAAAAGCTTTTGCGGTTATTTTAGATCGGTACAGCGAAAGATTATACTGGCATGTGCGAAAAATCGTTATTTCGCACGACGATGCCGATGATGTGGTGCAAAACACCTTTATAAAAGTTTTTCGCAGCCTCCATTTATTTCGTGGCGACAGCCGTTTCTACACATGGCTCTATCGCATCGGTACAAACGAAGCCCTTTCGTTTTTGCAAAAAAAGAAACAACACCAATCAGAAGATATCGATGACCATATTGTGGCGCTCGCCGGAACCCTGCAAAGCGATGAGTACTTTGATGGTGACGATATTCAGCAAAAGCTGCAGCAAGCAATTGCACAATTACCCCATAAGCAGCGAGTGGTTTTTAATATGAAATATTTCGATGATATGAAGTATACCGATATGGCAGAAATATTGGAAACTTCGGTGGGTGCGCTTAAGGCATCGTACCATCATGCTGTGAAAAAAATTGAAGCTTACATTCAGAATGAAGGCAGCGAAAATTAATTGTATGAGGAAGTTAAACCTTTTATTTATAAATTAGTCTAATCAAACGAACCGCAGAGAATAACGAATTAAAATATCAGTAGATGAGCACAAAACAAAATATTAATGATCCGCACCTGAAGCAAAATCCGTTTGCAGCACCGCCAAACTACTTCGAAGGGTTGCAGAACGATGTACTTGCTCAGGTTAGTCCTGCCAAATCGAAAGTGCGTTTTCTGAATGCACATGTAGTTCGTTATGCGGCCGCGGTATTGCTGGTTGCAATTGGCAGTTTGTGGTTATTTACCTACGAATCTACTTCACAGCAAGATATGCTGGCCAATGCATTAGCGGTGCATATCGATGCATACGATGTTGAGATGCTTGAGTACTATGCCGAAACAGGAACTGAAAGCGAACTGGCCGACGAAGCCGATTTGTACCTCGTAAATTCAGCGTATGTGAGCGATGATGTGTTGCTGGATCTTGAAAACGAATAATATCTGCACATAGTGTTGTTTTACAATTTATTGCAGAAAATTTAAAACTTACAAAAATGAAACTGAACAGAATAATATTTGCAACCTTTACTTTACTAATGCTTGGGAGTTGCACAGAAAAGCAAACGGAAACAAAGGAATTGAATGACGATGATCGGAGGCTATACCGTAGCGAAAAGATTGGGTTTTTTACCGAACAGTTAGATCTGAGCGAAAATGAAGCTATTCGTTTTTGGCCTTTGTACAATGCCTATGAACAAAGCAAAGATAGTTTGTGGAAAGCCCGACGAGCCTTTTTAATGGAGCATTCAACAGTTTCTCCCAATTCGTCTGGCGATGTGTTAAATCGGTTTTTGCAGTTCGATGAGGAAGTTGCTCAACTACGGTCGGCGCTTGTAATAGACTTGCAGGAGTTTTTATCAGACGATAAAATTCTAACCATGTTTTATGCCGAACATCAGTTTAAGCATTTTATTCTCAATCGAATACGGGGACGACACCACGATCGCATGCCTCGCGGACGAGGTCGCGGTCAAGGAAGAGGTCAAGGAAGAGGCCGAAATGCGCCTTCGCCGCACGATGCTCAATTGTAAATAAATGGTTTGAGGTACTTAACTAACTACTTACTATAATCATTTGATAATTATATGGTTTAGCACTTACCATCCTCTCAATAAGCTTATGAAAAATACTATCCTTATATATTGAGCGATTAAT